>NZ_JAWXVZ010000002.1:0-404144 GCF_033843645.1 Nesiotobacter zosterae | reverse complement strand
CTCTCGAGACTGACCATCTCAAAAGCGGTCTGCTGGGGGGAGGGTTTCTTCAACATACCCCATTGAATCAAAAGTCCCCGCATAAAGCGAGGACTTTCAATCACTTTGTCAGCAGTCTGAAACGCCGCCCCAATCGGAGCGGCGTTTTTTGTTCAACGTTGTCTCAACAACAACTTAGTTGTTTGCTGCTTCGCTCGCCTTGCGCTGCTGTTCGATCAGGCGCTGACGTGCTTCTTCCGCGCGCTTTTGCAGTTCGGACTGAAGCTGCTCTTGCTTGCGCTGCAGTTCTTCCGGCTTGATTGCCTCACCGTCGTAAACGCGGGTGAAACCAGAAAGCGTCATGTCAAACGGACGTGGCTTGCCCTGCTGGTTCAGCGTCGTGATGACCAGCTTGTTGCCGCGCTTCATGGAACCGATGAAAGCGTCGTCAATCACGAGTTCAGCGATACACGCATTCGGGAAACAGATGGTGTATTTGGCTTCGGTCGGGTTTGCAGCATCGATCTGAACACGCAGGCCAGGCTGGATCAGCATTCCTGGAGGAACTGCCAGGTGCAGAAGCTTGCGGCTTTCGCCGGTCACTTCGCGCACAACTGCCTGAGCAAGGAACTGGCCAGTGTCGGTACGCAGTTCCTGAGTGATGAGGCAAAATTCCTTCTTAGAGTTCGGATCAGTGTTACACACCTTTACCCAAGCATCATCAGGCTGAGCCTGTGCGGACGCAGCAGTCGAAAAGCCGAGTGCCGCCACGACAGCCATTGCCCCACCAGCAACAATGCGCTTCAAATGATTGGCCATTCCAAATTCCCTCAATTGTTTGCGGCCGACCATAACTGAAGACAGTGCATGTCGGCGACCTGTAAATCTGTGAGACAAGCTCTCTTCCACCACATAAACACAGCGGCTGATTGCGCCAGTGCACCCGCTTGAAGGGTTCAGAGTAAACACCAAAGCACGAAGAGGAATGCCATTTAGCCCCTGTTTAAACATGTCCACGGCAAATTTCTAGGCATAGAATACCCGTGAATGGGGGCTTTTCCAAAGGTCGGTAGGCTGGCGTTGTGACAGAATCATATTAAACATAATTCCTAAACAGTTCCCTAGGAGAAATCTGAATGGTCTCTTTCTGCAGTTCCCCAAGCGCTGTCTCCACCAAAAGGCTGCGCTTTATGCTTACTGCATTTCTCGGCATGGCCTTGGCCGCCCCCTTGAGCGTGAGCGCCCCCGCCTTCGCCGATGAGACCGTTCCATGGGGTCACGGAATTTCCATGCACGGAAAACCCGCGCTCCCGGAAGGGTTTACACACTTTCCTTATGCCAATCCCGATGCGCCCAAGGGTGGCCGTATCCGGCTTGGTGTTCAGGGTACCTTCGACAGCTTGAACCAGTTCATCCTGAAAGGGGCCTGGACCTCTGCGCGCGGCATGAAAGAGCGCCAGATGGGGCAGAACATTTTTGAAAGCCTTCTCATAAGATCTAACGATGAAGCGTTCACGCTTTATGGCCATCTGGCAGAAGCCGTACGGATGCCAGACGAGAGAAATTGGATAGAATTTCGCCTGAATCCAGCCGCCAAATTCTCCAATGACAAGCCTGTGACTGTGGAAGATGTGGAGTTCTCACTGAAGATCATGAGTGAGAAAGGACGCCCGCCATTCAAAGGCTGGTACAGCCGCATCACGGAGTTTGAACGTACCGGAGAACGCTCCATCAAGTTGCACTTCGCCGACGGCAAGGATCGCGAACTGCCCCTCTTGATTGCTTTGGCTCCGATCTTCTCCAAAAGCGATACGAATCCAGACACCTTTGACCAAAGCACCTTGGTGCCTCCGGTCGGCTCGGGCCCCTATACCTTTAAAGAAGTCGATCCCGGCCGCCGCGTGGTTTATGAGCGTGATCCTGACTACTGGGCTAAAGACCTGCCTGTAAAAGTCGGCTTTGACAATTTCGATGTGATCTCCATCGACTACTTCCGCGACAGCAATGCCTTGTTGGAGGCATTCAAGAAAGGCGATGTGGAAGCTTTGCAGATTGGGAACCCAGCCACCTGGGAGACCGGTTTCGACTTTCCAGCATTCAACGAAGGGCGGGTCGTCAAAGACGTCTTTGAAAAAGGAACCCCAGCCCCAATGCTGGGCCTCGCCTTCAACACCCGTCGTCCGCAGTTTCAAGACAAGCGCGTCCGGCAGGCGCTGGGTATGCTCGTTGATTTCGACTTCATCAATCGCACGCTCTTCCGCGGTCTCTACCAGCGCACGGCGGGCTATTGGGACAATTCCGAGCTGTCTTCCATTGGCCAGCCGGCCAGTGCACAAGAACGCGATCTCCTTGCTGAGTTTGAGGGCGCGGTTGATAGCGATGTAATGGATGGAACTTGGCGTCCCTCTCAGGCGGATGGTTCTGGCCGCGATCGCGCGGTACTTAGAGGCGCGCTTTCTCTGCTGCAAGAAGCCGGATACAAGCTGCAGGACCGCAAACTGGTAAACGCCGAAACAGGAGAGCCTCTTTCCTTCGAAATTCTCGTTCGTACTCAAGATGAAGAACGTGTGGCGCTGACCCTGCAACGCACCATGAAACTGGTTGGTGTGGATATGCAGGTCCGCTCCGTTGACGCCTCTCAGTTCGAGGAGCGCCGCTTCAACTTTGATTTCGACATGCTGTTCAACAGTTGGTCCGCTTCTCTGTCACCCGGCGGTGAACAATATGCCCGGTGGTCGTCTGAAGCTGCAGACATCAAAGGTTCGCGCAATATTGTTGGGGCAAAAGAACCTGCACTGGATGCTTTGATTGACGCCATGGTCGCGGCCCGCAGCCGTGAAGACTTCGTTGCCGCTGTTCGCGCCATGGACCGTGTGCTCATTTCCGGTGCTTATGCTATACCTCTTTACCACGTTCCCAATGAATGGGTGGGCCGCTGGACCACGCTGGAACACCCGGAAAAGAGCCCGACCTATGGTCATCAATACGACAATTGGTGGTCAGCCACCGCTTCTCAATAAGGGTCACTGACGGGGGCAACATGATCCTTTGTAGCGAAGAGACGATCGCGCAATACACCACCAGCGGTGTCTGGGGCTCGGTAACCTTGGATGCGCTGGTGAAACGCGCCGCGCAGACAAACCCGCACCAATTGGCACTGGTGGACGCGCCGGACCGCGCCCAATGGACCGGCGGCAAGCCGCGCAAATTGACGTTCAAGCAGGCAGAAGAAGAGATCAATCGCATTGCGGCGTTTTTCTCTGCCGTGGGGCTGGAACCCGACAAGGTGATCGGCATTCAAGCGCCCAACACAGTTGACACGGTGCTGACCATGCTGGGCGCCTGGCGGGCCGGTTTGATTGTGTCCCCCTTCCCGCTGCACTGGCGTCACCGGGAAATCCTTCAGGCTTTGAGCACGGTGGGCGCTAAGGCTTTCATCACCGCTGACCGTATTGAAGCGCGTTTCCTGGGCGAAGATGCGCGAGATGCCGCTGCTGATTATTTCTCGCTGAAGTTTGTCTTTGGCCTTGGCAGTTCCGTGCCAGATGGGGTGCTGGAGTTGGCCCCGCTCGTGCAGCAGTACGCGGAGGCTGCGGAAACAGTTGGGCGCAGCGCGGACAAGAACGCGGCCAACCACATCGCCACACTTACCTGGATCCAGACCAAACACGGTCCGGCACCTGTACCTAGAAGCCACAACCACTGGATCTCGGCGGGGTTGATGCCATTTCTGGAGGCGCGGCTGAAGACCAAGGCCAATCTGGTCGTGCCCTTTGTGGCCTGTGGCATGACTGGCATCGGCGCAGGGCTGGTTCCCTGGCTTTTGAGCGAAGGAACCTTGCACCTTCATCACCCGATTGCCCTTCACAGCCTCACCGACCATGCCAGAACGGTGGACGCGGATTATGTTCTGGTGCCAGGGGCGCTGGCCCCGCACATCGATGAAGCCTTGCAAGGCTGGAACACGGCCGTAACCGCTGTCTGGTCGCCGACCTCAACGCGCCCTGCCCGCTACAAATCAAATGGCACCTTCATAGATCTTCATGTGCTGGAGGACTTTGGTTTTGTCGCCAAACTGCGCGGCACCAATGTTCTGCCAAACAAATTGGAACTTGGAAACGTGCATGCGCCTTCCGGCAACATCCATGGCCCGGTGCTTATGTCTTTGGATACGCTGGATAACGGGGATGAAACCCTAATCACTTTGCAGGGGGCAATGGTGCCGAGCGCCAACTGGCCGGACGCGGAAACCTGCCTTGAACTCACCGAAAGTGGTTGTACTCAAACCAATCTTCCCGTTCAGATCGCAAACGGTGCGATTTCCGATTTTGGCCGTACCGGGACGATTGCACCTGATTCCTCTGAATTGCCACACCTTGATATGATCTACAGTGCATTCCCGGGGGTAAGCGAAGCGGCTGCTTTTCTGGTAGAAGATGAGGTACTGGGTGCCCGTTTAATGGTCGCAGTCGTGCCCAGCGAGGGTGCAACGGTAGATGTGGACGCATTCTATGCGTATCTGGATGCAGAACGCGTCAGCTTGGCGATGCTGCCCCACCGCATCTTCTCATTGCGCTCGCTGCCACGCTCGGAAGCGGGTGAAGTCGATAGAACAAGATTGGCACGCCGCTCTCAGCCAAGAGAGAAAACCGCGGTGGCCTGAGAGGACATATGACCCATCTGAGCTCCGTAAATCTGCAAGTAGAAGAGACCAGCAGCTTCGGGAAGATCCTGCTCCTGTCTCCCGTCAAGACGCACGTTCTTGACATGCTGGCACCGCTTGCGGAGCTTTCAGACCGGCTCACCATCATCCGCAGTCTTTCAGCGCTTCAGGATGAACTTGATCATGCTGCGCCGTTGCCCGTCTGCGTCATCCTGCCGTGGTCGGTGGCAAACCCACCAGAGCTGACGGAAATGGCCGCGTATCTGAAGGGATACAGACGCAACCAGCATGTTGAAGTGCCGTTGGTCATCATAACCTCAGGCAACGCGCAGGTGCCGCTCAACATGAAGGCCAGTGCGTGCTTTAGTGATGCCATTCCCCCAAGCGTATTGATCCCCCGCCTTGCCATGGTTCGGCGAATGGCCTTGCGCTCGGAAGAAGCGCGTTTGCGCCGCCGCTTGCTGGGAACACAGATCGCCTCGGAAACCTTCAGTGACATTGATGACAAGCCCACGCTGCTGCTTGCCGGGATGGGCGGGCATTTTGCGCTGGTACAGAGCCTGACTGACCGCAAGGCAGAAGTGATTGCAACCTTTACCGCTGACATGACACTGGAGTTCCTCGGACAGCGGACCTTTGAGGCACTGATGCTGGATGGGCCTCTTTGGGAAAGCTGCGATACAATTTCGCGCCTGAGAGCTGACCCGCGCTTTTACAGCTTGCCCACCCTTGCCTATGCCTCGAACCGAGAGGATGCGGAAACTTTGTACGCAGCAGGCGCTACGGACGTGCTGGTGGGCAACATGGCCGATCCGGCTGTCTATGGGCATCTGATGTCAGCTCTGCGCGCAGGACGGCGCCAGCGCCTCTCCAACGGCATTTTGACGGCCTCCAGCAAGCTGCTCTCACGGGGGCAGTCCAATGGATTGTTGGATGAGCAGATCTATCTCGATTACCTGGAGATGCTTAAGGACTCCACTGGTCGACGCGGCGAGTCCGTATTTGAGCTGGACCTTCTCGATTTGATTGGCCGCTTTACGGCTCACGACGATTCACTGATGTCCCGTAATAGAGACGCTTGGACAGGGACAGTTCTTTCTATCGCAATGGCCGTGTGCCGGGATGAGGACTTTGTCGCCAATGTCGAAAACCGGGGGCCGATCGCGCTTTTGCGCACCAAAAAGGGCATGGACCAGCTTTCCAGTCGCATCATGATGATGGTACGCACAACAGGTCTTGGTACCTGACCATAGGCGTCCCCGGCCACTCAACGAGAGCATAAAGATGTTTGGACCTGTTCCCCTCAAAGTCAGCGTGATTTCAGACGTGATGTGCCCTTGGTGCTACATCGGAAAACGGCGCTTTGAAAAGGCGCTGGCATTGGTGCCGGACATCAAAGTTGAAACCACATGGCTTCCGTTTCAGCTCGACAGTACGCTGCCAGCCGAGGGCAAAGACCGTCAGCTTTACCTTTCAGAAAAATTCGGGGGGGCGGAGCAAGCCAAGGATGTCTATTCCCGGATCGAGGCCGCAGGCCAGCAGGAAGAGATTCCATTTGCCTTCGACAAGATCACCAAGTCCCCCAACACCTTGAACGCACATCGGCTCATCCTGTGGGCTCAAGAAAACGACCGGCAGGAAGAGATGGTGGAAGCTCTGTTTCAGGCCTTCTTCATCGACGGAAAAGATTTGAGCCGTATCGACACGTTATCTGAGATTGCTGGGGATGCAGGCCTTGAGAGTGAGGCGATCCGTCGAAGGCTGGAAAGCGATGAAGACCTTGCCAATGTCAGTGCCGCTGTTGAGCAAGCCTCAGTGATGGGTGTTACTGGGGTGCCGTTCTTCGTGGTTGACAACCGGTTTGGCATTTCCGGGGCCGAGCAACCCGAAACCATCGCTGCAGCGCTGATGCATGCAGACCAGACCCGGTCCTTGAGCTGAAGACGCGGGACAGAGCCATGCGACGCCTTTTTGCTGCTGTTCTGCGCCCAAAGATTCTCCTCATTCTCTATGTGGCATTTCCCTTTGCCATCTGGCTTGGCTGTGTGGCCATTATGATCTTGGTTGGAAATTTCACAGATTGCATGGTGCACGAGGGCTTTCCCAATCCATGCATGATCGCGGGGGTAGACGTGGGCGACACCCTCTACTCTATTGGCGTGATAGCCGCTTGGGGGCTGCTGATGGTGCCTTTGTTCTTTGGCTACACGGCCCTGCCCTTCGCTCTTGTTTGCGGGCTGGTATGGTGGGTTCGCAAAAGCTTTGACTAAGCGGCCATGAGGCTAAATCCAGACAACAAAAAAGCCGGGTCGAAACCCGGCTTTTCGTTTGGTCTGGATACGCTCCGAACCAATTACTTGCGCAGGATTGAACGGCCTGCGTAGATGCCCATTGTGCCGAGCTCTTCTTCGATGCGAATGAGCTGGTTGTACTTTGCCATACGGTCAGAACGGGACATGGAACCGGTCTTGATCTGGCCGCAGTTGAAAGCAACAGCGAGGTCAGCAATGGTGTTGTCTTCGGTTTCACCGGAACGGTGAGACATGACGGAGGTGTAGGATGCGCGGTGCGCCATTTCTACAGCTTCCATGGTCTCGGTCAGGGAACCGATCTGGTTCACTTTCACGAGGATGGAGTTTGCAGTGTCGTTTGCGATACCGCGAGCCAGGCGCTCAGAGTTGGTCACGAACAGATCGTCGCCAACCAGCTGGCACTTGTCGCCGATTGCTGCTGTGAGAGCCTTCCAGCCGTCCCAGTCTTCTTCAGCCATACCATCTTCGATGGAGAATACTGGGTACTTGCTGACGAGGTCTTCGAGGTAACGAACCATTTCGTCGGAACCCAGAACCTTGCCTTCACCCTTCAGGTTGTACTTGCCATCCTTGTAGAACTCGGTGGAAGCAGCGTCGAAAGCGAGCATTACGTCGTCGCCTGGGGTGTAACCAGCAGTTTCGATTGCCTTCAGAACAAAGCTGATGGCTTCGTCGGTGGAACCGATACCTGGAGCAAAGCCACCCTCGTCACCAACGTTGGTGTTGTGACCAGCAGCAGACAGGCCCTTCTTCAGGGTGTGGAAGATCTCTGCGCCCATGCGCACGCCTTCACGAAGGGAAGAAGCGCCAACAGGCATGATCATGAATTCTTGGAAATCGATTGGGTTGTCAGCGTGCTCACCGCCATTGATGATGTTCATCATTGGAACTGGCAGAGTGCGTGCGCCGAAACCACCGATGTAGCGGTATAGTGGCAGGCCGGAAGCTTCGGCCGCAGCCTTGGCAACAGCCAGAGAAACGCCGAGGATCGCGTTTGCGCCCAAGCGGCCTTTGTTGTCGGTGCCGTCGAGTTCGATCATAGCGCGGTCAACTTTGATCTGATCTTCAGCATCCATGCCGCCAACAGCGTCAAACAGTTCGCCGTTTACAGCTTCTACTGCGTCCTCAACACCCTTGCCGAGGTAACGCTCGCCGCCATCGCGGCGTTCTACAGCTTCAAAAGCACCGGTAGAGGCACCAGACGGAACAGCCGCCCGGCCAAAAGAGCCGTCTTCCAGAAGGACGTCGACTTCTACAGTCGGGTTACCACGACTGTCGAGGATTTCGCGGCCGATAATATCGATGATAGCAGTCATCTAAAACTCCAGTGTACTGGTCGAGTGAGGAATTTTGGCTCGCTGCGCTTGTACCCGAGGTCCGACTAAAGTTAAAGAGCCGAACCTCACAACCTGAGAGCAAATGGACATTCACCGCTGATTTTTTTGTTGCACGCGGTGGATATGTCCATGACGGTACGTAATTACCCCGAAACCCTTTCGAAATCAAAGAGTAAAACTACGTGCCTTTGTGATCTTGTCGTACTCCTGAAGCCAGGAAAGAAGCTCTTTCAATCGGTTCAAAGGAATCATGTTCGGTCCGTCAGAGGACTTGGTGTTGTCCGGATCATCATGGGTTTCAATGAAGAGACCACCAATGCCGACGGAGACAGCTGCACGAGCCAAGGTGGCGACAAATTCGCGCTGACCACCTGAGGAACCACCGAGGCCACCAGGCTGCTGCACGGAGTGCGTCGCATCAAAAACCACTGGAGAGCCCATAGCCGCCATGATTGGCAGGGCGCGCATGTCAGAAACCAGTGTGTTGTAGCCAAACGTAGCGCCGCGTTCACACAACAAGACGTTCGAGTTGCCACTCTCCACGAGCTTGGTCTGAACGTTTTTCATGTCCCAAGGGGCAAGAAACTGACCTTTTTTCACGTTGATGGCCCGACCGGTCTGAGCCGCTGCTACAAGCAGATCGGTCTGTCGGCATAGATAAGCTGGAATCTGGAGAATATCGCAGACTTCGGCAGCAGGCGCACAGTGGGTGGATTCATGAACATCGGTGATCACAGGAAGGCCAAAGGTCTCCTTGATTTCCGCAAAGACTTCCAGACCCTTTGCCATGCCAATACCACGAGACGCAGAGAGGCTGGTGCGGTTTGCCTTGTCATAGGAAGCCTTGAACACATACCCAATGCCCAGCTCGTCGGTGATCTCCTTTACCGCCTGAGCCATCTCCATGGCGTGATTACGGCTTTCCAGCTGGCAAGGACCAGCAATCAAGGCAAATGGGGCGGAGTTGGAGAATTTTGCATTTCCAACAATGACTTCAGAATTAGGCTGGGTCACGGCTTCAGGCTCCTAAGCGTAGAATCGTCTGTAGTTCTGGTAGAGGCAGAATATGGAAAAAACAAGGGGCAGCACATGCCGCCCCTTTTGATCCAAGGATAACCGAGTTTTCTGCAGTTAAATGTGCCACTCCAGTGCACGCTCCAGAACGCCATCTTCTTCCAGACGATCAATAATCTCATCAGCAATGTCTTCTGGTGTCCGTCCCACGGTGCTGACGCGAATTTCCGGGTTTTCCGGCGCTTCGTAAGGACTGTCGATTCCTGTAAAGTTCTGGATTTCTCCTGCCTTTGCCTTGGCGTAAAGGCCTTTGGGATCGCGTTTTGCGCAGTCTTCCAGCGGCGTATCTACATGGATCTCGTAGAACTCCCCTGCTTCCACCAAAGACCGCGCCAGCTGGCGTTCCGATCGGAACGGTGAGATAAAGGACACCAGCGTAATCAGCCCAGCATCCACGAAGAGTTTTGCCGTTTCGGCCACCCGGCGGATGTTTTCCACCCGATCAGCCTCTGTAAAGCCGAGGTCCTTGTTCAGCCCATGACGAATGTTGTCCCCGTCAAGAACATACGTGTGCTTCGCGCGCTCGCTCAGTTTCAGTTCAAGCGCATTCGCAATCGTGGATTTGCCAGACCCAGACAGGCCCGTAAACCACAGCAGGGCCGGACGCTGGTTCTTTAACGATGCCCGCTCCGCCTTGTTGATGTCGAGCGCTTGTCGGTGCACGTTGGTTGCGCGCCGAAGGCCGAACCACACCATTCCCGCTGCAACGGTTTCGTTGCTCATGCGGTCAATCAAGATGAAGCTGCCCGTCTCCTTGTTGGCCTCGTAGGGATCAAACGCCACCGGATGAGACAAAGCCACGTTACAAAACGCGATCTCATTGAGTTCCAGCTGCTTGCCAGCAAGGTGTTTGAAGGTGTTGACGTCAATCTTGTGTTTGATCTCGGTGACCTGGGCTGAAACCGTTCGCCCGGCAATCTTGAGCAGGTATGGTCGCCCTGGATACATGGGCTGTTCGGACATCCAGATCACATGGCTTGCAAACTGATCGGACACATCCGGCCGATTATTGACGGGTGCCAGCACATCACCACGTGAAATGTCGATCTCGTCCTTCAAGGTGACCGTTACTGCCTGCCCTGACGGCGCTTCGCTGAGCTCCCCATCCATGGTCACTAGCTTGTCGACGACCGTGGTCTTTCCGGAGTTTGCCACGACGATCTCGTCACCCACCCGCATAGGACCGCCAGTCACTGTTCCTGAAAAGCCTCGAAAATTGAGGTTCGGGCGATTGACCCACTGGACAGGAAGCCGGAAGGGCCCGCCCTCTACTGCCTTTTCAGCCTCAACGGTTTCCAGGTGCTCGAGAAGGGTCGGTCCGTTGAACCATGAAAGCTTGTCACTGCGCTGCGTGACATTGTCGCCAAAACGGGCAGAAAGAGGAATGGCCACCGCGCTGTCAAAGTCAAAGCTCTCCGCAAACTGGTCGAACTCCGCGCGGACTTCCTCAAAACGCTCTTGGCTGTAGTCAACAAGGTCAATCTTGTTGAGGGCCAGAACCACGTGTCGTACCCCGAGAAGAGAAGCAATAAACGCATGGCGTTTGGTCTGTGTGAGAATGCCCTTGCGCGCATCAACCAACAGCACGGCAAGATCGGCGGTAGAGGCGCCCGTTGCCATGTTCCGGGTGTATTGCTCGTGGCCCGGGGTGTCAGCAACGATGAACTTGCGCTTGTCCGTTGCAAAGAACCGATACGCAACATCAATGGTGATGCCCTGCTCTCGCTCTGCTTCCAGACCGTCAACCAGTAGCGCCAGATCCATCTCTTCGCCAACGGTGCCGTGGCGCTTGCTGTCGCGTTCAAGAGCAGAGAGCTGATCCTCAAAAATCAACTTCGTGTCATAAAGTAAGCGCCCGATGAGAGTGGACTTGCCATCATCCACACTGCCGCAGGTCAAAAAACGCAAGAGCCCCTTGTCTTCTTGAGAGGAAATGTACTCCGCAAAGTCTTCCGCTTTGATGTCCGGATTAATGTTCATCAGAAATACCCCTCCCGCTTCTTTTTTTCCATCGAGGCCGCATCGTCATGGTCAATAAGGCGCCCGTGACGCTCGGAGGTCCGAGCAATAAGCATCTCGCGAACCACTTCAGGAAGTGTGGTGGCTTCTGATTCAATTGCCGCGGTGAGCGGATAACAGCCAAGGGTTCTGAACCGAACCATCTTCTCTTCTATCTGTTCACCTGGCTCCAAGCGGAAGCGCTCGTCATCAACCATGATCAGCAATCCGCCTCGGTTCACCACCGGACGTCTTGCCGCCAGATAAAGGGGAACAATGTCGATTTCCTCGGCAAGAATGTACTGCCAGATATCAAGTTCGGTCCAATTGGAGAGCGGAAATGCACGAATGGACTCGCCCGGCTTTACCCGAGCGTTGTAATTGTTCCATAGCTCCGGACGCTGGTTTTTGGGGTCCCACGAATGGGAGGATGTGCGGAAAGAAAAAACGCGCTCCTTGGCGCGAGACTTTTCCTCATCACGCCGGGCCCCACCGAAGGCTGCATCGAACCCATGTTCAGTAAGAGCCGCCTTCAGCGTCTCGGTCTTCATCACATGAGTGTAGTTTGAGGAGCCATGATCAAACGGATTGATGCCCTGCCGCACACCTTCCTCATTGGTGTGCACGATAAGTTCCAAACCGTATTTTTCCGCAATCGTATCGCGGAAGCTTATCATTTCTCGAAACTTCCAGGTGGTGTCTACATGGAGCAAGGGAAACGGCGGTTTGGACGGATAAAACGCCTTGAGCGCCAAATGCAGCATGACGGCGGAATCCTTGCCGATGGAATACAGCATGACAGGATTCCGGCACTCCGCCGCTACCTCGCGAATGATTTGAATACTCTCATTCTCAAGACGCTTTAAATGCGAGGATGGATTAATCGGCATCAAATTCTCCGGATAAAACCGCATAGACCAATGTTTGATCTGAAAGCTATACGGATATTTCAGAGAAGCCTAAGTCTACCAACCTGTCTTCAGGCTGAACCGGGAAATAATTTGCTCATCACCAACAGCAATGAAAAATGGATTTTCGAAGGCTCGCTGATTTGTCTCATCGCGCTTGTTGTAAAGCAAAGGCTCGCCGCCGGAAACGATTGTCGCGCCACCGGCTGCCGTTAGAACCGCCTGCCCAGCAGCGGTATCCCATTCCATTGTGGGACTTAGGCGCGGATAAAAGTCAGCGGCTCCTTCAGCCAATCTGCAAAATTTGAGAGACGAGCCAGCAGCCATCACCTCGACATTGCCAAGGCGGTCGATCAGGGACTGGGTTTCTGGTGTGCGATGTGAACGGCTTGCCAGCACAACAACATTATTCTCATCAAGGCCGCGGGAGCGAATGGGTTTCGTTGAAACGATCTTGTTGTTCTCAACTGTCGCCTTGAATGCCCCGTTGTGGCAGTCGCCCCAATAGAGTTCTCCCAGCGCTGGCGCATATACGACCCCTGCGATGGCGACTCCGTCCTCAATCAAGCCGATGTTGACCGTGAACTCGCCATTCTTCTTGATGAACTCTTTCGTGCCATCAATTGGATCAACGATAACAAAGCGGTTGCAGGTTTCAGGAACCTTGCCCGCAGCGGTGCTTTCTTCGCCAATCACCGTCAGATCTGGAAAGGCCTCTCCAAGAATCTTGATGATGACATCTTCAGCAGCCTGGTCGGCTATGGTAACCGGTGAGCCATCCTCTTTGTCCTCCACCATAAAATCAGTCTCATAAATCTTCATGGCTTCTTGACCAGCGACCAAGGCGGCTTCTTTGAATTTCTCAATCATCTTCGAGATCCAACGGTATGGAAGAGTTATACTTAAGCCGGGCAACACTATTGAGCCCATATGACCTACGCGAGTCATTATTAGACAGGTTTCACAGCTTTCACCGGACGAAATGCCATGAAACAATTCAAAGCATTGACCAAGGGCAGCGGAAGCGCCTATCAAAACCGAGGTACATTAGTAACAATGAGGCCGATATGAGCAAAACAATTCGCAAAGCAGTTCTTCCCGTTGCAGGTCTTGGGACCCGCTTTTTGCCAGCCACCAAAGCTGTGCCGAAGGAGATGCTGACTGTCGTGGATCGGCCAATTGTTCAGTATGTTGTCGACGAAGCGCTTGCAGCGGGTATTGAGCACATCGTCTTCGTGACTGGCCGCAACAAGCACGTCATCGAAGACCACTTTGATATTGCATATGAGCTGGAAGAAACCCTGAGCAGCCGCGGCAAAAAGGCGGCTCTAGGCCTGCTGGAAGACATGCGGCCCGCAGCGGGCAGCACCAGCTTCACCCGTCAGCAGGAGCCTCTGGGTCTAGGACATGCGGTCTGGTGTGCCCGTGAAATCATTGGCAACGAGCCGTTTGCCGTGCTTCTTCCGGATATGGTCATGAAGTCGGAAAAAGGCTGCCTGGCTCAGATGGTCGAAGCCTACGAAAAGAATGGCGGCAACGTGATTTCTGTCGAAGAAGTGCCATGGGATCAAACGCAGAATTACGGCATTATCGAGCGATCAGAACCCATGGCAGACGGCACGTTCAAAGTAACGGGCATGGTTGAAAAGCCCGCGCCAGGAACTGCGCCAAGCAATCTTTACATAAATGGCCGCTACATCTTGCAACCCGAGATCTTTGGCCTTCTGGAAAATCAGGCCACCGGTGCAGGAGGCGAGATCCAGCTGACGGACGCAATGCTCACGTTGATGGGCAAACAGGATTTCTTCGGCGTTGAGTATACCGGTGAGACCTATGACTGCGGCTCGAAAGCGGGCTTCCTCGCGGCGAATATTGCCTATGCAATGGACAATGAGGAGTTGGCCGCTGAAGTGCGCCCTCTCCTGGAAAAGCTGCTGAAAAACTAGGCGAAGCGCCTTCTACGAGATTGAGTTAGATGGAAAAGATCCTTGTGACGGGCACGGCGGGTTTCATTGGCAACGCCGTGGCCCTGAGGTTGCTCGAATTGGGCTATCACGTCATTGGTCTTGACGCGGTAACCGACTACTACGATGTCAATCTGAAAGAGAACCGTCTCAAAAGGCTTCAAGGATCTAACCATTTCGAAGAAAGCCGCGTTTACCTGCAAGACCGCGACGCTGTAATGAAGGTCTTCGCCGAGGCCAAGCCAGACTACGTGATCCATCTGGCAGCTCAGGCGGGTGTAAGATATTCATTAGAAGAACCTCAAAGTTACGTGGACTCAAACGTAACCGGCTTCCTGAATATCCTTGAAGGCGTGCGCGCTCATCCCGTCAAGCATCTCGTTTACGCATCCACGTCGTCCGTGTTTGGACTCGACAAGGACATGCCGTTGTCACCTCACAAAGGTGGCAACCATCCAGTGTCATTTTACGCTGCCACGAAAAAGGCGAATGAAGCGATGGCGCATTCTTATGCGCATCTGTTTTCCATTCCGTGCACGGGCCTGCGCTTCTTCACCGTCTATGGGCCTTGGGGGCGGCCGGACATGGCGCTCTTCAAGTTCACCAAAGCCATCCTGGAAGACAAGCCAGTGCCGCTTTTCAATGGCGGCAACATGGTGCGAGACTTCACATACATCGACGATATCGTAGAGGGCATTGTTCGCGTCAGCTTCGTTCCACCGCAGGCGGATGCGGAGTGGGATGCAGTTGCAGCCGACCCAGCAACAAGCAGTGCGCCCTATCGCATCTGCAACATTGGCAACAACGAACCTGTTGAGCTCCTCACCTATCTTGCGGCCATTGAGAAGGCTCTGGGCAAAACGGCAAAACGCGAACTCTTGCCTTTCCAGCCGGGCGATGTAGCTGCTACTTGGGCAGACGTAACAGATCTTATTGACATCACTGGGTTTAAACCCCAGACCAGTGTTGAAGACGGCGTCGCCGCCTTTGTGAAGTGGTACCGCGAATACTACGGCGTTTAAAAGCCGTCAGAGGAATTCAATGTCTTTGACAGTCTCAGTTGTTGGGCTTGGCTATGTGGGCCTGCCTGTTGCATGCGCATTTGCAAACAAGGGTTTCTCGACCATCGGGTTTGACATCAATGAAGCACGCATAGCTTCCCTGAAAGCAGGTCATGATGTCACCGGATCTGTTGAACCATCCAGCCTTGCAAACAACCGTCTGCAACTGACAGCAAACCCTGAAGACCTGAAGCGCGCGAACATTCACATTGTCGCAGTGCCAACCCCCGTCGATCAGGCAAAGCGGCCAGATCTCAAACCATTGGAAAAAGCAGCTGAAACTGTCGGCAGCCAGATGAAGCGCGGCGACATTGTCGTATTTGAGTCGACCGTTTTTCCCGGCGCGACCGAAGAAATTGCAGTGCCCATTCTTGAGGCGCAAAGCGGGCTCAAGTTTAAAGTTGACTTTGAGGTTGGCTACTCCCCTGAGCGCATTAATCCGGGCGACACTGAGCATACTTTTGAAAGCATTCTCAAGATCGTTTCAGCCTCCTCTGAGGCAGCTCTGAACACCTTGAGTGAGCTGTACGGCACAGTTGTTACCGCTGGCATTCACAGGGCACCGAGCATTCGGGTTGCAGAGGCAGCCAAGGTCATCGAGAACACACAGCGCGACTTGAACATTGCGCTCATGAATGAACTTGCCATGCTTTTCAATAGTATGGGCATTGATACCCGCGATGTGCTCGAAGGCGCTGGGACAAAATGGAATTTCCTGCCTTTCAAGCCAGGCCTTGTGGGTGGCCACTGCATTGGCGTCGATCCCTACTATTTGACGCACAAAGCCTACGAGCTGGGTTTTTCACCCCAGGTGATATTGGCGGGCCGCGGCACCAATGAAGGCATGAGCCGGTTTGTGGCCGGTGAGATCATTCAAGGGTGTGTGCGCCTGGGCCGCCAGATGCCGCCGAGAATTACGGTTCTGGGAATCACCTACAAGGCGGACGTACCCGATACGCGCAACTCAAAGGTGGTCGATCTGGTGCGCGAGCTGCAAAAGTTTGGCGCAGACGTGCAGATCATCGATCCTCTCGCAGATCCAGCAGAAGTTCAGGAGGAGTACGGTTTGGCGCTAACACTGGCATCAGAAGCAGTTCCAGCTGATGCCGTCGTGCTTGCCGTACCGCACAGCCTTCTTCTGAACAAGGAAACCGCTTGGGCGTCTGTTTTGCCCTTCTCGGCAGAAGGGCGCGTGTTTGTTGCAGATCTGCACGACAAACTTTGCCGCAAAGAAAAGCCCGATCAAGTGGAGTTGTGGCGCTTGTGATGACGCACTGCGTTCTCTGACTGCATTCTTCTCTTGGGTCTCTAGCCTCACGCCCTATGTTACGTTAGGGTATATGGCATAAAAAACAGGGACCGAAGAGATGCGCCACACCGTACTTGCGCTTCTGCTTATCCTCGCAGGCATCACCGCGCACCCCATTAAGGCACAGGCCGACGAGTTAACCGCTGGCAAGCAAATCAAGTCAATCATACTTGAGCAGATCGAAGCGCTCAAACGCAGCGATGCAGCCAAGGCCTACAGCTACGCAGCAAGCGCCATCAAGGCACAGTTTCCATCACCCCGCGACTTCATCG
Source organism: Nesiotobacter zosterae (assembly GCF_033843645.1). Classification (NCBI taxonomy): domain Bacteria; kingdom Pseudomonadati; phylum Pseudomonadota; class Alphaproteobacteria; order Hyphomicrobiales; family Stappiaceae; genus Nesiotobacter; species Nesiotobacter zosterae. The sequence goes on along the minus strand of NZ_JAWXVZ010000002.1, from coordinate 387,267 downwards.
AGATGGTACGCGCAGGATATCAGCCACTTTTGACCGCTCAAGATATTGGTTTCGGACGCACTGTCGAAACCGATGGAACTCTGTTTCAAGAGGTTTGGCTGAGCGACACCGACGGAGAGTCCTGGCTCGGCATTTACAAGCTGAACCAGCAGCAAGATGGCATTTGGAAGATCAACGGCGTGATGCTGCAAAAAAGGCAGTCAACCGCAAGCTGACTGCCTCCATGTGGCCTAGGACCAGACATAGGGCTCGATGTCTCCTCGGGCCCAATCTTCCTTGGTTTTCTGACGGAATTCTTCAAAGGTACCTGCATCAATTGCATCGCGAATGCCCTGCATGAGATACTGGTAGTAAGCCAGATTGTTCCAAGTCAGGAGCATTGCAGCAAGGCCCTCATTCACACGGACCAGATGGTGCAGGTAAGCGCGTGAATACTCACGCGTGGCCGGGCAACTTGAAGCCTCGTCCAGCGGGCGCGGATCCTCTGAATGGCGTGCGTTTTTCAGATTCACCTTGCCGAAGCGTGTGTACGCCAGGCCATGCCGACCAGCGCGCGTTGGCATCACACAGTCGAACTGATCAATCCCGCGGGCAACGCTTTCCAAAATGTCCTCTGGTGTGCCGACGCCCATCAGGTAGCGTGGCTTGTCAACCGGCATTACCGGAGTAGTGACCTCCAGCATTTTGAGCATGACTTCCTGAGGTTCACCAACGGCCAGACCACCAACCGAGTAGCCTTCGAACGGCATGTCACCCAGTGCTTTGGCAGACTGAACACGCAGTTCGGGATTGTCGCCGCCTTGAACGATGCCGTAGAGACCCTGCCCCTTTTCAGGTCCACCCATTTTTTCAAACTGAGTGCGAGAGCGCTCTGCCCAACGGAGGGAAAGCTGCATGGCTTCCTCAATCTCGCTGCGCTCGGCAGGCAATGCAATGCACTGGTCAAGCTGCATCTGAATGTCAGCGCCAAGCAGCCCCTGAATTTCGATGGACCTCTCAGGGCTCATCTCATGAACGGAGCCATCATGATGAGATCGGAAGGTAACCCCCTCCTCGCTCATCTTGCGGAGCTGTGCCAATGACATCACCTGAAAGCCACCGGAGTCCGTCAAGATCGTATGCGGCCAGTTCATGAACTTGTGCAGGCCGCCGAGCTTTGCAACACGCTCAGCCGTTGGTCGCAACATCAAGTGATAGGTGTTGCCCAAAATAACATCGGCGCCAAGATCTCGGACCTGTTCCGGGTACATGGCTTTAACCGTTGCTTGCGTTCCAACCGGCATGAAAGCCGGCGTGCGGACAACACCATGTGGCGTGTTGATTTCACCACGGCGGGCACCGCCATCTGTCTTTAGCAGCTTGAAGGAAAACCGCGCTTGGGTTTGTTCACTCATTAATCACCTTTGGGAAACAGGAGAGAGCTGTCGCCATAACTGTAGAACCGATAGCCGTTTTCGATGGCAAAGGTGTATGCGGCGCGCATCTCCTCCAAGCCGGAGAACGCGCTCACCAGCATGAACAGCGTAGACTTCGGCAAATGAAAGTTGGTCATCAGGCCATCAATCGCCTTAAACTTGTAGCCCGGTGTGATGAAGATATCTGTGCTGCCAGAAATCGGCTTGACGACTTTGTCATCGCCCGTTGCGCTCTCAAGAATGCGAAGCGATGTGGTGCCAACGGCAACCACTTTATTTCCGCGAGCACGAATTTCATTGAGCTTCTGGGCGGTCTCTTCAGAGATCTCACCCCATTCATGATGCATTTTGTGATCTTCAGTCTTGTCTACTTTGACAGGAAGAAACGTACCTGCCCCCACATGAAGGGTCACAAAGTGGCTTTCGATGCCGCGTTTTTTCAGAGCATCAAACAGGCGATCGGTGAAATGTAGCCCTGCCGTTGGTGCCGCCACAGCACCTTTGTGCTCAGCATAGACTGTCTGATAATCTTCCCGGTCCTGCGCATCCTCCGCTCGCTTTGAAGCGATGTAAGGTGGTAATGGGATATGGCCAACTTCCGCGATGGCCGCGTCCAACTCACCGGCGCTCTTGTCAAAGCGCAGCAAAAGATCTCCAGCCTCGGATTTCTCGCAGATGAGAGCGGAGAGCTTTAGCTCATCTTCACCATCATCATTGCCATAAAACTTGACCGTATCGTCCAGTCTGAGCTTCTTCGCAGGCTTCACAAAGGCACGCCATTCATTGGCACTCACCTTCTGGTGCAAAGTCACGCCTACCTTGGCCCGAACTCCGTCTCGGTCCCTGAAGCCCAATAGCTGAGCTGGGATTACCTTGGTGTTGTTGAAGACCAGTGCATCGCCAGGTTCCAAAAGGTCTGGCAGTGACAGCACGGCACTGTCCTCAATAAGCTGATCGGCTCCCGGACGCACCACAAGCATGCGGGAAGCATCCCGCGGTTTTACAGGCCGCAGTGCGATGTTTTCCGTGGGAAGGTCAAAATCAAAATCGTCTACGCGCATTAGTCGCCTTGTTCAGGGCTAAACGTCCGGCACACTTTGAAAGATCGCCAGACGCGTGTTGATTTGTTCTCTGTTGGAAATGTTTGAGGTGAGCCGCTGTCACCAGCCCAAACCCCAAGAACGGTGTGGGGTTTAGCGTGGAATAAGCCATATGGTCAACAGGAACCGGAGTGCACCTTCCAAAAACAAAGGCGGCAGCCTTTTGAAGGGCCACCGCCTCTGAAGAAACTAGCTGCAATCCGCCAAATTAGGCGTCAGCAGCAACCTTTACAGAAACCATCTTGTCAGGATTCTGGACTGGTTCGCCGCGCTTGATCTTGTCGACGTTTTCCATGCCTTCGATGACCTGACCCCAAACGGTATACTGGCCATCAAGCCAAGAGGCATCTTCAAAGCAGATGAAGAACTGGCTGTCAGCAGAGTTTGGATCCATTGCGCGTGCCATGGAGCAAGTTCCGCGAACGTGCTTTTCGCTGGAGAATTCAGCAGCCAGCTTCTTGCCGGAACCGCCCGTGCCGGTGCCGTTTGGATCGCCAGTCTGAGCCATGAAGCCATCGATCACACGGTGGAAGACGATGCCGTCGTAAAAGCCGTCACGCACCAGTTCCTTGATGCGAGCCACGTGTGTTGGTGCCAAGTCTGGGCGCATCTCGATGACAACATTACCCTGTGTTGTTTCCATCAGCAGGGTGTTTTCTGGATCTTTAATGTCAGCCACGGGCTATTCCTTGAGTTCCTGTGAAAATTTACGGTGCACCACTTAGCCCTTATTGGGCATCAGCCGCAACCTGCATCTTGATGATTTTATCCGGGTTTTGGACAGGTTCCCCACGCTTGATCTTGTCAACGTGTTCCATGCCGGAGATGACCTCACCAAAAACGGTGTATTGGCCGTTAAGGAAGGCACCATCCGCGAACATGATGAAGAACTGAGAGTTTGCACTGTTCGGATTGGAGGCGCGCGCCATGCCGAGTGTCCCGCGCTTGAATGGCTCTTGAGAAAACTCTGCCTTCAGGTCTGGCAGATCGGAACCACCACGACCGGTGCCGGTCGGGTCGCCAGTCTGAGCCATGAAACCATCAATCACACGGTGAAAGACGATGCCGTCGTAAAAGCCATCGCGGGTCAGCTGCTTAATGCGTTCAACGTGCATTGGAGCAAGATCTGGCCGCAGCTGAATTTCAACGCGTCCGTCCTTCAGGTCCAGATAAAGAGTGTTTTCCAGATCCTGAGAAAATGCTGCCGAAGTTCCAAAGAGCGATGCGAACATCACGGCAATTACAGCAAATAAGCGAGCCACTGTTGGTTCCTTCTTTTGGGTAAAGCTGAATTGATACGCGGTTATTAGGAAAAGCGTGCCTGAAGACGACCAACCACGCATTTCGGGACGAAGGGCGCATAGTCGCCGCCCATTTTCGCGATTTGACGAACCAATGTGGCCGTTATGGGCCGCATTGGCGGTGAACTGGGCAAGAACACGGTTTTAACTTCAGGTGCTAATGTTCCGTTCATGCCTGCCATCTGCATTTCGTAATTGAGATCTGTGGAGTCTCTAAGGCCGCGAACCAGGATCTTGGAGCCGTACTCTTTGGCGGCCTCAATCACCAGGCCGGTGAATGAGATACAGCGGATGCGCTTGGCCTCGACATCGCCAAAGGCCTCATGGCAAGCTTCATCAATCATTGCCACGCGATCTTCAAAGCTGAAAAGCGGCTCTTTTCCGGGATGAATGCCAATTGCCACAATCACTTCATCGGCCAGACTAAGTGACTGCTCCAATATATCCAAATGGCCAAAGGTCATTGGGTCAAATGATCCCGGATAAAGTGCAATTCGCTTCATATCTACCAGCCCTGTTCTTGGATGGTTCGGCCCGAACCCTTGGGCTGGACCTTAACAATCAATGCCTACGGAAAACAACAGGGGAACCAACCGGAAATTGTGCGAAGAACCACTTTCTTAAAAGAAGGCTTTTTGTGACGGCTATCACAGCACTTGATCGGGATTTCAATATTATCACAGTCAAGCGAACTTTAGAGGTGCTGGACAAAAATAGCCCCCCAAAACAACAAGTGTCCGGCAACATCCCCCATCAAAGTGCTGCCAAGACTGCCCCTGTCTTTCAGCACTTCCTCTAAACGGAGCCCAGGAGTTTGCATGTGACCGGCGCCCCCCGGTTTTGCAGATTGCTCCGATCAAAAGACCAATATGTTGATGTCATTGAGCAAATCATTCCTGGCCCGATATCAACATAACGACAAAACCCCTGACACAACGGGGTTGGTAAAGAGATTTCTCTGCTCCCAAGCAGGGTCCTAATCCTCAAAAAACCTCTCTATTTGTCTTGCGGGGCCCTCACGGGCCCCGCTCCCCTTATGTGCATAGGATGTGTGTTGCAAATCGTTTGCGCACCACGGCTTGTGTTTTCTGCGCAACATTGTCCGACTCTCGTTTCCTGTAGAAATAGGTAGCAGAGCAATACTGCGCATAAACCCCTAGTATGAGCGCATGGCCATAAAAAAGGGCCAACAGCCAGCCCCAGTAGAGCTGGAAGACCGCACAGGGGCCGGCACCCGATAAACAACAGGGGGTGACATGGCATACGCGCACGTTCCACACCAAACGATCCCGTGCATCAGGGAGCGAACAACCGCTCTCTTAACTGCTTTGGTTCTTTCAACACTCGTGTTCAGCGCCCTGCCCGGCACAGCTGAAGAGCAGAGCAAGACGACACCGGTCAACAGTGACATAGTCCTTTGCGCAACCAGCAGCACGTTAAAACAGGACCGGTATGTTGAGGCGATAACACAGCCGATACCGGGAAGTTTTGTTGAGGAAACCCGCGTGGAAGCACAGCAGCTTTCCATTCTGGCACAAGCTCAACAGAACGGTTGATCCTACGAAAACGGGGCCCGATAGGCCCCGTAATCTGTCATAAATCAAAGCAGTTCAGGCGCTTACTCGTCAGAGCCGTCCTGTGGAGCTTCAGGTGCCTCGGGCGCATCAGGGCTCTCGGGCCCTTCGCCTTCGGCATCCAGATCAATGGCACTGTCGCCATTGCCTTCAACGTCGCTGATGCGTTCCACGGCGACCACCTTCTCGCCCTTTGAGGTCTTGAAGACGATGACACCCTGAGTAGAGCGGCCCGCGATACGAATGCCGTTGACCGGACAGCGGATCAACTGACCACCGTTGGTGACGAGCATGATTTCATCGCTTTCTTCGCAGTGGAAGGAGCTGACCAGCTGGCCATTGCGCTGGTTCACCGCCATTGCAACAATGCCTTTACCGCCGCGGCCTGTCGTCCGATATTCAAAGGAGGATGTACGTTTGCCATACCCCTCCTCGGAAATCGTAAGGATGATCTGCTCGGCAGCGCTCATCTCGATGTAGCGCTCCTGACTGATGCCAGCCCCATTCGCCACCGCGCCGTTTTCCTCACCCTCATCTGTTTCTCCGCGCATTTGACGGGACAGCTTGAGGAACGCGGCACGCTCATCTGAATCGCTCTCGAAATGACGCAGAATGGTCATGGAGATGACGCGGTCCTGATCAGCAAGCGCAATGCCGCGAACACCAACAGAGTTACGGCCGGTGAAGACACGCACATCTGTCGTTGGGAAGCGAATGCACTGACCGGCTGCAGTCGTGAGCAGAACGTCATCTTGCTCGGTGCAGGTCATGACGTTCACGATGCCATCGCCCTCTTCGAGCTTCATGGCGATCTTGCCGTTCTTGTTGATCTGAGCAAAGTCTGAGAGCTTGTTCCGACGCACTGTACCGCGTGTCGTCGCGAACATTACGTCCAGCTCTGCCCAAGTCTCCTCATCCTCAGGAAGTGGCAAGATGCTGGTGATGTTTTCACCTGGCTCCAGTGGCAGAAGGTTGATCAAGGCCTTGCCGCGCGCCTGCGGGCTGGACAACGGCAGACGCCATACCTTCATCTTGTAGGCGATTCCGCGCGAAGAGAAGAACAGGACCGGCGTGTGCGTATTGGCAACGAATAGACGGGTGACGAAATCCTCATCCTTGGTCTGCATGCCGGAACGACCCTTGCCACCACGACGCTGTGCCCGATAAGTGTCAAGAGGCACACGCTTGATGTAGCCCCCGTGGCTCACAGTCACGACCATGTCTTCACGTTGGATCAGATCTTCATCGTCCAGATCTCCGCCGCCCTCGGTGATTTCCGTACGGCGCGGGGTGGCAAATTCGTTTTTGACCTCTTCAAGCTCGTTGCGAACAATCTCGAAAACCCGCTCACGTGAGCGGAGAATATCCAGATAGTCCTTGATTTCATTACCAAGGCCATCAAGCTCGTCGCCGATCTCGTCCCGGCCAAGAGCAGTCAGGCGTTGCAGGCGCAACTCAAGGATCGCTCGGGCCTGTTCCTCGGAGAGCTTATAGGTTCCGTCCTCCTGAACGCGGTGGCGCGGATCATCAATCAGTTGAATGAGCGGCGTTACATCCTTTGCCGGCCAGTTACGCTCCATCAATTGGGCACGAGCTGTGGCAGGATCTGGCGCAGTACGGATGAGCTGAATGACTTCGTCAATGTTGGCAGTCGCAATAGCAAGACCAACGAGAACGTGGGCGCGGTCGCGCGCCTTGTTCAGAAGGAAACGCGTGCGGCGATTGACCACTTCCTCGCGGAAATGGACAAATGCCCGAAGCATGTCCTGAAGGTTCATCTGCTCTGGACGGCCACCATTCAGAGCCACCATGTTGGCGCCAAATGACTGCTGCAACTGCGAGAAGCGATAGAGCTGGTTCAGGATCACGTCAGCAACGGCGTCCTTCTTCAGCTCAATAACAACGCGCATGCCCTGACGGTCGGATTCGTCGCGAATGTCCGAAATACCCTCAATACGCTTTTCTCGAACAAGCTCAGCGATCTTCTCGATCATGGAAGCCTTGTTCACCTGATACGGAATCTCGGTGATGATAAGGCTTTCACGGCCGCTACGGGTCTCTTCAATGTCGACCTTGCCGCGCATGACAACGGAACCGCGGCCATTTTCATAGGCACTGCGAATGCCTGCGCGACCAAGGATCAAACCACCTGTCGGGAAATCCGGCCCTGGAATGATCTCCATGAGCTCTGGCAGCGTGATGTCGGGACGCTCAATCAGAGCAATCGCACCATCAATCACCTCTCCCAAATTGTGCGGCGGAATGTTGGTTGCCATACCAACCGCAATACCACCCGCACCATTTACAAGAAGGTTGGGATAGCGTGCAGGCAGCACTTCCGGTTCAGTCTCGGACTGATCATAGTTCTCATGAAAATCGACAGTGTCCTTGTCAATATCAGACAGCTGCGTATGCGCCACCTTCTCAAGGCGACATTCGGTGTAACGCATGGCTGCAGCCGGATCACCGTCAACAGAACCAAAGTTACCCTGACCGTCCACGAGTGGCAGACGCATTGAGAAATCCTGCGCCATGCGAACCAGCGCATCGTAAATGGCGCTGTCACCGTGCGGGTGGTATTTACCCATCACGTCACCGACAACACGGGCGGACTTGCGATAAGGCTTGTTCCACTCGTAGCCATTTTCATGCATGGAATACAAGATGCGCCGGTGCACGGGCTTAAGACCGTCTCGCACATCTGGCAGCGCACGACTCACGATAACACTCATGGCGTAATCGAGATAACTGCGCTTCATTTCCTCCGAAATGGAAATAGGCTTGATATCGCTGGGGAGACCACCCTCAGGGGTGCTATTGTCCTGATCTGCCAAGGAATATTCTCATTAATTTCGTTGAGTTAATTTGAGCTAGGTTATAGCCGATTCAATGGCGATCTCCAAATTCCCTAGCCCCCGTAACCTCAAGAGATCACAGGGCATTTTTAATAGGTTGCGTTATCCACCGCAAAGGCACCGCTTAGCCATCAAAGCACAAATGAAAATCACCGGTTTCCGGGGTTCGTGTTGCTAGTTTCATACGGATTTGTTAGCGACAAACCAATACCGATATTGGCTATACTACTGACTCAGGAGAGAGCCTTGCTCGACTTCCTCACCAACTCCTTCGCAATGCTGTTTGTGACCATCGATCCAATCGGCCTGGCCCCCATGTTCTTGGCTGTAACTGCAGGCGCAACCACAGCAGAACGCCGATCAATTGCTATCAAAACCATTATCATTTCTACCGCAACACTGATGGTCTTCTTTGTCGCCGGTCAATCAGTCCTGAGTGTGCTTGGCATTTCACAGCCCGCATTTCAGGTAGCTGGGGGCTTGCTGCTTTTCATCATTGCCGTCGAGATGGTGTTCGAACATCGCACCAAGCGCAAAGCAGAGAGCGCAGAGAAAGCGGTGGAAGAGGATAACGACCTTTCACACGTTGCTGTGTTCCCGCTGGCAATCCCCCTCATTGCCGGTCCAGCTTCCATTTCAGCATTGATCCTGCTGACAGCACAGGCGCCGGGCGCAGCTGGCATCATGGGCCTTCTGGCGGTCATGTTGGTTGTTCTCATCATCACCTTTTTCGTTTTCATTCTTGCAGACAAGATTGAGAAGGTGATGGGCTCCACGGTTCAGTTGATCATCACACGATTGTTCGGTGTACTTCTGGCTGCGCTCTCTGTGCAGTTTGTTGCAGATGGTCTGTTCAATTTGATCGAAGCCCATTTCTAATTCCGCTATCGTCAACCTTTGCGAAACAATTGCGCCAATAACCTGAATGCAAAATAGGTTTAAAACCAAAGGACGTTAAAATGGCCATTCTGGTGACAGGCGGTGCTGGATATATCGGTAGCCACATGACCTGGCTGCTTAAAGATGCAGGAGAAAAGGTTGTTGTCATCGACAACCTCTCGACCGGCTTTGAGTGGGCATTGCCAGGTGACGTTCCCCTGATACGGGGTGACATTGGTGATCGAACGCTGTTGGACAAGGTGTTAACCGAGCATTCCATTGAAGGAGTCATACACTTTGCTGGCTCGATCATCGTTCCAGAATCCGTGTCTGATCCGCTCAAGTACTACAAGAACAACACCGCCAACTCCCGCGAGTTGATCGAAGCATGTGTACATCACGGCGTCGGCAAGTTCATCTTCTCCTCGACTGCCGCTGTGTATGGCGACCCGGAAACGGTTCCAGTGGATGAGGACGCCCCACTGCGCCCTCTTTCCCCCTATGGTACGTCAAAGCTCATGACGGAACTCATGTTGAGCGACGTTGCTGCAGCGCACGACTTCCGCTACACAGCTCTGCGCTACTTCAACGTGGCTGGCGCCGATCCCGAGGGACGAACCGGCCAATCAACAAAGAATGCGACCCATTTGATAAAGGTGGCCTCAGAGGCTGCTCTCGGAAAGCGTAGCGAACTCGGCATCTTTGGAACGGATTTTGACACGCCGGATGGAACGGGCGTGCGCGACTACATCCACGTCAGCGATTTGGTTGGCGCCCACTACCTTGCACTGAACCGGCTGCGTGACGGCGGAAACAGCCTCGTAATGAACTGTGGCTACGGCGAAGGCTACTCCGTGCGACAGGTCATCGAAGCTGTGAAAGCCGTTTCTGGTGTTGACTTTAAGGTTGTTGAACAACCACGCCGTCCTGGTGACAGCCCCAAGGTGGTCGCCAAGAATGATCGCGTGCTTAAGGAACTGAGTTGGAAACCAAAGCACAACGACCTGCCTAAGATCGTGGAGCATGCTTTGAACTGGGAAAAGAAGCTCTCTCAGCGCAATGCTGAGGTCTAAGCCCGCCTGAACCGGATCTAGATACAAAAGGCCGCTCTCAAGCGGCCTTTTAAATTTCTACCCGTCGTTGACTACTATCGGGTTGGCACTTCAAAAACCTCAACGCCCAAGCGGAACTGATCACCACGGCTCAAGCCGGTGCGCGTAGCCATACCTGCCTCGAACTCCACAACGTAGCGAACGGGCCCGCGTGATGAGATTACAGACTCAGAAAAGGGCTCTGCATTCTCATGAACGTGGTGTACACGCCAATCATCCGTCAAAAAGATGATGTCCAAGGGCAGAGGCGTGTTCTTCATCCAAAAAAGCTGATCCCGGGTGCGCTCGAAAATGAAAAGCATGCCGTGGTTTTCAGGCAGGCTCTTGCGATACATGAGCCCCTTCCCGCGAGCCTCAGGTGTTTCCGCAAGTTCGACAGTGAACGCGTGGGTTCCCCGCGCAGTCACCAGATCGAGCTCGCGCACTTTCACCTCAGATGCCCATGAAGAGAACAGCGTCGCCCATAGAGCAACCAAAATCCCAAAGCTACCAAGGATAGAACGGATCAAACTCAACTCTTTTCACTTTACGCTGCCAATCAGTTTCGTGCCGCCAAGCTGAAACGGACTGGCCAGAACGACTGGAGTTCTCTTTCGGCCTCTGAAAGAAAAGTTTCCAGTCGCTACAAAGCATCAATGAGAGGCAGGAATATGAATCCCCAGTCCCATCGGACGTACCTCTGCTGCCATCTTGCCCTTTGGGCCATCGCCAAAACGAACCTGAACCTTTTGCCCAGGACGTAGCTCGGTGATGCCATAGCGCCGCAGTGTTTCCATGTGAATGAAAATGTCTTCAGTGCCTTCACCACGGGTCAGGAAGCCGAAGCCCTTTACCCGGTTAAACCACTTCACCTCAGCCTCTACAAAACCACCTTCCGGAACCACCTGCACGTGTGTACGCGATGGAGGAAGCTGTGACGGATGAACAGCTGTGCTTTCGTCCATGGACAAAATGCGCATTGCCTGCAAGCCGCGTGGTCGATTCAGAACTTCACAGACAACACGGGCCCCTTCGTATGCTGTCTGAAATCCATCCCGACGTAAGCAAGTCACATGCAACAGTACATCCGGCAAATCGTTATCTGGTTTTATGAATCCGAAGCCTTTGCCGACGTCGAACCACTTGATCGTTCCGCCAATCTGCAGAACGTCAACTGCTACGTCGTCGCTCACATCTTCAACGAAACCTGTTTCAGGCGTCGTTTTTATAGCCATTTTAATGCCCCGTAGTCGTTGCCGCATCAAGACCAATCAGTCCGTACAGGGAATGCGATCCTGATTGATTCCTCGCCTTCGAGGATATCATTCGCCAACGGCTGCTCCAGATGAAAAATTAAAAAAGCTTAAATGATCCCCTGCTGTTTTGTTCTTTTTCTCACAGTAGGCACAAGATCCAGTAGGTCTTATGGAGTACTGATTACAAGATTAGCACATCCTACACATCCTGAATTGGTGGATAGATCAGGGTAAGTTTGTGGATCACTTCGTATTAACCAGTTTATTCTGCGAAAGTGACTTTAGCGGAAGGTGCTTTCTCATGGTTTTACCCTAAAGGTCACCTGCTTCACTTTAGCATGCATTGATATCCAGCCGCGCTCTTTTATATTCCCAGAGCGTAACAGTATCTCACTCCAAATAAAGGGCTGACTTAATGCGTTACCTACATACGATGGTTCGGGTCAAAGATCTGGACGAGTCCCTCGATTTCTATTGCAACAAGCTCGGCCTTGAAGAAGTACGTCGATCCGAAAGCGAAAAGGGTCGTTTCACTCTTGTCTTCCTGGCTGCGCCCCAAGACAAGGAGACGGCAAGTGAGACCAAAGCACCCTTGCTCGAGCTGACCTACAACTGGGATCCGGAGGAATACACCGGAGGACGTAACTTTGGTCACCTCGCCTACATGGTGGACGATATTTACAAGACATGTGCTGAACTGCAGGGCAAAGGTGTAACCATCAACCGCCCGCCACGTGACGGCTATATGGCCTTTATCAAGTCACCAGATGGCATCTCCATCGAGTTGATCCAGAAGGGTGGGCCCATTGAGCCTCAAGAACCATGGGCATCCATGGCCAACACCGGCACTTGGTAACAGATCCTGATCTGAACGAGAGGGCGCGGCTGATCAGTCGCGCTTTTTCTATGCGAATTATCAACGCCCCTTCCCTAGCAATATCAATATGTTATCTTTTTTTATTTCAAACTGTGGATTTTTGATGGACTGACTATTGCCAGCCAACGGTAATCTGAATATAACCCGCCCCACACAAACGAACGGGGTGCTCCTAACACCCACGGTTCGAACAGAGTGCGCCCATCGTCTAGCGGTTAGGACGCCGCCCTTTCACGGCGGAAACAGGGGTTCGATTCCCCTTGGGCGTGCCACTCTCCTCCTCCAAATTCCCGATTTTTGCTTATCAGATGAATTTCGTGGCGTCGAGCGCGCAGCTCTTCACTTCGTGCTGTGTTCTGGCGAACGAAATAAAAAAGCCCTGCACCCGAAGGTGCAAGGCTTAAAAAGTACTGTTGTGCGAACCCTTAGAACGGAATCTCGTCGTCCATTCCGCCGCCGGGGCCGCCAAAGCCGCCGCCGCCTTGCTGGCCGCCACCCTGGTTTCCACCGCCAAAGCCGCCGCCCTGACTGCCACCCTGGCCTCCGCCAAAGTCACCGCCATAGCCGCTTCCACCACCGCCACCGAAGTCGCCGCCTTGACCGCCGCCAAAGCCACCACCTTGGCCGCCGCCTTCACCGCGACCGTCCAACATGGTCAGCGTGGAGTTGAAGCCCTGCAGCACGATCTCAGTAGAATAGCGGTCCTGACCGCCCTGATCCTGCCACTTGCGAGTTTGAATTTGGCCTTCGATGTAAACCTTGGAGCCCTTGCGCAAGTACTGCTCAGCCACTTTCGCAAGACCTTCATTAAAGACAACAACCCGGTGCCATTCCGTGCGCTCACGGCGTTCACCGGTGCCACGGTCGCGCCAGCTTTCAGAGGTGGCAATGCGTAGGTTCACCACTGGGCGACCATCCTGCATGCGGCGCACTTCTGGATCAGCTCCCAGATTACCTACGAGAATGACCTTGTTGACGCTTCCCGCCATTTAAAACTCCTGCAAGTCTTGGCGAGCGCAAATGCGCCATCGCCATATTCAAAAATCTTTTGCGCAACCTATCTATTCCGAACCAAGGTAGCAAACGGCGAGCTCTTCATAGCCTGTCTTGTCCACACGAGGGGAGGCTGAACACCTGTTGGAGCGCGCAGGGACCGGAGGTTGTTCACACATTGTTCTAAATATAGCCGGGATTGACGCGGCGCGGCAACACCCTTTTCTTTGGTGGCGGTCAATTATAAAGCCTCCAAGAAATCCCTTGAATGCTGTAGTGTGTTCCGTATATGTTCCAGTTAAATTTTTCACCAACGCATCCCTCTAGCCTGCCCCTCGACAAAAACAGACACAGATTGCTATCTGCATGAACCACCAAACCACGCAGGCCGCCATACCCGGGAAGGGCAAATGACTACGAAACCATCGCAAGATACGGCCCTTTCCAAGGCCGCCCACGGCGAAGCGAAGATGATCTCCGTTCGAGGAGCCCGTGAGCACAATCTGAAGAATGTGGATCTGGACCTTCCACGCGACAGTCTGATTGTGATGACGGGCTTGTCCGGGTCGGGCAAATCTTCCCTCGCCTTCGACACCATCTATGCCGAAGGCCAGCGCCGCTACGTGGAGAGCCTGAGCGCCTACGCGCGCCAGTTTCTTGAGATGATGCAAAAGCCCGATGTGGATCAAATTGATGGCCTATCGCCTGCCATCTCCATCGAGCAGAAAACCACCTCGAAGAACCCACGCTCAACAGTTGGTACAGTGACGGAGATCTACGACTATCTCCGTCTCTTGTTCGCCCGTGTTGGTGTTCCCTACTCGCCCGCGACCGGCCTTCCCATTGAAAGTCAGACCGTCAGCCAAATGGTTGATCGGATCATGGGCCTTGAGGAAGGCACGCGCCTCTACTTGCTGGCGCCCATCGTGCGCGGCAGAAAGGGTGAATACCGCAAGGAACTGGCGGAGTTGATGAAGAAGGGTTTTCAGCGTGTCAAGATCGACGGCACCTTCTATGAAATCAGCGAGGCCCCTGCCCTAGACAAGAAATACAAGCACGACATTGATGTGGTTGTAGACCGGATCGTTGTGCGTGAGGATATCGCCGGACGCTTGGCTGACTCACTGGAAACTGCCTTGCAGCTTGCCGAAGGATTGGCAACAGCCGAGTTCGCGGATCAGACCGATGAGAAAGGCGACCCAAAACAACTTGTCTTCTCAGAAAAGTTCGCCTGCCCGGTCTCCGGTTTCACCATTGCCGAAATCGAACCACGTCTTTTTTCGTTCAACAACCCCTTTGGGGCTTGTCCAAAGTGCGATGGCCTTGGAACTCAGCTTGCATTCGAAGCCGATCTTGTTGTTCCGGACCCCAACCTGAGCCTGCGCGGTGGCGCGGTTCTGCCTTGGGCCAAGACGGGGTCCACCTCTCCATACTACACCCAGACGCTGGAAGCACTGTGCCGGCACTATGGTCAGTCCATGACAACCGGCTGGTCCAAACTGCCAGAAGACTTCCGCGCCAAGGTTCTCCATGGAACGGGCAAAGAAAAGATTGAGTTCGTTTACGACGACGGCACGCGCTCGTACAAGACTGCCAAGCCGTTTGAAGGCGTGATTGGCAACATCGAGCGCCGTTGGCGTGAGACGGATTCCCAGTGGGTCCGCGAAGAACTTTCGCGCTTCCAATCTGACCATGCCTGCGACGCCTGCGGCGGCTATCGCCTGAAACCAGAAGCCCTTGCGGTCAAGATCGACGGCAAACACATTGGCGAAATCACTCAGCTCTCAATCAGGCAGGCCTACCATTGGTTTGATGAAATCGATCAAAGGCTCAGCACGAAACAGAACGAGATTGCCTATCGTATCTTGAAGGAGATTCGCGAGCGCCTGAAGTTCCTTAATGATGTGGGCCTGGAATACCTGTCCATGTCCCGATCTTCAGGCACCCTTTCCGGTGGTGAAAGTCAGCGCATCCGTCTGGCATCACAGATCGGCTCTGGCCTGACGGGCGTTCTCTATGTGTTGGATGAACCGTCTATCGGTCTCCACCAGCGCGATAACGCCCGATTGCTGGAAACGTTGAAGCACCTTCGGGACCTTGGCAATACGGTGGTCGTGGTCGAACACGACGAAGACGCCGTACTGACCGCAGACCATGTTGTTGACGTTGGGCCGGGCGCAGGGATTCATGGCGGCCAGGTTGTCTCTCAAGGCTCACCACAGCACATCATGTCCGATCCCGCATCGTTGACTGGACAGTACCTGAGCGGTGCCATGGAAATTCCAATGCCCGCGAAACCGCGCAAGGTGAACAAGAAACGTTCCTTGAAGGTGTTCGGAGCCCGCGGCAATAACTTGAAGAACGTTGACGCGACACTGCCACTTGGCACCTTTACCTGCGTTACGGGGGTATCAGGTGGCGGAAAGTCAACGTTCCTCATCGACACTGTCTACAAGGCTGCAGCGAGACATCTGAACGGTTCGCGCGAAAATCCCGCTCCTCATGACCGTATTGAAGGTTTTGAGCACCTCGATAAGGTTATCGACATCGATCAGTCCCCAATCGGTCGCACCCCGCGCTCCAACCCCGCCACCTACACGGGGGCGTTTACGCCGATCCGTGAGTGGTTTGCAGGGATGCCGGAAGCAAAAACCCGAGGATACGCCCCGGGTCGGTTTTCCTTTAACGTGAAGGGCGGCCGCTGCGAGGCCTGTCAAGGCGACGGTGTCATCAAGATCGAGATGCACTTCTTGCCAGACGTTTATGTGACCTGTGACGTTTGCAAGGGCAAACGGTACAATCGCGAGACCCTTGAAGTGCAGTTCAAAGGCAAGTCTATTGCCGATGTCTTGGACATGACCGTGGAAGAAGCAGCAGAGTTCTTTAGTGCGGTACCGGCTATTCGAGACAAGATGGAAACTCTGGCCCGTGTGGGGCTGGGCTACATCAAGGTTGGCCAGCAAGCGACCACCCTCTCCGGTGGTGAAGCTCAGCGTGTCAAGCTGGCCAAGGAACTCTCTAAACGCTCAACAGGCCGCACGCTGTACATTCTGGATGAACCGACAACCGGATTGCACTTTCATGACGTAGCAAAGCTTCTCGAAGTGCTTCACGAGCTTGTTGAGCAAGGCAATACTGTCCTTGTGATCGAGCACAATCTGGAGGTCATCAAAACTGCCGACTGGGTGGTCGACCTCGGCCCCGAGGGCGGCGATGGCGGCGGACAGATTGTGGCCAGCGGCCCACCACAGGAAATTGCAAAAACACCCGGCAGCTATACGGGCGTGTTCCTTGCAGAACTGTTTGAGCGCCGCACCAAGGCCAAGCGTAGGGACGCTGCCGAATAGCAACCCGTAGCTGCCCCCCCCTAAAAGTACTTGATTAACACCCCGGAGCGTTTCCGGGGTTTTTCGCATGTGCACAATATAGAGAAATATTCACACGCCGAAAATTCCTGCAAATCCTAGGGATTCATGAGATAAGGCATGCATTTTATTGGTCCGTATTTTGTTGTATTCCAAGAATAAATCCCGGAATTGCACCATTTGTCGCAGTTCATAAAAATACGTCTTTTGGATTGCCATGCTGCTAATGCATATCTGACATGCACAATGATGTGGTGCAATAATCCAAGAACTGTTCTATATCTTTTTTCAGACGCAACGGGGACCTCCTCCCAAACCCCAAGCGTCAAAACATAGCCTGCGGGTAACCTCCTCCCATACCCAAAGGCAAAAGCGTACGGCGATACCTCCTCCCAATTTCGTCGTACAAGAGTTACGCCCGCCGTTTCCTCCCACCGGCGGGCGTTCGCTTTTTCAGGACAAATTTTTGACGTGATTTGTTTGAGGCTTAGCACCCTTGGCACTGGCCAGCGCGCGCCTTTGCGGATCAACTCTCAGGTCGAGGAACCTCCAGCTCACTGGATCGAACACGGAACCATTTTTCCAGGAGCATTACATCCGGCGGCATTGCATTGGCGAGACGCCAGCTGTCCACTGCCCACTGTACCCCTTTCTCTTTTTCAGTGATAACCGCCGTCGCGTGCGGATAGCGTCCATCAAGGAAGAAACCACGCGCTACCGGGCGAGAGACCGTATGGTGTTTCAAGAAACCTTGTTCTTGAGCGTAGATGAGCAAACTGGTCGTGTTAGTTGCCTCATCAATGCAATCCATTTGGCCTCGTACGCCAGAATTGCGCATATCAAGACCACCTATGTCTTTTGAAGAACCAACAATGCGCCCAACGCGCCTCTCCTGCCAGATGATCGCCTTTGAGAGAGCTTCACGCTCTGCTGAGGGAGACGACGCCTTGCCTTTGCTAAAGATCCGCGCCAGCGCTTTTCGGTCCTTTTCAGAGAAAGCTACCACGGTCTTGTAGGTGCAACCAAAACCATGGCAGATATAGATCCGGTTTCCTGAGGGCTCCCGGCCATTCATGGAGCTATACCACGTGCTCGGATTGGTCCCGGCCAAGGTCATGCACCCGGCAAGAACAGCGCACGCGGACAGGGCCGAAATCAGGCCTAAGCGAATCTGCTTCAACTAAGAACTCCAAGACTTGACGAAGAAACCGAGGGACAGCATATCCCGGTTGGCTATTCAAATTATTGCATGCGACAGGTTTGCGCTGTAATCAAGGGCAACAAATCATGGCTGTGTGTAAGCCTTGGACGACTGAGGTCTGAAGTCAGGCCTGCAGAGAGAGCGCACACGCTGCGCCTCCATCTTAATGTACCAACTGGACTCGGAATGACAGAAAAACCAATTCACGTGGTCGGCGGCGGCCTTGCCGGATCAGAGGCCGCATGGCAAATCGCGCAAAAAGGCCATCCCGTCGTACTTCATGAAATGCGCCCACACCGCAAGACTGATGCGCACCAGACAGAAGGACTTGCAGAGCTTGTTTGCTCCAACTCCTTCCGCTCTGACGATGCCGCAAACAACGCCGTGGGCATGCTGCATGCGGAACTGCGCATGGCCAAATCTCTCATCATGAGCTGCGCTGACGCGCACCAGGTCCCGGCAGGTGGCGCACTCGCAGTGGACCGAGATGGTTTCTCTCAAGCGGTTCAGAAAGCGATTGAAGACCATCCCCTAATCGAGGTTCGACGTGAGGAAGTGCCCGGTGTACCACCGCAAGAATGGGGACAAGTCATTCTCGCAACAGGCCCGCTCACTTCGCCGTCGTTGAGCGAAAGCATTCTCAAGCACACCGATACAGATGCACTGGCTTTCTTCGATGCCATTGCACCGATCGTGCATAAAGATAGCATCAACATGGATGTTGCCTGGTTCCAGTCACGCTATGATAAGGTTGGCCCGGGTGGGACCGGCAAGGACTACATCAACTGCCCCATGACCAAGGAGCAATATGAAGCCTTCATTGATGCTTTGATCAGCGGTGAAAAGACCGATTTCAAGGAATGGGAAGCAAACACCCCATACTTTGATGGCTGCTTGCCAATCGAGGTTATGGCGGAACGCGGACGCGAAACACTCCGTCACGGTCCATTAAAACCAATGGGTCTGACAAATGCCCATAACCCGGAGGTGAAGCCCTATGCGGTCGTTCAGCTTCGCCAGGACAACGCGTTGGGCACGCTCTACAACATGGTCGGCTTCCAAACCAAGTTGAAATACGGCATTCAGACCGATGTCTTCCGCATGATTCCTGGTCTGGAGAACGCTCAGTTTGCCCGTCTTGGCGGTCTGCACCGCAACACCTTCCTGAACTCGCCAAAGCTGCTGACAGAGCAACTACAGCTCAAGGCCGCGCCGCATGTGCGCTTTGCAGGGCAGATCACTGGCTGTGAAGGCTATGTAGAGTCCACGGCAGTTGGGTGCCTTGCTGGCCTGTTCGCTGTTCACGAGCGCCTTGGTGAAACCATGGAGCTGCCGCCAGCGACTTCGGCCATGGGAGCGATCCTGAACCATATTACTGGCGGTCATATTTCGCGCACTGATAACGAAGGGCCCCGCTCCTTCCAGCCAATGAACATCAACTTCGGCTTGCTGCCACCATTGGAAGAGTTGCCAAAGACTGAAGATGGCAAGCGCTTGCGTGGCAAAGAAAAAAGCCGCGCCAAGAAGCAGGCCATGTCAAAACGCGGCCTTACTGCTTTTGAAGGGTGGATCGCAAAGACCGGCCACTAAGCTTTGTGTACATGAGAAACAAAAAAGCCTCTCTGCCATGCAGAGGGGCTTTTTTGCCATTTAAACCGGATAATCGAGTTCACCTAACCGGGGTACTCGAAGTAATCCATGGTCGATGTTTCCTTAAAGCCAACAGACCGATACAAATTTAGCGCGTTTTCATTATCAGGAGCCACCTGAAGCATCACATCTTGTATGCCCAACTCATGTAGCTTCTGGACCCCCTTGGTAAGAATTGCCCGGCCATATCCCTTGTTTCGGTGAGGCGGAAGAACGCCAAGGCCAAAAATGCCTGCAGGGTTGGAGCTGCGTTCAAGATTGATCTTCCCGACGACCTGACCGTTCACCTCCGCCAGAAAGATGCTCATGCCGCGCTTGGCCTCCTGCGCCGGATCCACTTTAAACCCAAGCGCCTCCTCAACACGCACCTCCGCAGTGGTTTGAGCAGACTTGGCGGCGCCAAAATAAATCGCATTTTGACGTGCGATCTCGTCAGCATCGTCTGCCGTGGCGATCTGCAAGGTTAGGTCCGAAGCCACCTCTTGCTCTTCAAAACCTGCAGTTCCCAAAAGTACCATTTCATACTCTGAGAAGGAGTAGGTCGCGCCAAACCCTTTCAGAAAGGCCTGACCGCTCTCTGAGTGACGGTCACTGAGCATCAAGAGTTTCGAAGACCCACGCCGACGCCATTCTTGGATGGAAAGGCGCACCAACCTTGAGAACACACCCTTCCTGCGATAGTCAGGATGCACCATGCCGTTCGCTTCAACGGGAGCTGCGGCGCCGCCAAATCCACAAAGGCCAAGGTAGCCGATCAGCTCGCCCTCAAACATATAGAAGAACTCGTTGATGCCAGTGACCATGTCCTCCTCGGGACGTGTGCTGGCAAGGCTTCGCTTGTAGTCCAGCTCCAGCTTTAGCGCAGCCCCATCATGAGCTTCGCAGGCGGCTTCCAAAGCGAGTATTCGATCAAGATCATCCGCATCAAAGAACTGCTTGAGCTCTATATCCCCATCCAAATCAGGCATTCAAAACTCCAGCGTATCGGCCACCTAGGCCATCAGTTTTTTCAAGGCACGCACGCCCTTCCAATAGGTCCAGTGCAGCTTGAGCGGTGACTCACTCTTTCCAGGCTTGAGATAATCCACATCATCTGCTGTCAGGATATTTAGCTGGGCAGGCACGCCCGTGAGCACAAGAAATGCAGGCGAAGCAACGCTGGGTGTTTCTTTCAAGGCAACCTGTGCTTTACCATAGTGAATCTGGGCAATGCCCAGAAACTCCTCCACCGCGCTTGTGAGTTCAGGTGTTGAATTGCCGCGAAACATCTCGGTTGAGGAGACCCCATGCTTTTCCAAAAGGTCTTTAGGGAGGAAACACTGCTGGCGCGCAGCATGCCAAGGCAGCGCACGAACAAGGCCCACCATGGCATAGGCAACACCGCCGTGGCCACAGGCATCAGCAAAGGCGCGGCCTGACAGATCGCGATTCAGAACGAGTGAAGCGAGTTGAAGAAGGACTGAGCTGGTCTCTCCAGCATACCCTTCAAGGTCCTGTTGGCTCGGCATCGGATCGTTATAAAGATCAAAAACCCGAGCATCGATGAGACGCAAAAGTGCCTCTACTGGCAGATCATGTGTATCGATCGCTTGCAGAAGCGCCGCAGCCACAGGATTGTCGCCGACAGATCCGTGCCCTTGTCCTGCCAAGGTGTCACGCCACCATTGCAAACGCATCTCGCCGGGCAATGCTTCACGCACCAGTTCGCGCACGCGCGCGATCTCTGATGAAAACGCATAAAGCGCCATCAGGGCGTCCCGCGCTTCACGCGGGGCATAAAGAACACTCAAGTATCGAGGATAATCGAATTTACGCACCACTTCGGCGCAATAGGTCGCGTGGTCCATGCGGGCTCCTCAAGCCAACAGGTCAGGCCGCCTCAATCGACGGCGAGGAATGCCGCTGCGATGGCCCGCTTTTCGGAAAAAAGAACGTTGAATGTGCGAACGGCAGCTCCGGTCGACATGCTGTCAACCATAATGCCTTGCTCGCGGAAAGGTGCTTTGAAAGCATCGGAAAACGGTACAAGGCTGTTCCCGGTTCCAATCAGGAGCACTTCCAATTGCTCGCTCTCATCCAGCACCCGCTGAAGAGATTTCAATGTAATATCTTCGAAGGTCGACGGCTCCCAGCCATAGGTACCTGAAGGCACACTTAACAGGGAGCCGCGATGAGACATATCGGCGAACCGGAAGCCGCCTTCCCCATAGGCCGACAGTTCGACCTGTTGCGGAAGGTGAGCATCTCGAATGATCAGGGGTTCGCCGCGTTTTGCCAATCTCTTGTCTCCTTAGGCCTGAATGGCCTTGTTGTCGTCCTCTTCCTTGCGGAAAGCCGATGGTCGCAGCTTCAGCATGATAAGGAATGGACATGCCAGGAAGACCGAGGAGTAAGTGCCGATAACGACACCGAAGATCATGGCAAGAACGAAGGATTGAATGACCTCCCCACCAAAGATGTAGAGCGCAAACAACGCCAACAAGGTGGTGAGAGACGTGTTCACCGTACGCGCCAGTGTCTCGTTTATGGAGCGGTCCAGCAGCTCATCAAGGGGCAGTTTCTTGTAGCGGCGCAAGTTCTCACGCACGCGGTCGTAGACAACCACGGTATCGTTCAAGGAGTAACCAAGGATCGTTAGGACGGCAGCAATACTGGACAATGTGAAGTCCAGCTGGAGCAGTGAGAACAAGCCGATGGTCACGATGATATCGTTCAAGGTCGTCAGAATAGCCCCAACCGCAAAGTGCCACTCAAAGCGGATCCAGATATAGAACAGGATCAATACCAAAGCACCGCCAACAGCCATGATGCCCGCCTGAGCCAGCTCGCCGGAAACACGAGGCCCCACAATTTCTGTACGGCGGAACTCTACATTTTCTCCAAGAGCTTGACGCACGTTGGTCAAGACTTCCTGTTGATCGGCATCTGCATCGCCCTGATGCTCAATACGAATGAGCACCTCCTCGGGGCTTCCGAACTCCTGCACCTGAATATCACCGAGATTCAAGTCGCCCAGCTTGCCGCGGATTTCGCCAATATTCGCAGGCCCATCGGTGGTCTTGATCTCAATCAGGGAGCCGCCCTTGAAGTCGATACCATAGTTGAGGCCGACCGTCAGAAACAGCGCGATAGAAGCAATCGCTACAAAAGCCGTAAACGGGTAGCTAATGCGCCGCCAGCTCATGAAACGAAGGTTGGTCTTATCTGGGACCAGTCGTAGCAATTTCATTTTTTGTCTCCAGATCAGATCGGCAATGTAGATGGGCGCTTGCGGCGATACCACGTGGACACCAGGAAGCGCGAGAACGTCACCGCGGAGAACACCGTCGTGAAGATACCAACCATCAAGGTAACGGCGAAGCCCTTCACTGGACCGGAACCGATGAAGAACAGGATCAGTGCGGCCACCAGGGTCGTGATGTTCGCATCAAGAATGGTTCCCATGGCACGCTGATAGCCCGCATCGATGGCACTCACGGCGGAGCGCCCTGCCCGCATTTCCTCGCGAATACGTTCATAGATCAACACGTTCGCATCCACAGCCATACCGACTGTGAGAACGATCCCTGCGATACCGGGTAGCGTAAGCGTGGCCTGAAGTGTTGTCAGAACGCCGAAGATCAATGTCACGTTTGCAATAAGCGCAACGTTCGACATGACCCCGAAGACGCCATAGGTCAGGATCATGAAGATCACGACTGCTGCTGCACCCACATAGGACGCGATTTTACCGCTCTCAATGGAGTCAGCACCAAGACCCGGACCGACGGAACGTTCTTCGATCACATTGAGCTTTGCCGGCAACGCACCAGCGCGCAGCAGTACGGCAAGGTTGTCAGCGCCTTCCACGGTAAAGCTGCCGGAAATCTGTCCAGAGCCGCCTGTGATTGGTTCACGAATTACCGGGGCAGAGATAACCTCGTTATCCAAAACGATTGCGAAAGGACGATTTACGTTCTGACGGGTCACATCCGCGAACTTGCGCGCACCAGCGGTGTTGAAGCGGAAGTTCACTACCGGCTCATTGGTTTGCTGGTCAAAAGCAACCGAGGCGTCCTGAAGCTCTTCGCCAGTCAACAGCGGTGTTTCGTCAAGAAGGTACGGAAGTTGATCCTCCACTCCATAGACGATCATTGTACCTGCCGGAGGCCGGGACTGGAGCGCCTGCGAGGGAGACATGGAATCGTCAACCAAATGGAACGTCAACTGAGCAGTCTGGCCGATGATATCCTTGAGACGCTGCGGATCGCTTTCACCCGGAGCCTCCACGAGAATACGGTCGGTGCCCTGACGCTGAATGCTTGGCTCGGTTGTACCAAGTTCGTCAACGCGGCGGCGAATAACCTCAATGGACTGTTCAACGACCTTCGCGAGGCGCTGCTGCAAACCATCATCAGTGAACGTAAACCGGAAAAGACCATCGCCTTGGTCATCGAGCTGGAACTCATTCACTGTCTGACCGCCAAAAACGCCGGTGTTCAGTGGGTTCAACTGCTCGTTCAGGCGGGCGCGCGCTTCATCGATCTTGGCGGCATCACGAATGCGCACCTGCACCGAATCTCCTTGAATACCCAGCCCGGTGTAGCCAATGCGGGGATTTTCACGAAGCGCTTGGCGAACATTGCCAACCAATTGGCGGAATTGCTGCTGCTTGTAGTCTTCACTATCGACTTCATAGAGCAGATACGCGCCCCCCTGAAGATCGAGACCCAAAACAATCTGCCGCTTTGGCATGAAATCGGGCCAACTCTCAAGCGTGGACTTCGAGAAGAAATTTGGCAGTGTTGCCAAAACGCCGGCTAGGACAACGAGGAGGATCAAGGTGATCTTCCAACGCGCGAAATAAAGCATGTTTCTCTGCCTGGTTTAGGAAACTCCCCGCAAGCGCATCGACAAAGTCCACACGCCTACGGAGAGTTTAAAGTTGCAATCAAGAAGCGGCTTATTCGCCTTCTTTTACCGGCTCAGACTTGGAGCGGACTTCTTGAACCATTGCACGCACAACGCGAATTCGGACGTTCTCAGCAATGTCGACCTGAATTTCGTTATCGTCGACTACTTTGGATACCTTACCAATCAGACCGCCAGAAGTAACGATGGTATCCCCACGGCGCAGATTGTTGACCAACTCCTGATGTGCCTTCATGCGCTGACGCTGTGGTCGGATGATCAAAAACCACATGATCACGAAGATCAGGATGAATGGAAGGATGGACATCAGCATGTCCGGTGCGCCACCAGCACTCTGCGCGTAGGCGGGGGTAATAAACATTCTCTTCTCCTTAGCCCGAAACTGCCAACTGCAGCGGGAGTTCAAACCACCGGTTTATGTAAAGGCTTTGTGGCCCCGTTCAACCGAAATCGGTTAGTTTGCGCCGGACTATACAAGCCATAACAATGTTTTCAAGATTTTGCGGCTCTCAAGAGGACTTTCCCCAGCCACAACCGACATGCTAGTGCTTGTGGCATCGAAATATTGCCGCGATGCTTGTTCTCTGAAAATTTATGTTGTCAGCAACCGCAGCCGGCCAACTCAAATCATAAGACTTCCAGAATATGCCAAATCAGAACGCCGACTTTACTGCTCTGACCGAGCGACTTGACCGACTTCTTTCACTCGTTGAACGCGCTGTCCCGCAAGAAGACAGGCCGCCAGATTTTGAGGCCGCAGATGCTTTCATCTGGCACCCCTTGCCAAAAGGGGTACAACCCGTAGCAAGAGTAAACAAGGTACCACTTGACCTGTTAAAGGCCGTAAATCATTCTAAAACAGCTCTTTTTGAAAATACACAGCGCTTTGCCAGAGACCTTCCTGCGAACAATGCGCTCCTGTGGGGCGCTCGTGGTATGGGAAAATCGTCGCTGGTCAAAGCGATACACGCGAGCATCAATGAAGATCGGCCAGAAAACACCCCTGCCCTTAAACTCATCGAAATTCACCGGGAAGACATAAGCACCCTACCCGACCTCTTGAGTCGGCTTCGCGATAGCGCGTTCCGTTTCATTGTCTTTTGCGATGACCTGTCTTTCGATGGTGATGACGCCACCTACAAAAGCTTGAAAGCTGCACTTGAGGGCGGCATTGAGGGACGGCCTGAAAATGTCTTGTTTTATGCGACGTCTAACAGGCGGCACCTGCTGCCGCGCGACATGATGGAAAACGAGCGCTCCACTGCCATTCACCCTGGGGAAGCCGTGGAAGAAAAGGTCTCCTTGTCAGATCGATTCGGCCTTTGGCTCGGCTTCCACAAGTGCTCGCAGGAGGACTATTTGGAGATGATCTCCGGTTATGTAGCCCAATATGGATTGAAGATCGACGAAAAGGAGTTGCGCACGCAGGCGCTTGAATGGTCCACAACACGGGGCGCACGATCAGGCCGAGTTGCATGGCAGTTCATCCAGGATCTGGCGGGCCGACTGGGCCAGAACTTATCGTAGGTCTCAGGCCTGCCATCAGACACTGTAATCTACCTGGAGATATGAAAAAGGCGGCTCCATAGGGGCCGCCTTTTTCAAATCAAACTTCTCGCAACTAGGAATTTGGCAGGTGCTGCAATGGATCAACGGGCTTGTTGTCCTTGCGCAGCTCAAAGTGAAGCTGAGGCTGAGATACCGATCCCGTCGCGCCTGCCTTGGCGATAACCTGACCACGCCGCACTGAATCTCCCCGGCGGACCAGAAGTTCGCTGTTGTGGGCGTAAGCTGACACCCAGCCATTGGAGTGACGGATCAAAACCAGATTACCGAAGCCTTTCAGCTCATTACCGGAATAGACAATAGTGCCATCTTCCGTCGCCTTGATCTCTGTTCCTTCCGGAACAGCAAGGTTGATCCCGTCATTATGTGCGCCGCCCGGCTTCGGGCCAAAGTCGGAAATGATCCGACCACTTACAGGCCAACGGAAGAAGCGTTTTGGTTCCGTACCTTCCTGCGGGTTCAAAGAGGCGGTTTTCACCTCCTCTGCCTGTTGAGGCTGTGCCTGTTGCACTGGCTCGACACGCTGAACAGCTGGAGCTACCTCCATCTGGGTCGCAGGTGCACTTACACGCTGTACCGGCTGAGAAACCGTTGAGGTGGATACCTGGCGCACACCAGACGAATTCACTGTCGAAGATGCCACAGCGGGCTGAGCGGTAACTGTCGGCTGTGTTTGACGCTGAACCGCTTCAGGTTGAGGTGCACGGGCGACCTGTACTGTCTGTGTAGGTGCTGCAACCGAACCGACACGCTTTGGCTCAGGGACCGCCGAAATGCCCGCCAAAGACACCGGTTGCGTAACGGTCTGTGCGACTTGCATTGCTCCTGGTTTGGACTTTGGCAACGCAGTAATCTTCACAGTCCGTTCTTGGTAGACCGGTTGCTGATTTTGAAACACTGGCGGATTAGCCGCCTGCTGACCACGTTGTGGTTGGTATGTTGGCTGCAATGGCTGCTGCTGAACCGGCTGCCGATAGACAGGCGCAGGCTGTTGGTATTGCGGCTGATAGGTTTGCTGACCCGCACTGGACGGCTGCCCAACATTACCAGGCGGTAAGCGCAACTGCGCCAACTGTGCTCCAAACTCTTGGCGTTCTGCCTGAATCAGGTCCGTATCAGTGGCAACCGCGAGACTGGCCGTCTCGGAGCTGGGTACAATCCCGCTACTAGATACGTTCGATGGACTAGTTGCCACCTGAGGTGAGTTGAAAGCTTGCAGGGTTTGCTCTCGCACCGGGATGATTACACTGTCTCCGGCCTTGAATGCCGAGGGAGAAGTCACCCTGTTTGCGTGCATGATGGCAGCAGCAGGAACGTTGTGTTTACGGGCTAGACTGTCGAGGGTCTCTCCGTGCTGAAGCACGACAATCGACCCGCCTTTCGCCTGCCAACCGAGGTTCTTGTCTGGAGCCTTGGCAAGGCTTGCAGGAACGCGTTGGCTCGCACTGCGCTGAAGCGATGCAGATGGAAACGAACCGCGCTGTGAACCTTCAGCAGCCGCATAGCTAGACGAGAAGTCCGGCTGCCACGCGGAGCTTTGAGGTGCACTTGCAATGGGCTGCAGTGAACTTGTTGTAATTGGTTCCGACGGCTCAGAGACCGGCGGTAAAGACGCCACTTGTGTTGGCGCAGAAGTCAACTCTTGCGCCTTGACCTGCGCTGCAGGTGGAAGCGACTGGTTCTCGTATTCAGAGACCTCGAAGCGATCAATGCGCGAGCTGCAGCCAGCAAGGCCAGTCGCCACGATCAACGCGCAAGCAGCTACGCCGCGCTTTAGCTTTTTAGAAGACTCAGATTTGGAAAGCATAACCGCCCCACACAAAACTAGAAAAGGCAAACTCTAGTTTTTTGTAGTCCAACTACGGTTGATATTTGCTTAATTTAAGAAATTGTTTAGCTAAAGCTTTGCCGCGATACCCGGTGTCAGAGGCAAAAAGCGAAAGGCTCCAAGAGGTTTCTGCTCTGTGGATCTTCCGGCCTTTTCAAATACCGTTAGAATCGGTAAGCGCCCCTCGCCCCGAATTGGGACATATATTTTGCCCCCGGGTAAGAGTTCATCGAGCAAGAAACCCGGCAATCGATCGACACATCCATTGAGAAGGATTCGATCGAACTGCCCACGCTCCTCTTCATCGCTGACCGCAGAAAGGCCATCCGCATGCAACACGGTTACGTTTGTGATCCGTGAGGAGCGAATTCGGTCTTCGGCTAGTTGAGCCAAAGTTCTGTAACGCTCCAACGTCACAACCTCACCTACCAACTTCGAGAGGATTGCGCTCTGATAGCCCGAGCCTGTGCCAATCTCCAAAACGCGGTGATCGCCTTTTAGCTCCATGAGGCCGCAAATTTTTCCGGTCATGGATGGCGGCGTGCTCATCTGGCCGCAATCGATCGGAAACGCCCTGTCTGCATAGGCGAGCGCCTGATGCTTGGCATAGAGGAACATGCGCCGATCAACCGCTTCCAAGGCACCAAGAACAGCATAATCGGAAACGCCGTTTGAACGCAGATCCATAACCCACGCTGCGCGCCGTTCCCGTTCCGCTTCATGAGCTTCTGCCGCCCCTGGAACCTCTGAAAGATCGGTTTGGTCCATTGCCATCCTGTCCAAGACCGCTCCCCGTGCGGGAGAGCGCCTAGAGAGCGCCCCTCAATGTTTCATCGAGGGAGGCCATCAATTCACGAGCCGTTAGATTGAGGTGCAAAGGTGTCACCGAAATGTAGCCCTGTTGAATAGCTTCAATATCGGTGCCCGCGTCGCCTGCAAACCAGCGATTGTTGAATGCAAGCCAATGGTATGGATTGCCGCGCCCGTCTTTGCGGCTCTCAATGTACATGGAGTCAGCTGGACGCTTGCCTTGCGGCACCACACGAACGCCTTCCACCTCTTCCGGACTGCGTTTCGGGAAGTTGATGTTGAGCAGCGTGTCTCTCGGCAAGTCAAATGAAAGCAGCCGCTTTAGCAGGCCTGGGCCGTGCGCTTCAGCTGGATCATAGTTTGGCCCTGCATCTTCCCCGAACCGATAGTGTTGGGAAAGCGCAATAGAAGGAATACCCAGAAGCGTGCCTTCTATCGCACCGGCGACGGTACCGGAATAGGTAATGTCATCGGCAATGTTCACACCGCGATTGATGCCGGAAAGCACCAGATCCGGAGGCGTATCCAGAACCTTCTTTACACCCATGATCACGCAGTCCGTCGGCGTGCCCCGCAGTGCGAACTTCTTGTCTTCAATCTCGCGCAAGCGCAGTGGGTCGTTTAGTGAAAGCGAGTGAGAAACGCCACTTTGGTCCGTTTCCGGTGCTACAACCCAAACATCATCGGATAGCTGATGCGCAATGCGCTCAAGTGCCGCCAAACCATCGGCATGAATTCCATCATCGTTCGTAAGCAAAATCCGCATTGCGCATCAGTCCTCAAATTATCCGATTTTCTCAAGGCCATTCATGTATGGCCGCAGCACTTCCGGCACCACAATAGAGCCGTCAGCCTGTTGATAGTTCTCTAGAACGGCGATCAAGCAGCGCCCTACAGCAACACCAGACCCGTTGAGGGTGTGTGCAAACTGAAGCGCCTTGTCACCGTCAACACGGTAGCGGGCATTCATGCGGCGTGCCTGGAAGTCCCCACAGACAGAGCAAGATGAAATCTCACGATAAGCATCCTGCCCCGGTAGCCAAACTTCAATGTCATAGGTCTTGCGCGCACTGAAGCCCATATCACCCGTACATAGGGTCATGACACGATAATGAAGACCGAGCTTCTGAAGAACTTTCTCCGCGCATTCCCGCATGCGTTCCAGTTCATCCAAAGAACTGTTCGCATCTGTGATGGAAACAAGCTCGCACTTTTCAAACTGGTGTTGACGAAGCATGCCGCGTACATCGCGGCCCGCAGAACCCGCTTCAGAACGGAAACAATAGGTCAGGCCCGTAACGCGGATCGGCAGTGCGGTGGAATCGAGGATCTCACCGGCAACCATATTGGTAAGCGGTACTTCCGCAGTCGGAATCAGCCAACGGCCTTCGGTAGCCCGGAAAAGATCGTCCGCAAACTTCGGCAGCTGACCCGTACCAAACAACGCTTCATCACGAACCAGCAGCGGCGGAGAAACCTCCAAGTAACCGTGCTCTTCCGTATGCAGGTCGATCATGAACTGGCCCAGAGCACGCTCCAGACGTGCAATCTGGCCTTTCAGCACGGTGAACCTTGAGCCGGAGAGTTTCGCGGCGGTCTCAAAGTCCATTCCGCCCTGCGCTTCGCCCAGCTCGTAATGTTCCTTCGGGGTGAAATCGAAAGACGGCTTTTCGCCCCACATGTGAAGCTCAACGTTGTCGTTCTCATCCGCACCCACTGGCACGTCAGAAAGACCGATATTCGGGATTCTGCTGAGAGCTTCCTGAAGCGCTGCGTCGAGCTTGCGTTCTTCTTCTTCACCAGCCTGGATGAACGCCTTGATCTCGGCGACCTCCTTCATGAGCGCCTGCGCACCGTCCTCATCACCAGAAGCCTTGGCCTTGCCAATCTCCTTTGATGCGGAGTTGCGGCGCTGCTGCGCTTCTTGAAGTTTGGTGACATGAGATCGGCGCGCATCATCCAGTTCAAGGAGTTGTGCAGCACGTGGCTCGTGATCGCGAGCCTTCAGACCGGCATCAAAAGCCTCTGGGTTCTCGCGTATCCATCTGATGTCAAACATGGCTATCTTAGTCCCGGCAGGGTTGGTAGTTGTGCCCGCCGGAGCTTAGAAACCAAAATGATCAGGCGTCTTGTTCGTCCTGGTCATCCTGCCGTTCCCGCTTTCGCTCGACGAGCCGAACACAATAGATTGAGACTTCGTAGAGAAGCAAAGTGGGAAGCGCAAGACCGATCTGCGAAATCGGATCAGGAGGTGTTAAAATTGCAGCAGCTGCAAACGCAATCACAATGGCATATTTGCGCTTGGACTTGAGCGTATCAGCACTAACCATTCCTGCCCGCCCCAGAAGTGTCAGCACAACAGGAAGCTGAAAGACCAAACCAAAGGCAAAAATCAGCACCATGATCAGGCTGAGATATTCACTCACGCGCGGCAGCAACTGAATGGCTGCCTTCCCTTCTCCGCCAGCTTGTTCCATGGACAGGAAGAACTGCATGGCCATTGGCATGATCAGGAAGTAAACCAGAGCCGCACCGATGCCGAAAAGGATTGGGGTCGCGAACAGATATGGCAGGAATGCGCGCTTTTCGTGCTTGTAAAGCCCGGGTGCCATGAACATGTAAATCTGCGTTGCAACAACCGGGAATGACACGAACAGCGCTCCGAACAAAGCCAGCTTCATTTGAGTGAAGAAGTACTCCTGTGGCGCTGTATAGATCAGCTCAATGGACCGTGATGCACCTGCAGCCCGCTCGTAAGGCCAGATCAGAATATTGAACACATCCGTTGCAAAGATGAAGCAGATGATGAACGCAATGGATAGTGCAATCACCGACTTCACTAGACGTGAACGCAGCTCAATCAAGTGCTCAATCAAAGGAGCGCGCGAGGCTTCGATCTCGTTTTCACTCATGCGCTTCCCCTCCAGCAGATTTATGAGTTTTCTTGGAAGAGTTTGATCCCTCTACAGAATCAGTCGAGAGCACGGGCTCTGGAGCCTCTTGAACTGTTGGCGCAGCGACCGAAACACTGCTGGCTCCATTCACGCTATCATCAGACGCTTCGCTCTTGGGGGCGTCGGATTTTGTTGATGTGTCAGGCTTGGCTTCAATGCTCTTTTTGAGTTCACGCTCTTCTTCAGAAAGAGACTTCTTCAAATCCCCCAGCGGATCAAAGTTTTGGGCGGCATCCGCTTTGCGGCGCATCTCATCGATACCGGCCTGCTTTTCTGCTTCTTTGATCGCATCATTGAACGTGGACTGAAAATCACCCGCCATGCGTCGCATAGTACCAATTGTCTTGCCGAGTGTTCTCAGCATACCGGGCAATTCCTTGGGCCCCACAACGATGATTGCTACCACACCAACGAGCAGCAATTCTGTCCAGGAGATATCGAACATGTACTCAAGCCGCTTTCAAAATACACGACGCCAGCCGACCCCACATCTGCGGCCGCGATGGCCGCAGACCGACGGAGTACGGTCTTAGCTCGCCTTGGTCTGGTCGCCGGTCTTTTCAGCGCTGGACTGAGGAGAAACGGTCTCTGAGGCCTTGTGGTCCAGAACCTTCGGTTCTTTCTCCTCGGAAGCCGCCTCTTGAGCGTCATCCTTCAGGCCTTTTTTGAAACTATTGATTCCCTTAGCGACGTCACCCATCAGCTCGGAAATCTTACCGCGACCGAACAACAGCACCACAACCACTGCGATGATGACGATCTGCCAAATACCAATAGAGCCCATAGACCAAACTCCTGTTTCTTGGACTATTCATTTCCATGAGTCAGATTAACATACCGCCTCTTGCAAGGGGTAGAGCTAGCCCAAACTCCTAAACACAAGATCTGTCAGGATCACCTTGAAAAAACAAGCACATCCCTCTGATCCACGGCGAAATTTACCAGTTCACCAGCAGAAAACTGCAAAACATCGCTGGTTCGAACCCGAATTGGCTTGTCCAAGCCCTCTACCTTGACTTCTAACAGGTCAACCTCTCCTGCCATATTGCGCTTTAGTACCGTTCCACGCTGCGTCAGAGGCCCTGCTTCTCGCTGGGTGCGAACATGATGAGGCCTTACACAGATAAGAACTGAATCACCCTCTTCAAATTCTGAGGCTTCAAAAGAACCTAATGGTGTGTTCACCGTTTTGTTCTTGACCACCGCTTCAACCTCGTTGAGATCTGAGAAGAATCGAGCACAGAAAAGGTTGACTGGTCGGAAGTAGATTTCTTCAGGTGTTCCCACTTGCACCACTTTACCAGCGCTCATAAGAGCTATGCGGTCCGCAACACGCAAAGCCTCCTCGGGATCGTGGGTGACCACCACAGCGGTCGCTCCCTGCTTGCGGATCATATCGAGCGTGTGCTGACGCACATCATCGCGCAACCGGCTATCAAGACCTGAAAAGGGTTCATCCATAAGCAACGTATGAGGTTTAGGTGCCATGGCACGGGCAAGCGCTGCGCGCTGTTGTTCCCCACCGGACAGACCATGCGGATACTCATTTGCATAGCGGGCCAGGCCGACCATGTTGAGTGCGTCCATTGCCCTGCTCCGCGCTTCATCCGCGGGCAAGCTCTTCAAGCCAAATAGCACGTTATCAAGGATCGTAAGATGTGGGAACAAGGCGTAGTCTTGGAACATGAGCCCCACACCGCGCTGTTCTGGCGGTAGATACCGTGCATCGTCAGCAACGACCTCGCCGTTCAGCAGAACCCGTCCGCCTTCTTGGCGAACGACGCCTGCCGCGATGCGCAGCAAGGTTGTCTTACCGCAGCCCGAATGGCCCAGAAGACAGAGAACTTCGCCAGAAGAAAGACTTAAGGACACATCGTTGACGGCAGGAAGAGTGCCATAGGAGTGGCTTATGTGCTCAAACGCTAACCGCGCCATGGGGTCTCCAAGTTTACCTTAGTTTACGCCCCTCATGCCCCAGCTGGCCGTTTAGGTCAACCGGCCTGACCTGGTTCACTTCAAAGCATCACCCTTGTTCGCCTTGCTTTCCGTAGCGCCGCCTTCCTCTTCGCCCTCTGACAGGGCAAAAAGATCGTCCTCATCCAACGGATCTTCATCCTCGGAGAGTTCCGAATTGTCGTCTGGCACCGGCACCTTGAAGCTGGCCGGAATCGCGCTGTCCAGAAGCCCGGACCCTTTCAGTTCATCCAGTCCCGGCAGGTCACGGATACTTTCAAGGCCAAAGTGATCAAGGAATTCAGTTGTTGTTCCGTAAGTAACTGGCCGCCCTGGTGTCCGCCGGCGTCCGCGCATTCGCACCCACCCCGTTTCCATCAGAACATCCAGCGTACCCTTTGATGTAGAAACGCCCCGAATTTCTTCAATCTCTGCTCGGGTCACAGGCTGGTGAAATGCAATGATAGCAAGTGTCTCCAGCGCTGCACGGGAAAGTCGTTTTTGCTCGACAGCTTCCCTGTGGAGCACGTGCTTAAGATCATCAGCCGTTCTGAAGGCCCAACGTTCCGCAATCTTTCGCAGTACAACGCCGCGCTTGGCGTAGTGCTCAACCAAAACATCCATGGCAGCTTCCACGTCGCGCTTGGCAGCCCGCAGACGCTCAGAAAGCTCGCTTGTGCCTATTGGTTCGGCAGAGGCAAACAGGATCGCTTCGATCTTGCGCTGCAGATCTACTGCCTCAAAAAAAGCTTCATCATTGAGTGGCAATTCGAAAGGATTAGCCGTCTCGCTAACACTACCTGAAGTCTTGCTCATTCAAGTGCCCCCTGCTCTTGTGCTTGCTCGTCGGCCTCGGGTAATTTCGGCCTGGAGCGCATATAGAGCCGTTCAAATGGTCCCGATTGCTGAAGCTCGATTTGCCCCTCCCGAACCAACTCCAGACTGGCAGAAAAGGTGGACGCCAAAATTGTCGAGCGCTCTCGCGGGTCGTCCATATATTGCAGCAGAAAGCGATCAATGGGTGTCCAGTCGGCCGCAGCGCCAATCAGCCGCTGTAACAGTGCCCGCGCTTCTTGAAGCGACCAGACTTGGCGCTTCTCATAGTGCACTGATGTTACCGAGCTCCGTTGGCGCTGCGAAGCATACGCCGTGAGCAAATCATAAAGGCTTGCAGACCAGACGCTGGTTTTTTCGATTGAAACTGTTTCCGGCGTCCCGCGAGGAAAGACGTCACGACGAAGCCGGTCCAGGTTCATTAATTTGGCAGCAGCGTCACGCATTGCCTCAAGACGTTGCAATCTGAAGGCCAGAGCCGCGGCCAGTTCCTCGCCACTCGGTTCGTCGTCAGAGCTTTCGACCGGTAGAAGCAAACGCGATTTCAGATAGGCAAGCCAAGCTGCCATAACCAGATAATCCGCTGCGAGTTCAAGGCGTAAGCGCCGCGCTTCGCGAACAAACGAAAGATACTGCTCAGTCAGCTGCAAAATGGAAACTTTGGTAATGTCCACCTTTTGGGAACGTGCAAGTGTAAGGAGCAGGTCCAACGGCCCCTCAAAGCCCTCCACATCCACGCGAAGGCTCGGCTCGGACAACCCGGCGCTTTCCGGCGCTGAAGGGGTCAGAAAATCATCCTGAACCTCCGCCGCCCCACCTTCTGCGATGGACGTATCAGACATATATTAGGTCAGCTCCCCAGCCTGACGGACCAATTCCTCAAATTCATCTCTAAGCCCTGAAGCATTCGCCGCAGGCTGTGGTGCCAGAGCAGATTGCATTGCTTCATTAGCCCGCAGGAAGCAGCCATCCTTCGTCCATGGCACAGCCCGTGCCACTGCCACCATTTCTTGCATATCGCCGTTGCAATGCAAGACCATGTCACACCCGGCCTCAATGATGAGCTTTACCCGTTGCTCAACATCACCACCAAGTGCCTTCATAGAGATATCATCGCTCAACAGGCATCCCTGAAACCCCAGTTTCCCGCGCAACACTTCAGAAATGGCGCAGGGTGACTGCGTTACCGGATTGTCAGGATCGATCGCCTCAAAAACAATGTGAGCAGTCATGGCCATTGGACAATCCGCGAGCGCCTTGAAGGGAACGAAATCCTTTGTTTCGAGTTCCGCCAAAGCCGCTTTCACTCTCGGGAGTTCAAGGTGGCTGTCAACAAGCGCCCGGCCATGACCCGGCATGTGCTTCATGACCGGAACAACGCCAGCTGCAAGTGTTCCATCGATAGCGGCACGACCCAGCGCGATGACAACATCCGGGCTGGTCCCATAGGACCTGTCACCGACGATATCGCTCGCCCCTTCAGTGCGCACATCAAGAACCGGGAGGCAATTGACTGTAATCCCAAGGGAAATCAGATCAATACCCATCAGATAGCTCTGGAGGTATACGGCTCGCTTGGCCTTCTCCGGGTCTACGCCCCAAAGGCGAGCGAGCTTTCCCATGGCCGGATACTCCGGCCAATGCGGCGGCCGAAGGCGGCGAACACGCCCGCCTTCCTGATCTATGAAAACAGGTGCGTCTTCTCGTTCCACAGCCATGCGAAACTGAGAAGTAAGGTGTAAAATCTGTTCTGGGGTGTCTATGTTGCGCGCAAAAACGATCAAACCCCAAGGCTTTTCAGTCTTGAAGAAATCGATCTCATCCTCGGAAAGTGAGGTGCCCGCGCATCCACTGATAAAGGTTTTGTAGCTCATTACCCATTCGGGGTAGCTTGACGCGTCCGCCGCGTCAAGCAAGAGAGCAGCTTAGTTCCGGCGAACGAAGCAATCCCCACCAGCATTTTTCAGATCTGTGCAGAACTGGTTGGCGCTGCCCTGCCCGTCAAACGGAATTCTCACCCGGTAGAAAATCCCTTTGTCACCAAGATCAGCACGCACCACGACAGGGTTTACGCCCGACATCAGGCTTGGGAAACGGTTCCTAAGGCTACGAATTTCGCCATTGGCCTCTTGCTGCGTGCGCACAGAGGAAACCTGAACGATGTACGCCCCAGCCGGTATTGAGCCTCCAACAGATGGAGCAGCGGCAGCTGGCGCAGGAGGTGCGGCGGTTGGGCTCAGCACAAGTGGTCCTGAGGTGTTACCGCTGAACGAGGCGGAGGCAACCTGAGTTGCCGGAACCTCTGGCTTGATGCGAGGCGTTGCCTCTACAATTGCTTCAGGTGCAACTTCAGTCACCTCTTCGTCGCCATTTTGCGCAGAAACGTCAAACGGATTCGAAGGCGCAGGTGCCGCAGGCTCTTGTGAGGTACTGCGAATACCAAGAGAGGAAGATGGTGCCTGCGTCGTTCCAGAGAAAGCCCCAACGGTTGGCTGGTTGCCAGAACCGGAGGCATCGCTGCCAATGGTACCGAGCGAAGCTGTCTGCTGCTGTGACAACAAGCGCGTGCTGTCCTGCTGGGCGTTTTCCGACAGGCTGTCTGCAGAAACGATTGTCCCGTCCGGGCGCACAACAACGGTGCGAACACGCTTTGGTGTATTGACGATCAGAGCGTTATTTTCTTCCGCCTCTGCATCAGGTGCAGGTGGCAGAGGATCAACCCTCGCGGTGTCCCGAGGCAACATCCGTTCGCCCTCTGGAGCTTCCTGACTGCTGTTTGGAAGAAGGATCTGAGCCTGATTTTTGTCCGAGGGTTGCTCAGCCGGATCCGGGAACTCTTTCATCGGAGTGTTTTCGGCCAGAATGATGCGCGGAGGAGTGCTGTCTGCAACCTCACCGCCGAGGCCGAGCACAAAGTACCCTGCACCGCCGAGGATGAGTACACCGCCAATGGATGCCGCCGCCAACAGGCCGCGTTTCAAACCACCGCTCTTGCGAAGAGCTTCCTCTTCCTCATCATAGGCGCTCTGCGTGGCAGCAGCGGGTGCGACAGCCGGCAAAATGCCTTCTCCATTCAAGGATGGATCCTCGGCGCGCATGGCCTGCGCAACCGCATCCAGATCATATCCTTGCGGAGGTGGTGTTTGATCTTCGTTGTCGTCGTACTCACTGTTTGAAATGTGCTCGGCAGCAGCTGGCCAAGTCATTTCATCAATATCTTCTTCGTCCTTCTTCATTTGCGCGGCGGAGTAACCCGGAGGGGCAAACAGCTCGTCGTCCTGCGCATCTGCAAGAGGTCGTTCAATGGCACTGCGATCCATTGAGGCAATCAACTCATCTTCAAAACTTGCCAGCGGATCAGGTGCACTCTGTTCCTCTGGCGCGCTTTGCTCTACCGAAACCTCAGGTACGTTGTTACCAGTATCGTACCCGTGCCGCGCATTCAGCTCTGCAAGAAGATCGGCTTCAAACTCCGGCACTTCTGGAGCGGCGCGCATTGACTCTGGCTCCAGAGGTATCGGAGAAACGGCAGTCTCATCTTCGCCCTTCGTGTCCAACTCAAACTGACCGAAGTCAGGAGTGAAACCGCTAGAGGGGGCTGGAGTGTCCAACTCGGCTGGATGCTGGTGCGTTTCGTCAAGGGAGGCACGCAGGTCGGCTGCTTGAGGTCTTGTTGGCTCAACGCCCGATCCCAACTCATAAGCACCGGTCACCTCATGAGAACTGGCCGCAACACCAGCACCCGGCGCAGTCGTAACAGGTACGTGTGCCGCGACGGTTGGAGCAGCCGCGCTAGGCGCGCTCACACTTGGATGTTCAGGCAGAGGCGGTTCTACAACCGGCTCGGCAACGTCAGAAGCCTTTTCTCCGCCAAGGCTTGCAGCCAAGCTGCTTTCCAGGTCACGAGAAAGTTCGGCTTCAAAGTCAAAGTTCGGCTCGTTAGGACGAGCCGCTGCATCCCCAACCAAGGCTGGCGCTACAGGCTCTTCCGGCTCGCCAAAATTTGGCTCAGCAGGCATTTCAGGAGAGACTTCAGGCTCTGGAAAGACTTCAGGCTCAAAAGCTGCGTAAGTTGTTGACGAAGCACTAGCCGCCACTGAAACAGGCACCTCTACTTCAGCAGGCTTGGCTGGGGACGGCGGCGAACTGGCAGAACTCGCCGAAAAGTCTTGTGTGGACGGCGGCGACTGAGGCTGCTCGTCTACGCCATACTCATAAAACGTATCACCGGAGCGCGGATCAGCAGACGAAGCTTCGTCCACTTCCAGTTGCGCTTCACGATGGGTTGGGAGCTCAACAGATGGCGCTGGTGATGCGTAAACTTCAGGTGCGCTGTCATTCGGAGCAGGCGGCGCGACGAATGGTTCATTCGCTACAAAACGCTCGGGATCAAACGGTTCACCAGTTTCAACGGGCGGCACGTACGGAGAAGTAGCTCGCGGCGATTCCGAAACGCGCAACGGTGATGGCGCATCAACCCGCTCATCTGAGCTCTGAGCTGCCTGCTCTTCAGGCGTTGCTGCCTGTTCTACTGGAGTCCCCAGATTGCGAAACGCGGCATCCAAAGCGGCGAATGGATCGGAATTTGGAGTC
The DNA here is from genome assembly GCF_033843645.1 of Nesiotobacter zosterae. Classification (NCBI taxonomy): domain Bacteria; kingdom Pseudomonadati; phylum Pseudomonadota; class Alphaproteobacteria; order Hyphomicrobiales; family Stappiaceae; genus Nesiotobacter; species Nesiotobacter zosterae. The sequence continues at coordinate 348,261 of NZ_JAWXVZ010000002.1, read as the reverse complement.
TCGGCCGGTGTACTTGTTGGCGGCGGCGGTAAAATGCTGTCAGGGGTACCATCATCCAAACGAGAGCTTGGGCGGTAACGTGTGGCGCTCTCGCCTACGATGCGGGCCAATTCCACCAACGGATCTTCGTCAGGCACCCAGCCTTGCTGTCCTGTGTTCTTTTCAGGTGCTGGTTGCGCGCCACCCGGAATATCGTAGTCGGTGCGTTTGGACATAGCAGCGAAGTCTTCCCCTAAAGCAGAGGCTCGCGACCAATACCGCGAACCTCTGTACTCTGATACACTAAGTCATTGACTGCACTATCGCATTTCCTCAGGAGCATCCACACCCAGTACATTCAGGCCGGAAGCGATCACTTGGGAAACCGCATATACCAATGCGAGTCGAGCCAAGGTTAATTCTGGCTTTTTATCATTAATAAAGCGTAATTGCGGCTTTTCCTTGCCTTTTGACCAGTGTCCGTGAAGTGCACTTGCCAGCTCGTAAAGATAAAACGCCACCCTGTGAGGTTCGTGAGCTTCAGCTGCGCCGTCAACTATCCGAGGCCATTGAGCAAGTTTAGCAATGATATTTTGCTCACCCTCATCCTCCAGCAAAGCAAAGTCAGCAGCGCTAAGAGATTCACCAGAAACAGAAATCCCGCCTAACTCTTCGGCAGCCTGGCGTAGAACGGACTTACAGCGGGCGTGACCATACTGCACGTAAAAGACGGGATTGTCTTTTGACTGCTCCGTAACTTTCTGGAAGTCAAAGTCCAGATGTGCGTCATTTTTTCTATAAAGCATCATGAAACGCACAGGATCTCTTCCAACTTCTTCCACAACATCGCGAAGAGTTACGAAGTTACCCGAGCGTTTGGACATCTTGACTGGCTCACCAGCACGGAAGAGCTTTACCAACTGGCACAGACGACAAATCACCTCTGCAGAACCACCGGAAACGGCACGGCCCACAGCTTCAAGACGCTTAACATAGCCCGCATGGTCTGCACCAAGGATGAAGATCATTTCCTTGAAACCACGATCGAGTTTGTCCTTGAAGTAGGCAACATCGGCGGCAAAGTAAGTGTAGCTGCCATCAGACTTTACCAGCGGACGGTCGATATCATCGCCATAATTGGAAGAGCGGAACAGCGTCTGTTCGCGATCTTCCCAGTCATCTGGCAACTCGCCTTTAGGGGGCGGCAAGGTGCCTTGATAAACCAGATCACGCGCACGCAAGGAGTCGAGCGTCAGGTCGATGGCCTTCCCCTCACCATGCATCGACTTTTCAGAGTAGAACACATCGTGATGCACATTGAGAAGATCGAGGTCGGCCTTGATCATCTCCATCATCTTGGAGACAGTAAAATCCTTCAAAAAGGCATGGCGCTCTGCTTCAGGCTTGTCTTTAAAAGACGCGCCGAACTCTTCCTTCAAGGATTGCCCAACCGGGATCAGATACTCACCAGGGTACAAGCCCTCTGGTATCTCGCCAATATCTTCGCCAAGGGCTTCCAGATACCTGAGGTATGCAGATTGTGCCAGAACGTCGATCTGAGAGCCCGCATCGTTGATGAGGTATTCACGCGTTACATCGTAACCGGCAAATGAAAGGAGGTTGGCGAGCGCATCACCGACCACGGCCCCACGGGTGTGCCCCACATGCATGGGCCCTGTCGGGTTGGCTGAGACATACTCAACGTTCACCTTGGTGTTTTGCCCGCGAGCTGAGCGGCCAAAATCCTGTCCAGCAGCGACAACAGCGCCCAGCACACGGGACCAGACGCCCGGATTGACGCGGATGTTGATGAAGCCTGGCCCGGCAACATCAACAGCAGCTACGTCGCTGTCAGAGCGCAGACCTTCAGCGATCTTCTCAGCAAGATCGCGCGGCTTCATCTTCAACTGCTTGGAGAGCACCATGGCAGCGTTCGTCGCCAAATCACCATGTGCAGCATCTCGCGGCGGTTCAACCGTTACTCGGGAGAGGTCAAGCGCTCCCGCTTCCGGTTCCAACCCAAGCGCAGCAACAACCGCACTTATCCGCTCAGCAAAATCTGCGAAGATGTTCATTGTTTCTAGCCTAAATGTGTGTCTGCCACCCTGCCCGCGCTGAAGGCTCCCCAGCAGCCACTAAGGCAGGATAGATTTTTTGTTTGCTTGGCGGCACTAGCGCAAATCTGGCGTATCGTCAAATAATCTGCGGTGCTCGTCGATTGCGTAACGGTCTGTCATTCCAGCAATAAAATCGCAAACACGTCGCGCAATGTAGGTGGAATCCATGCCAGCCAACCCTTCAGACCACGGCTCTGGCATTTTTATCGGCTCTTTCATGTAGAGATCAAAAAGATCACGCGTTACCTGCGCAACTTTCTTTCGCACCTCAAGAACATCTGGATGACGATACAAATTCTGGAAAAGGAAAGCCTTTAAAGCCTTTTCCTTCTTGGCCATATCGCTTGAAAACGAGACCACCGCATGATCTGCAAAGCGAATTTCATCAACGCGACTTGGCGCAAGCAGCTCCAATCGGCGGATGCTCTCAGAGATGACATCTTCGACCATACGTGTAATGCAGCGGCGCACCATCTCATGGATCCGGCGTCCATCCTCAAGCCCTGGATGAAGCGTATCTACTTCCGTCAGGATTTCATCGAGCAATGGAACCTCATGCATCGCATCAAAGCTCAAAAGGCCCGCGCGCAGACCATCGTCAAGATCATGCGCATCATAGGCAATGTCATCGGCAATTGCCGCCACCTGTGCTTCCGCACTCGGCCAGGACCACAACATCAAATCCTGACGCTTCGCATATTCTTGAATCGCGAATGGAATTCCGTTTTTTGCCAGCTTGCCAACGGCATTCCCTGCCCTGTCCGTAATAGGCCCGTTGTGCTTCACAAGACCCTCTAACGTCTCCCACGAGAGGTTCAGGCCATCAAACTGCGCATAACGACGCTCAAGATCCGTCACAATCCGCAATGACTGAGCATTGTGATCAAATCCACCATGGCCTTGCATGCACTCGTGCATCACATCCTCACCCTCATGACCAAACGGCGTATGGCCGAGGTCGTGGGCAAGCGCCAGGCATTCTGCCAAGTCCTCATCAAGACGCAGCGCTCTTGCGAGCGAACGAGCGATCTGCGAAACCTCAATGGTATGCGTCAGCCTCGTACGGAAGTGATCCCCCTCATGATAAACAAAGACCTGGGTCTTGTGCTTGAGGCGGCGGAATGCAGTGGAATGGATGATCCGATCACGATCGCGCTGGAATGGAGTACGCGTCGGGCTTGAAGCCTCGGGAAAAAGCCGATCGCGTGTGAGGTTGGGGTCGACAGCATAGGCAGCACGGGGCTGCGCGCCATATCCAAGTGTAACGGTCATTTGTTCATTTCCCCCAATGCAACACCTTTTAAGGGCATTGACGCTTTGCTCTGAGACACATACCTATTGAGGTAGTTCATCAATGAAACCGACAGGTGACAGCCTCCCCAGAATCCTGAGGTGATTTGCCTCAGGTAAAACAGATACAGGCTGAAACTACAAGAGATTGGGCACTATAGCCTCGACGGGAACTAAGAGAATGAGCGAAACACCAGTGGCTATCACAGATGCAGCGATCAAACGCGTAGCCAAGATTCTCTCTAATGAGCCGGATGGCACCGTCCTGCGTGTAAGCGTTGAAGGTGGCGGCTGTTCCGGCTTCCAATACAAATACGACCTCGTGACTTCTCGCGAGGAGGATGACCTTGTCTTGCAGCAAGACGGCGCAACGGTATTGATCGACCCGATCTCCGTGCAGTACATGGACGGCTCCACCATCGACTTCGTAAATGACATCATGGGACAGTCTTTCCAGATCAAAAACCCTCAGGCAACTGCGGGCTGTGGCTGCGGAACAAGCTTTTCCATCTGACAATTCGGCTGCCCGACCAAATTGGTTGGGCAGTGCCCTCTCACTCCACTTCCACCCTCTTTCGTTTACGTGGTAGAAACCCTGTACAAATCACAGGTTCGAAAACGACGAGGGCTCCCATGAAAATTGCAAGCTGGAACATCAACGGCGTCAAAGCGCGCCTTGAGACTGTTCTGACGTGGCTAAAAGAAGAAAGCCCGGACATTGCATGTTTTCAGGAAATCAAATCAGTGGACGAGAACTTTCCACGACAGCCCTTTGAAGAGCTTGGCTATAATCTTGAGACCCATGGCCAGAAAGGCTTCAATGGCGTCGCCCTGCTCTCCAAACGCCCGTTTGAGGAAGTCAATCGACGCTTGCCGGGTGACGACAGCGACGAACAGGCCCGGTACATAGAGGGTGTGGTCGCTGGCGACACGCAGCCGGTCCGTTTTGGTTGCCTTTACCTGCCAAACGGCAATCCGATTGAGACCGAAAAGTTCCCATACAAATTGAACTGGATGGATCGCCTTCACGCCCATGCCATGGAGACACTGAAGAAGGAAGAGGCTTTCATATTGTTGGGTGACTACAATGTGATCCCTCAGCCTGAAGACGCCGCCAAACCGGAAGCTTGGGTCGGCGACGCCCTCTTCCAACCGGAAAGCCGCGCAAAGTTCCGCGCGCTCCTAAATTTGGGCTTCACCGAGGCAATCCGCGCAACCAACAAGGATGCAGGTGTCTACACCTTCTGGGACTACCAGGCTGGTGCTTGGCAAAAAAATAACGGCATCCGAATTGATCATCTCCTTCTGTCGCCCGAGGCCGCAAGTATTATGACGGGTACCGGCATCGACAAACATGTTCGAGACTGGGAAAAGCCATCCGACCACGTACCGGTCTGGGTGAACCTCGCCGCGTAATCATTTTCTAGCAAGCATTCAGGGAGCAACTGCTATGGGGTATATCCCATCTGACCAGCGCTACGACACCATGAAATACAACCGATGCGGGAAAAGCGGCTTAAAGCTCCCGGCGATCTCGCTTGGTTTCTGGCACAACTTTGGGGAAGACTTCCCACATGCAAACAAGCGCGCGATCTGCCAAACCGCATTTGACGCCGGCATCACTCATTTTGATCTTGCAAACAACTACGGCCCACCGAAAGGATCAGCTGAAGAAGCATTCGGGCAGATCCTGCGCGAGGACTTCCGTGGCTACCGAGATGAGATGATCATTTCCTCAAAGGCCGGATATGACATGTGGCCCGGCCCATATGGTGAGTGGGGCAGCCGCAAGTATCTTGTCTCCAGTCTGGACCAATCACTAAAACGCATGGGGCTGGACTACGTCGACATTTTCTACTCCCACCGCTTTGATCCTGAAACTCCACTTGAAGAAACAATGGGCGCACTGGACCAGATCGTGCGCCAGGGCAAGGCCCTCTATATTGGTATCTCTTCCTACAACGCCCAGCGAACGAAAGAGGCAATTGCCATATTGAAGCAGCTTGGCACCCCGCTTCTTATTCATCAGCCAAGCTATTCCATGTTGAACCGCTGGGTTGAGGAAGATGGGCTGCTTGACACGCTTGATGAGGAAGGTGTCGGTAGCATTGTGTTCTCGCCGCTGGCGCAGGGTATGCTGACCACCAAATACCTTGGCGGTATTCCGGAAGAAAGTCGCGTCGCTCAAGGCAAGTCCCTGCCTCAAGGTTTCTTGAAAGAAGAAACTCTGGCGAGCATTCGGGCACTTAATAACATTGCCGCAAGCCGTGGCCAGACATTGGCTCAGATGGCACTGGCATGGGTTCTTCGCGGTGGCCGTGTCACATCAGCCCTCATTGGTGCCAGCCGACCAGAGCAGGTATCCGATTGCGTCGGTGCAATCCAGAAGCTTGAGTTCTCTGAAGAGGAGCTAACCCTGATTGATAAGTATGCAAAAGATGCGGACATAAACATCTGGGCCCAATCTGCAGAGCGTGAAGGACCATCAAGGAAGTAGGTTCCCGTCTGATCGCCTTTACAAACAAGCCTTCTTTAAAGCTGGCCCGAACGCGGGCTGGCTTTTTTTTGGGTCTCTGAAAGGCTTAGAGATAAGGCATCTGAATCGCGCTGTTTAGGCAAATCCTACGTAGTCATACCTCTTATTTTCCACCCCTGGCGTCCATTTACGGCCCGATTCAAGATATTTCAGTTTTTGCATGGCAGATACGACTCATTTGCATATCTTCCATTTACGCATATTCCCCTAAGCTAAAACCGTTTAAATGTGGCATCGTATACATTAGAATTGGCCAAATTTTAATATATGACAGTTTCAAATCATTCTAACTCCAGTAATTACACTTAGAAAAATCCAAACAACAAAAATAAATTCGGCTGAATTCTGCCATTTTTATTGATTACATACTTTAGAATAAGATTAAACAGCACAGCGTTGGTATACTTTTGCATGAACATGGTCTGCATTTCGCGCATCCCTGCTACCCGGCTTACTGTTGACCTAGATCAAGTTACAGCCCCCGCAGAAGCGTAAATTGGGGTCACCAAGCATTGGAACGCAGCTAAGGCGTTGCACTACAGATCCGAGGATGGGTGTTTTGTGGTCGATCGCGCCGAACTGCAAGAATGAGGGAAAATAAGATGGGCGTCCATCAAGACATCAACAAGGTTACAGACAGCAGCCTTCCATTCCTCGACGACGACACCCCTGCAGCATACAAGGGTTTCGTAAAAGGCGATTGGAACAAGGAAGTTGATGTTCGTAACTTCATCCAGTTGAACTACACCCCTTACGAAGGCGGCAAGGACTTCCTTGCTGGTCCAACCAAGGCAACAACAAAGCTTTGGGACCAGGTTCTCGAACTGATGAAGGAAGAGAACAAAAAGGGCGTTCTCGACGCAGACACCGAAGTAGTGTCCTCGATCACTTCTCACGGCCCTGGCTACCTGAACAAAGACCTTGAAAAGGTAGTTGGCTTCCAGACCGACGCGCCTCTGAAGCGCTCTCTGCAGCCATACGGCGGCTTGAAGATGGCGGTAGCTGCGCTGGAAAGCAACGGCTACAAGATCTCTGAGAAAACTGCTGAGATTTTCGAGAAGCACCGCAAGACACACAACGACGGCGTATTCGACGTTTACACCCCAGAGATCCGCGCAGCTCGCTCTGCAGGTATCGTAACAGGTCTTCCTGATGCATATGGCCGTGGCCGTATCATCGGTGACTACCGCCGCGTTGCGCTTTACGGCATTACACGTCTGCTCGAAGACAAGAAAGCACAGAAGGCTTCTCTGGATGGCAACGTTCTGACCGAAGACGTCATGCGCCTGCGTGAAGAGCTGTCTGAACAGACCCGTGCTCTTCAGGAACTCCTGGAAATGGGCAAGGCATACGGCTTTGACATTTCTCGCCCTGCTGAAAACGCACAGGAAGCTTTCCAGTGGCTGTATCTTGGCTATCTGGCAGCAATCAAGGAACAGAACGGCGCAGCCATGTCTCTCGGCCGCACCTCTACCTTCCTTGACATCTACATCCAGCGCGACCTGGACGCAGGCCTGATCAACGAAGAACAGGCACAGGAGCTGATGGACCACTTCGTCATGAAGCTCCGTATGGTTCGCTTCATGCGTACCCCAGAGTACAACGAACTGTTCTCTGGCGACCCTGTTTGGGTAACCGAAGCTATCGGCGGTATGGGCATCGACGGTCGTACTCTTGTAACCAAGAGCTCCTTCCGCGTTCTGCAGACCCTGGTTAACCTAGGCCCTGCACCAGAGCCAAACCTGACTGTTCTGTGGTCTGAGTTCATGCCGAAGGGCTTCAAGGATTTCTGTTCCGAGATCTCCATTGAAACTTCTTCTGTCCAGTACGAAAACGACGATCTGATGCGTCGCTACTGGGGTGACGACTACGGCATCGCATGTTGTGTATCCGCTATGGCCATCGGCAAGCAGATGCAGTTCTTCGGTGCGCGCGCTAACCTTGCAAAGGCACTTCTCTACGCCATCAACGGTGGTGTTGACGAAAAGACCGGCAAGCAGATCGGTCCTCGCCTGAGAGCCTACACCGGTGACGTTCTCGTATGGGACGAGCTGGAACCACTTTACGACCAGATGATGGACTGGATCGCAAAGGTATACGTGGACGCGCTGAACTGCATCCACTACAGCCACGACAAGTACAACTATGAGCGCATCGAAATGGCGCTTCATGACCGCGACATCCTGCGCACAATGGCGTGCGGTATTGCTGGTCTGTCTGTTGTTGCTGACAGTATCTCTGCGATCAAGAACGCAAAGGTCAAGGTGATCCGCAACGAAGCTGGTCTGGCAGTCGACTACGAAATCGAAGGTGATTTCCCAACCTTTGGTAACAACGACGACAGCGTAGACAGCATTGCAGAAAACCTCGTGAAGAAGTTCATGGGCAAGATCCGCAACCAGACCTTCTATCGCGATGCAATGCCAACTCAGTCTATCCTGACCATCACCTCTAACGTGGTGTACGGCAAGAAGACTGGCTCTACTCCAGACGGTCGTAAGGCTGGCGAGCCATTTGCACCGGGCGCAAACCCAATGCATGGCCGCGACAAGAAGGGCGCAGTAGCTTCCATGAAGTCTCTCTGCAAGCTTCCTTACGAAGACAGCCAGGACGGTATCTCTTACACCTTCTCCATCGTACCGAACGCACTCGGAAACGATGAAGCAGAGCGCATTGAGAACATGTCCAACCTGCTGGACGGCTACATGCACGACATGGGTCACCACATCAACGTAAACGTCTTCAACCGTGAAACTCTTGAAGACGCAATGGAACACCCAGAGCTGTACCCACAGCTGACGGTTCGTGTATCCGGTTACGCTGTAAACTTCATCAAGCTGACCCGTGAACAGCAGCTTGACGTGATCAACCGTACTTTCCACGGTCAGCGTTAATCAAAATAAAGCACCAAGTGCTCTAAAGCGGGGAGCGCGGTGAATTTCATCGCGCTCCCCGTTCTTATTCGGCCCCATTTGTTCTAAGGTGCATCCCCATGGAAGACATCGAAGGCTATGTACACTCAGTAGAAACTGGCGGTAGCGTCGATGGACCGGGTCTCCGGTACATCGTGTTCGTCTCTGGCTGCCCACTTCGCTGCCTGTACTGTCACAACCCCGACACCATGAAAATGAAACGGGGCGAAAAGACCTCTGCCTATAAGCTTCTGAAGGATGTAGCCAGCTATCGCACCTACTTCCAAACCGGCGGCGGCGGATTGACAGTGAGTGGTGGAGAGCCCCTCGCCCAACCTCAGTTCTTGAAGACGTTGTTGTGGGGCGCCAAGCAAATGGGCGTGCACACTGCGGTCGACACCTCTGGCTATCTTGGCAAGAAGGTGGACGAGGAGCTGATGGATCTGATCGATCTGTTCCTTCTGGACATCAAGTCATGGGTACCAGCGACCTATAAACACGTAACAGGTGTCGAGGTCGAGCCGACGCTTGAATTCGCAAAGCGCCTTGCCGCTGAGAAAAAAGAGGTTTGGGTCCGCTTTGTTCTGGTTCCAGGTCTTACAGACGCCCAAGAGAACATTGAGGGCATCGCGAAATTCGTCTCAGAACTTGGTAACGTCACCCGCGTGGACGTACTGCCGTTCCACAAGATGGGTGAAAACAAGTGGGATGAACTCGGCATGAAGTACCAGCTCAATGAGACGGAAGCACCCTCCCATGAGCAAACTGAAGCTGCCCGCGACACCTTCCGCAAATATGGTTTGAACGTTCACTAAGAACGCTCCCACATAGAGTTTCAAGAAGGCCGGACCCAAGATAGACCGGCCTTTTTTTTTTAATTTTAGGTCACTAGTCCTTGCCCAGCATGGACAGCACTTGCTCTCTGTCTTTGGGGTCCGAAAACCCCAGCTTTTGACGGATGTCGGCAACAGCGGCAACGCGCTCCGCATTGTTTTTTGCAATGCGCCCATCCGCATGCCACAAGCTGTTTTCAAACCCCACACGAGCATTTCCGCCCATAGTGAAAGACGCCGCTAAACAAGCTGTTTCCGCTTGACCAAAGGCACAGAGCATAAAGGGTTTTGCCCCCTCAGTCAGACCACCCTCTTTTTTCGCATGAAAGAAAGAAAGCAAGTCTTGAGGCCTGCTTTGCTGCCCGGTTGAATAGCGTCCCAACACGAATAGGCAGGTTCCAAAGCCACTTGGAACGATGTTTTCTTGTTGAAGCCGCAACAAGGACTGAAGATCCGCCGGGCTATAAAGGATGTGTTGAAGCGCGATACCGGCCTCTCGCGCGAAGCCGTAAAACCTCACAGCCACTGCAAGATCTCTGGCCATTTCCGATAGGGCCACCGAAACAGCTTCCGGCATCGCCTGTTCTACGGCCGCAGCTTGTTGCTGCGGCGAAAACACACCAGCCGCTTCCGTTGTGATCTGACAGACGGTGTCTGGCAGTTGCAGTTTGAACTCCTGAAGCAGCTCTGCATAGCGCGCGCCATCAAGGGTGTGCCGCCCTTCCTCATCACGCACGTGCAGATGAATTGCCTGCGCCCCGGCTGCGACGGCTTCTTGAGAAGCAGCAATACTCTCGGCAATATTCATCGGGATTGCAGGATGGTCCTCTTTGGTTCGCTGCGCTCCGTTCGGCGCACACATGATCAGCCGAACATTGCTCATGGCATGCCTGCTTCTTCAAGACTGACCTTCAAAGCAACATCAAGCCGGTTCACGATCTCTTCAATCTGCTGATCTTCAATGATGAACGGAGGCGCTAACAGAATGTGGTCACCGTGCTTGCCATCGATGGTCCCTCCCATGGGATAGCAAACAAGACCATTGGTAAAGGCATGTTTCTTAACCAGCGCATTGAGCTTCAAGGCAGGCACAAACGGCTCTTTGGTTTCCCGGTTCCATACAAGCTCCAGACCAATGAACAAGCCCCGCCCCCGAATATCGCCAATATGTGGGTGGTCACCAAAGCGCGCGCGCAAAGCTGCAAACAGCTTCTGACTGGCTATGTTTACCGCAGGCATGGTTTCGGCTGCACTCAACTGCTTGAAGACTGCCAACGCGGCAGCTGCGGCCGTCGGGTGGCCAACATAGGTATGGCCATGTTGGAAGAACCCTGAACCATTTTCAATGGCACTATAGATCTCAGATGAGCACATCATCGCGCCGATCGGCTGATACCCAGCCCCCAGCCCCTTGGCCATGCACAGGATGTCTGGCGTAACCTTATCCGCCTCACAGGCAAAAAGATAACCTGTACGGCCCATGCCACACATAACCTCATCGAGGATCAGCAGGACGCCATAGGTGTCACAGATTTCGCGGATGCGCCGAAGATATCCCGGCACGGGCGGAACTGCGCCCATGGTTGCGCCAACAACAGGCTCTGCAATGAATGCGGCTACCGTTTCCGGTCCTACCCGCAAAATCTCCTCTTCAAGCGCATTGGCAGCACGCATGCCGTAGTCTTCAATGGATTCCTCTTCGCGCTTGTGACGATACGCATAGCAAGGATCAATATGGGACATGTCGACCAGCAGCGGCTCAAACGGCTCACGCCGCCACATGTTGCCCCCTGCTGCCAACGAGCCGAGAGTATTGCCGTGATAGCTTTGAAGACGAGCAATAATCCGGCTACGCCTCACATCACCCTTTTCAACATGATACTGGCGCGCCAGCTTGATCGCGGCCTCCGTAGCCTCTGACCCACCAGAAACCAAGTATACCCTATCAAGGTTTTCTGGTGCTTTGGAAGCAAGCAGATCTGCCAGTTCTTCTGCAGGCTCACTGGTAAAGAAACCTGTATGAGCAAAGGCGATCCGGTCTACCTGTGCTTTTATGGCGTCGCGAACCGCTTCGTTGGAGTGCCCAAGGCAGGAGACGGCAGCTCCACCCGATGCATCTAGATAACGTTTGCCGTTCTGATCGATGATGTAACACCCGTCACCCTTCACGGCACGTGGCAGTTGCATGGCGGTATGTCGAGGGAAAATGTGGCTCATTTGTCGGTGGTTCCACGACTTCAACTTGTGATCATATTTCACAGCAGATAAGGCCGCATTTTCACTTAGACAACAAGGCAATTATTCTTTTCGGCAATTTTGCCGCCAGAGAAATCATCAAGTGCTTCGGCGTTAAGCTCAACGGTAAGCCACTACCTCTTCTATTCACTAGGCAGCCGCTGGGGCAACAGAGCCGACAAGCCGCTTGGGCAATTTGGACCAAAGCATCAACAAAGCAATTCCCAAGGTCATGGCCTCAGCCAGAGGTAGCGCAACAAACGCACCTGTGGGGCCCCAATAGTACGCTGCAATGAAGATCAGCGGCACAGGTAGCACCAGCGCCCTGAGCGCAGCAACCACAGCAGATTGGCCCGCGCACTGCATACCGGTGAAGTAACCAGAAAGCGCGATGTTTATGCCGTTGAACAAAAAAACCGGCCAGACTACGGCAATGAAGCCGAGTGTCAGGTCAAGTGTCTGCGTGCTGCCATCCCGCAAGAAAACGCCAACCAGGACCTCAGGAACACTCAGAAGAAGCACAATAATGCAAAGACCCGCCAAGACATTGGTGGCAACACCAAAGCCAAGGAATGTCAGAATGCGTTCGGGCAACCGTGCTCCATAATTGATGCTCACCAAGGGACCCAGCGCTTCACTGACCCCGTAGAACACCATGATCCCTAGAAACAGGATGTAGTTTACAATTGTAAAGGCTGCGACCCCCTCTGCACCAAACTCCAACATCAAGATCCAGTTGAACACAAAGGCTACGACCCCAGCAGAACTCTCGTTAACAAATTCGGACAGACCGTTGAACGCCGCCCGCCCGATAACGCGCCAGGAACCCTTCGGTTTGACAAATTTGAGCAAGGACTGTTTGCGCAGCAAATGCGTTGCCAAGATCGCGGTAGCCAAAACCTGCGCGATGCCGGTTGCCAAAGCCGCCCCAACTATTCCCATATCAAGCCAGGCAATCAGAAGAGCATCAAGAACAACGTTGAGCGCAGCGCCGTTCAACATAGCCCCGAGTGCAAACCCGGGACGGCCGTCAACCCGAACAAAGATGCAAAGAGCCATGGAGGCCGCAAACAACGGCAGGAACAGCGCGACAACCCGGATATAGGAAACCACAAGGCTGGAAACGTCTCCATCGGCACCCAGCAGCCCTGCTAACGTGTTCGCGCCAAAAAAGCACAGCACCATAAACAGAAACGCGAATGCCTGAACAGAGATAAACGCTTTTGTAAAAACCTGAGCCGCATCCCCTGTCTTCCGTTCCCCCAAGAACTTGCCACAGATAACAGCTGCCCCCACCACGAGCATGATGGTCACGCCCATGAACAACGCGAAAAAAGGCAACATGAGATTGATGGCAGCCAGTGCGATTGGCCCAACATAGTTCCCGACAAAAATGCCATCAACCATGAAGGCAGATTGGACAGCGATCAGGCCCAGGATGGCTGGAACGGCAAATCGCGCGAACAATCCAAACGGTGCGGCGGTTGTTATTTTTGCATTATTCGACATGTTTTCGCTTTCCAGCTGTGCGGAACTGGGTCACTCGGCTCTTAAGAATTGACCTGACTTGGTTCTATGACCTAGTGTTTTGAACAGATGTTCAAGACAACTTGGACATATGCTCAAATTTGAAATTGGTCAAGTGTTCAGGAAATAAAATGTCCTACATGCCGAAAGAGGAACGCCGCCGCGCAATCCTTGAAGCGACGATAAAACTGGCGGGAGAAAACGGCTTTGCTGGCCTTACAGCTAGGGCCATAGCCAAGGAATTAGGTGCGGCGACCGGTCTCCTGCACCACCACTTCTCATCACTCACTGAACTAAAATGCGCCGCCTTTCAATACTCCAACGAAAAAGGCTTCAATAAGCTGGTGGCAGAGGCAGAGGAATTGACACCAAAGGCTGCCATCAGAAAGCTGTTGGCCAGCTATCCGGAGCACGGTGAAGAACTTGAGATACGCATCTGGATGTCCGCCGCAGATGAGGCACAGCGCTCACCGGAGATGGCAGAGGTCTTTGCGCAGGTGAACAACGACACGCAGAAAGCTGTTGCCTCAGTCATACGTCGGGGCATCGAGACTGGAGAGTTCGAACGACGCATGGACCCGGATAAAGCGGCATGGAAGCTCATCAGTGCGTGCTTCACCATCATGGACGTCTCCTCAATGCCCCAGACAAACCTGACGCGAGAGACCGCTCTTGAAATCGTCGAGGATGAAATTACGACGACACTTGGTGCAAAGTTGGCATAAACCAGCTGCAAAACACTCTTTTAACCAGATGGTCGGCAGTGTAGAACTCTTAGGAGCAAATGCTGTTCTGTCAAAACATCTTAAAACGCAAGCGGTCCATCGAAAATGTCGAAGAAAGTGCTGGTCCTGAACGGCCCAAATCTGAACCTGCTCGGCCTGCGCCAACCTGAAGTGTATGGCAAGACCACGCTGCCGGAACTGGAACAGGCCTGCCACAAGCACGGGGCCTCTTTGGGCCTCGACGTAGAGTGTAAGCAATCAAATCACGAAGGTCAGCTCATCGACTGGATCCACGAGACCCGTGCAACAAACACAGGTATTGTGCTGAATGCGGGTGCCTATACGCATACTTCGATTGCAATAATGGACGCAATTGCCAGCGTTGAACGCCCTGTCATTGAGGTGCATCTCTCAAACATTCACCAGCGTGAAGAGTTTCGGCACACATCCTACGTTTCGAAACAGGCTGTAGGCATGATCTGCGGCTTGGGCCCGCACGGTTACATACTCGCAATCGATGCAGTAGCGCCCTTATTGGCTGATTGATCCCCTGCCTGCCAATGAAGAGACACTGGACAGCAACTGTCATTTTCTTTCTGCACATAGCTGGAGCCGCGACGGCTTGCCTGATGCAAACAATAAGATTTGCTTCGAGACGCTCAAACTCCTTTGAGCTCAGGACCGCTGCACACCGTTGCGAGCAGGCCCTGCTTTGGCGTTGAAGTGTTCCCATTCAAACGCGACAGTGTGCTTGGGTAGATTGGGCCAAGCGTTCCGCAGTGAGCATCCTCCAAAATCTCGCCAAGCAATGCAGGTGTGGGCACTCCGCGCAAGCACGTTAGCGATCTTCCTGCCTTACCACTCCTGAGCACCTGACCAACTCGCGCCAAACCACCCCTGAGGTTCAAACAGCTGGGAATACCAAGCGAAGTGAGATCTTCGTAAAGCTCAAGGCTTCGGTCTAAAGTCCGCTCTGAAACCGGCACAAGAACGGCCAGTGCAGAAGCTCCTGTACGCTTGATATGACGGGCCAGCCTCTTGATAGGAATCCGGCTTCGGCGCTCATCAAACACATGACTTTCAATTGCAACGGACGGACCCAGTATAAAGTCTTTGCGGCATTCGTCCGCTACAGCCTCAAACTGACAAAGCACTGCTGATGCAGGCTGTCTTCCCAGCCATCTGGACAGAGCACCAAGCCGATGTTCTTCTGCCGGCCTGATCAAAATAAGTGAAAAGCGGCTTCGATACAGAACCTCCGCAGCATAGTATGGATCTTCGCGCAAAGGCATGTGGCTGCAACACTCCCCTAACCCGAGCCTTTCTGCCAAAAGCTCCTATGGCCCTTAAAGCCTCATCTTAAGTGCAGTGGGAAATGTGCATCAGCCGTAGAATGAACAGGATTGACTACATCTAGTACTCAATGGTTTTCCGGCTTCTCATTTTTTTCGTGGAAGATCGTTGTTTCTTGCCTTCCAGGCGCCTCTTCTTGGAGGCAAGCGTCGGCCGAGTTGCCTTGCGTACTTTAGGCACGTAACCTGCCTGCCGGATGAGTGCAAACAACCGCTCAAAAGCATCTTCACGGTTTCGCTCCTGTGTCCGAAACCGATCTGCTGTGAGGACAATTTCACCCGAATTTGTGAGACGACTGCCCGCAGCACGCGCCAATCTTGCCTTGTGGCCTTCTTTCAAGCTTGTGTTGCCAGCAAGGTCAAAGCGCAATTGCACTGCCGATGACACCTTGTTGACGTTCTGACCGCCTGGACCTGATGCGCGAATGAAGTCCAGGTGAATGTCGTCCTTATCGATATGATAGCCGTCCCCGACGTCGAGAAGGCGTTGTTCAGTCATCGCACTAAAAGTCCATTTAAAAGCACGGTCTTGAGCGTACGTTTCGCCTCCCGCGCAAAAGAGTTGTTTGCCAGCCCCTTACCGGTAATGGCTTTGATCTGCACATCAAAATCCGAGTAATGCTGGGTTGTGGCCCACACCATAAAGATTACATGATAAGGATCAAGGGTCCGCATCTTGCCGGCTCGCATCCAAGCCCTCAACACGGCAGCTTTCTCATCAACAAGCTTCTTTAGTGATCCCTTGAGAACGTCTCCAACCACTCCCGCGCCCTGCAGAACCTCATTGGCAAACAACCGTGATGCTTCCGGGTGATCGATAGACAGCTGAAGCTTTTCTTCGATGTAACTACCAAGCGCTTCTTCTGGATCATCGTCCTTGTGCAGACGCTCCAATGGCTCCAACCAACCTTCAAGAATATGCTCCATTACCGCTTCATAGAGCTCCTTCTTAGACCGGTAATAGTAAAGCATATTGGACTTGGACATGCCCGCTGCTTCCGCTACTTCATCTAGCGTAGCACCATGAAAACCTGACCGGGAAAAGGTTTGTAGCGCCGCCTCTATGATCCGCGCACGATTGATTTTTTGAATGCGCGTTTTGTCACCGTTGGAACCACCATTTTTCATTTCAAGGTCCCCTCAACTAGAAGCACAGAAAGGATTATCGACTGCCTCAAGTTAAGGAACCATAGCATGCCATTCTTGCATTCCATCCAAGGCCATCCACCGAAGCCACCAAAATCCCAAGAAATCACATGAAGTGCTTAGCCTATATAACTACAATCGCGACGTTAGATATGCAATTTTAAGCTACATGATCGACATCCAAAAGCAAACTCTGAGCGCCACACTCGAATATGCAGGTATCACACTAAATAACCCATACATCCCTTTGAAATTATGTAATAAAGTTGAACTTTATCACCAAAGGTCAACCACTAGGTAATCGACACTGGTCTCGGCCATTTCATGCTGATAGTGTGCCGTGAAATCACTCATTTTCCCGGATCTTAAATCAAATCATGACTCCAAGCCGCGACATCTCCCGCCTCATTGAAATAATGCGCGCTCTCAGAACTCCTGAAACAGGCTGCCCATGGGACCTCGAGCAGACTTTTGAGACCATCGCACCCTACACAATTGAGGAAGCCTATGAGGTGGCGGAGGCAATCCAGAACGGTGACATGGATGAGCTGCGCGAAGAGCTTGGCGACCTTCTTCTGCAAGTCGTCTACCATTCCCGCATGGCGGAGGAAGAGAACAGTTTCGAGTTCTCAGATGTAGTTGAGGCTGTCACCACCAAAATGATCCGCCGACACCCGCATGTATTCGGAGATGAGGAAGCGCGCGCGACCGGCATGGAAAATGGCATGTGGGCACGCATCAAGGCTGAGGAACGCGCGGAAAAAAGTCGGCGCCGCGCCGCAATGGGGCTACCAGAAAAGCAAGAACACTTTCTGGACAGCGTCCCCACTGCTTTTCCCGCCCTTACAGAAGCAGACAAACTGCAACGTAAGGCGTCCACTGTAGGTTTCGATTGGGGAGCAGCCGGCCCGGTACTTGAGAAGATCAAAGAAGAATTCGAGGAACTCTCTGACGAGGTTTACGCAGATACGCCGGATCGCGATAAACTGGAAGACGAACTCGGGGATGTGCTCTTCGCCGTAGCAAACTTGGCTCGGCATCTGGACATTTCACCCGAAGAAGCCCTTAAACGCACCAACAGAAAGTTCAGAGCGCGTTTCGAGCACATTGAACGCGGTGCAAATGAAGAAGGCCGGCAACTTGCCGACCTCTCTCTCGATGAAATGGAAGCTTACTGGCAGGCTGCCAAGAAAAAATAGCCGCCTTCTGAGCCTCGCTAGATGGGTGAGTAGCCTTGGTTGCCACCCGCATTCTCATCGGGCACTTCAAGCTCACCTTCACCATCGAAGTACTTGGCATAGCGCTTACGGACGGGCTCCCGGTGCGCATCGGGAACTCGGACGACCAGATGAATGGCATCCTCACCATCTTCACGCTCCAACACCTCACAATGCTGGTAGAGCCAAGCCAGCTCAGCGCCAGCACTAAGAGGCAGGCTCATGGAGACAGAGTCCAGCTTTTCCGTCAGCCTCGCCTCAATGCGCTCGAGAAGAACAGCCGTCCCGTCCCCTGATATGGCAGAGACGGCAATCGCCCCCTCATCCGCGCTGTTCACTTCCAGAAGACGCTCACGGTAACCTTCATCCAGCAGGTCGATCTTATTCCAAACTTCGATCACGTGATCAGCTTCTGAAACCTTCAGACCCAACAGCTCAAGCGTCTCGTCGACATCCGCGGCTTGCGCCTTGGTATCCTCATGGGCGATGTCGCGCACATGAAGCACAATATCCGCCTCAATGACTTCTTCCAGCGTAGCACGGAACGCCGCCACCAGATTGTGCGGCAACTCTGAAATGAAGCCCACAGTGTCCGAAAGAATAACCTCTTTGCCATGAGGCAGCTTCAGGCGCCGCAGCGTTGGATCAAGGGTCGCAAACAAGAGGTTTTTTGCAAATACCTCCGAGTTCGTTAGCCGATTAAACAGCGTCGATTTGCCAGCATTGGTATAGCCAACAAAGGCAACCACCGGATGCGGCACTTTCTTGCGCTGTTTGCGATGGAGGGCACGAGTGCGCTGAACCTGTTCCAGTTCTTTTTGCAGGCGCGCGATGCGTTCCTGAATGATGCGCCTGTCCGCCTCGATCTGGGTTTCGCCGGGGCCACCAACGAAGCCCAATCCACCGCGCTGTCGCTCCAAGTGGGTCCAGGAGCGCACCAAACGGCTCTTTTGCCATGTGAGATGGGCCAGTTCCACCTGAAGGCGGCCTTCCTTTGTCTGAGCACGCTCACCAAAGATCTCAAGGATCAAGCCTGTCCGGTCGATCACTTTTGCCTTCCACTCGCGCTCCAGATTTCTCTGCTGGATCGGAGAAAGCGGATGATCCACCACTACCAAGGCGATGTCGTCCATCTCCACCTGAAGACGGATTTCTTCAACCTTGCCAGACCCAATCAGAGTACCCGGCTTAATGGTGTTGAGTTTGATAAGACCTGAGGAAACAATATCCAGCTCAATGGCTGCGGCCAAGCCAACGGCCTCTTCAAGGCGCGCTGCATCGCTGCGCCCGGCCCCGAAAGGACGCTCGTTGGATTTTGCGGAGGAGTACGCCCGCGAACTGATAACTGGTACGACAACGAGAGACCGGGTTCCCCGGGTCACCTCGGTTTCACCGGCCTCAACATTCGCATCCAAGTCTTTGCGCGAGAGGCCGGTGTCTTTTTGGGATTGGGGCTTCAATCAGCCTCCTGCTTTTTCGCCTTCTTCGTCCTGAGGATCGAACAATTGTACTGGCGTGTTTGGCATGATTGTGGAGATTGCGTGTTTGTACACGAGCTGGGAGTGTCCGTCCCGACGCAGCAATACGCAGAAATTGTCAAACCAAGTGACGACGCCCTGCAGTTTGACGCCGTTGATCAAGAAAATTGTAAGCGGTGTCTTCTGCTTACGAACATGATTCAAAAATGTGTCTTGAAGATTTTGAGCGCGGTCAGCCATCTCTCTTATTATCCTATTTCTCAGCGGACGCGGCCGCGGCATCCACTGTGTTTAATGTTCCCATCCTCAAACGGCTCCCTCTGACACCAACAAACACAAGAATTGCCCGAGTTAGATTGGAACCGCCGAAATACCTTTAGTTTGTTATTGCCCCCAAGAAGCTTACGCTTCAGGCACCGCCGAGTTTAATCAACTCAGCCGCGTCATGAAACGTTTTTCTCAAGTCCCTTGCAATCGAGCCCGGTGCCCCGTTTGCGATAACTGTATCGTCAATTCTGGTCACCGGCATTACAAGTGCAGACGCAGCCGTGATAAACGCTTCCCGTGCCGACTTGGCCTCTTCTACGGTAAAAGCACGCTCTTGAACAGAAATACCCTTCATTTCCGCCAGTTTCATCACAACAGAGCGTGTAATACCCCTCAAAATGCCGTGGTCCGCCGGACGTGTGACAAGTGTCCCATCATTAAGAACGATCCATGCATTAGTAGAACCACCCTCGGTTACGAACCCGTCTTTATCCACAAACCAGGCTTCTTTTGCCCCAGCTTCCTTAGCCTTTTGTTTAGCAAGTACATTAGGCAAAAGACCTACGGTTTTAATATCAACCCTGGCCCAGCGATTCTCAGGAGTCGTGATTACTGAAACGCCCTGCTCTGCCGCTGCCTCATTCTTCGTGGCAGAGACTGACTTGGCGGTCATCACAATTGAAGGCGGCGTATCCTCGGGCGGGAAGTAATGATCACGACGCGCAACCCCGCGGGTAACCTGAATATAGATCAGACCATCCTTGACGCGATTGCGCTCTATCACTTCTCTCATGACCCTGATGAGCGCGCCTCGTGCCATTGGAGCACGAATAGCCAATTCTCTTAAAGAACGGTCCAGTCGCTCCAAGTGCTCCGTCTGATCAACGATTTGTCCCTTCCAGATTTCGCAGACCTCATAGACGCCATCTGCGAACTGGTATCCCCTGTCTTCAATATGGACCGCTGCCCGTGAGTGGGGCACGTACTGGCCATTGACATATGCAACCCTGCTCATCGGTTTCTCCTGATTGATCTTATTGGAACCGGGTAAAGGCACCAAGGAAGCGCCATGGCATTCCTAGTGAAACATTACCCGATCATCCCAGAGCAGTTGGCATTTTACAGAAGTTCTACATAAAGCAGTGCTGTTATACACTCATCGTTATCCTAGAAAAACTCAAGTGATACACGGAACATCTGCTCAACCTGTCGTACGCGCTCGGCCAGAGCGAAAATAACAACACGGTCATTTGCGCGAACTTTGTCTTCTCCACTTGGTGGCAAGACTTCGCCATTACGGTAGATCGCACCAATGCGAATGCCTTCTGATAGCTCAACTTCGCGGAGAGGCTGTCCTACGAGCGGCGATGTTTCCAGAGCTTCTGCCTCAATAACCTCAGCAACACCATTTTGCAGCGAGTGAACAGAGCGGATACGGCCACGACGCACGTGCTGCAAGATCTTCGAGATCGTCACTTGACGTGGATTAACGAAGGTATCGATGCCCAACGCATGCGCAAATGCCGGATAGCTGGAGTTGTTCAAAAGCGTCAAGTTGCGCTCACAGCCCAGCTTCTTGGCCATAACGCACGACAAGATGTTCACCTCATCTTCGTTGGTCAAGGCAACCATCATGTCCGCATCTTCTACATCCGCCTCCTGAAGCAGCACCTGGTCCAAGGCACTGCCGTGCAGAACAACCGTCCGGCGCAGCTCATCGGCAATACTCATCGCGCGTTCGCGGGACTGCTCAATGATTTTCACCTTGGTTCTGACCTGACGGCTTTCGAGACGGCGGGCTACGTAGGAACCGATATTGCCACCACCAGCAATGATGACGCGGCTGGCCTCTGGCTCTTCGTGACCAAAAATACCAAGCGTTCTGCGCACTTGTTCGCGCTCACAACATACATAGACCAGGTCCCCTTCGCGCATCATATCACTGCTGTGCGGAACAAAAATCTGACCGTCACGGAAAATACCAACCACGGTCGATTTGAGATCTGGGAACAGGTCTGTCAGCTGCCTCAACGGCGTATCAACCACCGGGCAATCTGCTTGACAATCGATGCCGACGACCACAACACGGTCATCGGCAAACCGAACCGTTTCCATGGCACCAGGCAACGACAAACGCCGCAGCACCATCTCTCCCACTTCGATTTCCGGCGAAATGATAACGTCGATCGGCATGTTCTCTCTGGAGAACAGGTCGCTATACCGGCTTTCCAGATAACTTTGAGCGCGCACACGAGAGACTTTGGTCGGCACGTTGAACAAGGAGTGCGCGACCTGACAGGCCACCATGTTGACCTCGTCGTAGAGCGTCACCGCGATGATCATGTCTGCGTCCGCCGCACCTGCCTGCGCAAGCACATCCGGATGCGCACCGTGGCCCACAAAACCCCGCACATCCAGAGTATCGCGAATAACATTCACCAGCTGAGGCGATGTATCGATAACGGATACATCGTTCTGCTCAGAAGCCAATTTTTCGGCGATGCCGTAGCCAACCTGCCCGGCACCGCAAATCACGACTTTCATTGCTTTGTCCTACAATTCGCGAGTCATTGCTCGCGACCCTATCATGAAAGTCCGAGCGATTTCAGCTTTCTGTGTAGCGCTGAACGCTCCATGCCAACATATTCCGCAGTCCGCGAAATATTGCCCCCAAAACGGCTGACCTGCGCCTTGAGATATTCGCGCTCAAACTGCTCTCTGGCCTCTCGCAATGGCAAGGACATCAGCTCTGTGTTGCCACCAGCACCCGGCATACTTGGCAGTGTTGACGCCACCTCAGAGGGCAGAAGGTCGGCCGTGATCACTGCATCCGGTTCTCCGCGAGTCAAGATCATCAGGCGTTCCACGTTGTTCCGCAACTGACGGATGTTGCCAGGCCAGTCATGGGTTTGCAAAACCGCCATAGCGTCTTCCCCAATTCGGCGCATCGGCAAGCCAGTGGAATTAGAGATCTGCTGCATGAAGTAATGGATGAGCTGCGGGATGTCCTCGCGGCGCTCTTCCAGAGCCGGAACACGGATCGGCACAACACCGAGGCGATGATAAAGATCTTCTCGGAACCGTCCTTCCGCGACCTCGCTTTCCAAGTTGCTCGCACTTGAAGACAAGATACGAACATCAACCTTCACTTTGGAAGAACCACCGACACGAGAAAAATTCTGGTCGACCAGAACGCGCAGGATCTTGTTCTGAGTTTCGCGCGGCATATCGCTGATCTCATCGAGATAGAGCGTTCCACCGTGCGCCTCCTCCAGTGCGCCGACTTTTCGAGGCTGGCTGTCGGTCTCCTCAATCCCGAACAGCTCTTCCTCCATGCGCTCTGGCGTGATGTTTGCAGCACTCATCACCACAAACGGTGCCTTGGAGCGCGAAGAGGATTCGTGAATGGTCCGTGCTACCAACTCCTTACCTGCCCCGGACGGGCCGTTGATAAGGACGCGGCTGTTTGTCATCGCAATGCGTTCAATGGTGTTGCGAAGACTGTTCATGGCCGCCGAAGAGCCGACGAGCTGAGCGGCATCCGCACTGCGCTGCTTCAGTTCCTTGATCTCACGCTTCAGGCTCGAAGCCTCAAGGGCGCGTTCAACGATCAGCACCAGTCGATCCGCCTTGAAAGGCTTTTCGATGTAGTCGTAAGCGCCGCGCTTGATTGCCGATACAGCTGTTTCGATGTTGCCATGACCGGAGATGATGACCACCGGCAGATCAGGGTTTTGCTGCTTGATGATATCAAGCAACTCCAATCCGTCCAGGCGGCTACCTTGGAGCCAAATGTCCAGAATGACGAGCGACGGGCGCCTTTCGGCAATGGCCTCCAACGCGCTATCGCTGTCGCCAGCAGTGCGTGCTGAATAGCCGTCATCGTCTAGGATACCCGCGATAAGGTCACGGATATCGGCTTCATCGTCCACAATAAGAATGTCACTTGCCATGGCTTGTATCCACCACTTCTTCTGTCCGATTGGATTCACTGGATGGGTTGAGAGATGCAGCTAGTGTCAATCGGACCATAGCCCCATGCCCCCCTCGGCTAACGGCAGGCGCATCAAGCAGCTCGATCCCCCCACCATGATCTTCCATAATTTTTCGTACAATCGCGAGGCCCAGACCAGTCCCTTTTTCTCGGGTTGTCATGTATGGCTCAAGCAATCTGGTGCGCTGTTCCGAAGGCAGACCGATTCCGTTGTCGATCACCTCAATCACGCGGTTGTCGCCTTGCTCATAAAGGCGGACACGGATCTCGCCCTTCTCCTCGGTGTCAGTCTGTTCAAGAAACGCTTCGACAGCTTCGGTCGCGTTCTTGATCACATTTCCAACGGCCTGCCCGACCAAGCGGCTATCAAACTGAGCGAGCACCGGCTCTTCTGGCAACTCTGTCTTGATCTGCATTTCGGAGTTCGAGACGGAAAGCATGAAGGCTGTTTCGCGCACCATAGCGCGAAGATCGCCCTGCTCTATCTTCGGCTTCGGCATGCGCGCAAAAGAAGAAAACTCATCGACCATCCGGCCAATGTCACCCACCTGACGGACGATAGTGTCCACGCATTGGTCAAAAACCTGCCGGTCGTCTTCACTGATGCGTTTGCCGTAGCGGCGACGAATACGTTCTGCCGAAAGCTGAATCGGTGTCAGCGGGTTCTTGATCTCGTGCGCGATAC
The DNA here is from genome assembly GCF_033843645.1 of Nesiotobacter zosterae. Classification (NCBI taxonomy): domain Bacteria; kingdom Pseudomonadati; phylum Pseudomonadota; class Alphaproteobacteria; order Hyphomicrobiales; family Stappiaceae; genus Nesiotobacter; species Nesiotobacter zosterae. The sequence goes on along the minus strand of NZ_JAWXVZ010000002.1, from coordinate 323,968 downwards.
GACGTGCCACATCTGCCCAAGCCGAATTGCGCTGCGCGGCAACAAGGTCTGTGATGTCATCAAGTGTCACAACAAAACCGTGCTCAGACCGGGTTGCTTCTTCCGTTGTCACGCGAACATTGACAGTTCGCTCTCGGCCATTTCGAACCAGCGAAACCTGAGCGTATTTACGATGATCCCCGCGGCCATTGAGAGCCTCTTCCACGGCATCATTGAGTTCAATCACCGCTTCTGCAATCGGCCTTTCAAGCAACTCGTTCTCATCTTGATCCAAGAGATTCAAGGCTGAACGGTTGATCAGGGTAATGTGGCCTTCATCATCAATACCGATGACGCCAGAAGAAACGCCAGAAAGCACCGCTTCGGTAAACCTGCGGCGTTTGTCAATCTGATCATTTGCGGCCAGCAGTGCTGCACGCTGTCCGCGCAGCTGCGAGGTCATGTTGTTGAACGTGGTGCCAAGGTTTGAAAGATCGCCGGCTGCCTTGTCGGTCTCAACTTCAACAAGGTAATTGCCCTGAGAAACCTGATCCGCCGCACCAATCAGATTTCGGATCGGCTTTACGAGGTTGTTGGCAAAGCCAAAGCCCACCCAGATGGAAGACAAAAGCAAGACAAGCGCCACTCCGACGTAAACCAGAGCAAAAGCAAGCTGCACCCCGAACCGGCGCGCCTCAAGCTCGGCGTACTCGTTGATCCCCGCCTCTGCCAGACGCTGGTATTCAACCACACGCGGGTCGAGCGCTCTTGTCACATATAGATAGAGATCGTCATAGGCGGTGAGTTTCATGACGCCGCCAACAAGGTTCGAAACACCAGGCGCAATCAAAACGGGAGCCCCCGCCTGCGCTTGTTCCATGGCAATTTCTGGAGGCAGCAAGGGCTCGACATCCGGATCGCGCAATACCCGCGTAACCACTGTCCCGTCGCGCTCCAAAATATAGGCGGCGAGCAACCCACGCACCCATGTCTGGGTCTCGAAAAAGCGATCAAAACGGGACGGCTCGTAGTGGTAAGCGTTTCGGTTGAGATCCACATCATTGACCATCGCGATCAACGTACTGCGGAGTACATTGCCATGCTCTTGAACGTATGCCGCGGCAACGGACTGAGCATTGCCGATGATCTGACGCGTCCTCTGCTCGAACCATCGATCCAGACCCTGATCAAGCGTGATTGTCGCAACAACGGCCACGAGAATTGCAGGAATGGCTGCCACGAGAGAAAACATCGTGACGATGCGCACATGAAGCCGAGCTGCAGCGCGCCCACGCCGGCGCGCTTTAAGGAGCTTGAAAAACTCCCACATGATCAGGCCGACAAGCAAAGCCACCAGCACGCTGTTCAACACAAGCGCGGCATAGACAACATTTGCATTGGGCACGATCGGGGTCAGTCCCATAAGGACTGTGAAGGAGATCCCAATCGACAAAAGAGAAACAATGACCACGAGCAACCCAGCCAAGCGTGCTCGGTGCCCCATCAAACCAGATTTACGTTCGGTTTTTTGTTGGTTTGCTTTGAAAATCATGCGCAACGTGTCGTGGGATGCCTAAAAACTACGAAATACAGTTGCATCATTAGCACACATGTTGCCGATGCGCGACACCCGGTTATTCATGCGGATGACATTGGGGAAAAGAAGGCCGCTTCCAAAGCTCAGAAAGCGGCCTCATCAAGAAATTATCTAGCTCTCCCAACGAGATCAGGGCCTTATCTGGATGTCCTGATAACCTGAACATCGAGATCACGAATTTTCTTGCGCAAGGTGTTTCGATTCACGCCCAAGAGTTCTGCGGCCTTGATTTGGTTGCCTCGGGTGGCTGCCAAGGTCGCAGAGATAAGCGGATACTCAACTTCTCGCAGGATACGGTGATAGAGGCCTGGAGGTGGCAGATCATCACCGAAGCTGCCGAAGTATTCTCCCATAAATCTCTCGACCGCGCTGCTCAGGTCATTGTCGGCAGCACCCTCGTCACTGGACTGCGCCATGGCTGGCTGGCTCAACTCCAGATCGATCAGACTGGAGGTGATAACGTCTTGTGGGTACAAGGCGGCCAAACGGCGAACCAGATTCTCCAGCTCACGCACGTTGCCAGGCCAGCGATAGCGGCGCAATTTTTCCAGTGCATTCAACTCGATTTGCTTGGATGGGAGCCCCTCCTTTTGCGCAAAAGAGAAGAAATGGCGCACCAGATCAGGAATATCTTCGGTACGCTCTCTGAGAGGTGGCAAGCGGATTGGAACCACGTTCAAGCGGAAGTACAAGTCCTCGCGAAACAGCCCCTGCGCAATCAAGTGCTGCAAATCCTTGTTGGTGGCGGCAATGATGCGCACATCCGTCTTGATGGGGGTACGCCCCCCAACGGTGGTGTATTCACCTTGCTGAAGCACACGGAGCAAACGCGTTTGCGCTTCCATTGGCATGTCGCCAATTTCGTCCAGAAACAGCGTACCGCCGTCAGCTTGTTCAAACCGCCCGGACGAACGCGCCTGAGCCCCTGTGAACGCGCCTTTCTCGTGCCCAAACAGTTCGGACTCGATCAAATCCCGCGGAATGGCCGCCATATTCACAGCGACAAAGGGTCCATTTCGGCGCTTGCCATAATCATGCAGCGCTCGGGCTACAAGTTCCTTACCCGTACCACTTTCACCATTGATCATCACGGTGAGGTCGGTCTGCATAAGCCGCGCCAGAACGCGGTAAATCTCCTGCATTGCAGGAGAACGCCCCACCAGAGGAATGTTGTCCTGCCCCTCTTCTCCCGCGGGCACCCGGCGGGACTTGGGCTCTGCCAAGGCACGCCCAACGATGTTTGTGAGCTCCTTCAGGTCAAAGGGCTTTGGCAAATATTCGTAGGCACCCTGCTCTGAGGCCTTGATTGCGGTCATGAATGTATTCTGGGCACTCATGATGATCACAGGCAATTCCGGACGCAGCTTTCGAATACGTGGCAACACATCGAACGCGTTTTCGTCCGGCATCACCACATCCGAGATAACCAGATCCCCCTCTCCAGAACTCACCCATCGCCACAAGGTCGTGGCATTGGATGTGAGGCGTACCGTGTAACCGGCACGGGAGAGCGCTTGGTTCAAAACAGTACGGATGGCCGCATCATCATCGGCGACAAGAATAGTCCCGCTGGGCATCGCTGATTATTCCTATTCCTCTGTAACGGCATCTGAAGCTGAGAAGGCTGGCATGAGAATGCGAAACGTTGTTCCCCGCCCGGTACTGTCACACTCGATGACACCACCATGGTCTCCTACAATTTTCGCAACCAGCGCCAAGCCAAGCCCCGATCCGTTTGTTTTTGTCGTAATGAAAGGCTCAAAGAGATGAGGTAAAAGGTCCTGTGGTACGCCCGGTCCGTTGTCCTTGACGCAGAACTCGAGCGGCAGGCTGACACGCTCCCGCGCGCCGGGGACAGACAGGCGAACACCAGGTCTGAAGGCTGTTGTTATTGTAATCTCGGCATCCGAAGAAGCCGATAGCGCCTCACCTGCATTCTTGACCAAGTTCAGGAACACCTGAATGAGTTGATCTTTATTGGCATAAACCGGTGGCAATGAAGGGTCATACTTTTCGACGATTCGAATGTCTTTGGCAAAGCCGTTCTCCGCAACCTGCTTCACCCGATCCAGAACCACGTGGATGTTGACTGGCTCGCGATCAATCGGCCGCTCATCGGAAAACACTTCCATACGATCCACCAGTTTCACGATCCTGTCGGTCTCCTCCATGATGAGGCGGGTAAGAGCCCGGTCATTCTCGTCCGCCGAACTTTCAAGGAGTTGTGCTGCACCACGAATGCCTGAAAGCGGGTTCTTGATTTCATGTGCCAACATGGCCGCCAGGCCAGTAACAGTGCGCGCTGCGCCTCGAGAGGTCAGCTGCTTGTCCAATTTCTCAGCCATCGTGCGCTCCTGAAAGAGCAGCACCACCGACCCCGGCTGATCGCTCAAAGGCGAAGCGTGAATATCGACAAGTTTTTCCGACCCAATGCGAGGCGAGCCGATATCAACCTTGTACTCATTAACCGGCGCTCCGCGCTCGCGTACCTGAGAAATCAAGCTCAAGAGCGGGCTGCCAAACGGCACGAAGTAAGAAAGATCATGACGCTGCAGGACTGCGAGGCTTGCTTGAAAGAACGCCTCCGCGGCGGCATTTGCCCGGCTTATTTTTTCGTCTTCTCCGACAACCACCACCGGGTGAGGCAGTGAATCCAGAACCTGCTGTCCTGTGGTGCCGAGCCCCTTTGCACCAGCTGCCCGAGAAACGTCATTCATTATGCAGCACTCCGCACATAGTTTGTATTGTCGGAAAAAAGTTGGTGAAGAGTCGTGCGAACCCAATCCGGATCTTGCGACGTCATTAGCTGCTTCATGACAGCACCCGCCACCTGTGTTTTTTCAAGATTGGCCTCAATGTACCAGCCAATATGCTTACGCGCTGATCGAAGCCCGATATCGCCCGGATAATGGTCCAGCATGGCGTCGTAGTGCTCTACAACCAGATCTGCCAGATCCTTGCCCTTTGGCGCTTCAAGCCGCTCCCCAGTTTCAAGGAAGTGCCCAACATGCCCGGATAACCATGGCCGCCCATAAGCACCGCGACCCACCATCACCATGTCAGCGCCTGACTTTTGCAGCATCTCGGTCGCATCATCAAAACTGCAGCAATCGCCGTTGGCGACCAGAGGCACATCAACGACCTCGCGCACCATGGCAATCGCTTCCCAGTCCGCTTTGCCCTTGTAGAACTGGCTGCGCGTGCGCCCGTGCACCGTAATCATCTGCACACCGGCATCCACTGCACGGCGCGCCAGTTCAGGCGCATTAATGGAATTCTCATCCCAGCCAAGCCGCATCTTCAAGGTAACGGGCACCTTCACGGCGGCGACTGTGGCCTCGACCAATGTCAAAGCATGGTCCAGATCTTTCATGAGCGCTGAACCAGAGTACCCGCTTGTCACTTTTTTGGCAGGGCATCCCATGTTGATGTCGATGATGTCAGCACCAGCTGCTTCAGCCAATCGCGCGCCCTCACCCATCCAATGCGCCTCTCGGCCTGCAAGCTGAATGACGTGCGGAGAAATCCCTTCCCCTTCAGCGCGCATCAAGGATTCCGGGTGCCCAGTTACCAACGCTTCGCTCGCAACCATCTCGCTTACCACGAGGCCGGCGCCGAAACGCCAGGCAAGCTGGCGAAACGGCAAGTCAGTCACACCTGACATCGGCGCTAGAACGCACCTGTTTCTAAGAGGGATCGTGCCGATGAGTGTCATGGTTGTTTTCTGAGAGCTGAAGGATTCTGCACATTCCGTATGCATTGCATTATTTGCCTATAATGTAACCACTCATAATAATCAAGCAGACGATTTCCACTTCATACTCACTCAGCGTATTGAGCAAGCGCTGCGAATAGGCCAATAAAACACCAAGAACAAGCGGCCACTGGCGCGTGAAGGCCCTACATGGCATGCCTGCAACAGACAAAGGACGAAGACAGCTCTTGACCCAAGAACCGCAGATTGTCGCGCTGGTTGTGGCCGCAGGCCGTGGCTCCCGCATGTTGACCGATACTGACTCCAGTCCCAAGCAATATCGGGATTTGGCCGGGCAGTCGGTTTTGCAACGCACTTGTCAAAAGTTCATCGACAACGAGCACGTTTCCCGGGTTCTCTGCGTCATTCATGCAGATGACTTTGACCTCTATGAAAAGGCCACCCTGTCTCTGGAGAGCGACAAGCTGCTACCCCCGGTTGTGGGCGGGAAAGAGCGCCAAGAGTCCGTCCATCTCGGCCTTGCCGCGCTGGCGGAACATTCCCCTGACTTTGTCCTCATTCATGACGGGGTCCGTCCCTTTATCACCCAGGACGTCATTAACCGGGTAATCAATCAGCTCAAGAACGGCAGTAAAGCCGTCCTGCCCTCAACAAAAGTCAGCGACACTCTCAAAAGCAGAGGCGATGACGGAACCATAGAAGGCACCATTGATCGCACACGCATATGGAGCGCACAGACACCGCAAGGGTTCGACTTTGATGCAATATCAGGGGCTCATCGCCAGGCATACGCTGAAAACCGCAACGACTTTACCGACGACACCGCGCTCATGGAGCATGTCGGCATACCGGTCCTGATCGTTGAGGGTGATAGCGCCAACGTGAAACTCACAACCCCTCGTGATATGGAACTTGCACGTCAGAAGGTGACAATGGAGAACACTCTCATGCTCTCGGATATTCGTGTCGGCTCGGGCTACGACGTTCATGCCTTTGAAGAGGGGGACGCTGTGATCCTTGGCGGCATCTCCATCCCGCACACGATGAAGCTCAAAGGGCATTCGGATGCGGATGTGGCTCTTCATGCCATAACCGACGCCATCTTTGGTGCATTGGCAGATGGCGATATCGGATCTCACTTCCCCCCTTCTGATCCGCAGTGGAAGGGCGCAGCATCAGACCAGTTTCTGAAGTATGCCGTCGACAAGGTTACAGAGCGCGGAGGACGCATCGCGCATCTTGACTGCACGATCATTTGCGAACGCCCCAAGATAGGGCCGTATCGCAACGCAATGCGCGCTCGCATCTCCGAGATCTGCGAGCTGCCAATCGAACGGGTAGCCGTAAAAGCAACCACCTCCGAAAAACTCGGTTTTACTGGGCGAGAAGAAGGCATAGCATCCATGGCGACCGCCACTATCCGCCTCCCAGGCAACGAAGATTGGTAGGGTTCAAATGACAGACCTTGTTTCATTGCGGCCGCAGGCAGAACAGCTCATCGCACTATGCGCCGAAAAGTCTCTGATGATCGCCACAGCAGAATCATGCACGGGCGGCCTCGTGGCCGGACTGCTTACGGAAATCGCGGGCTCTTCAGCCGTGGTCGACAGAGGCTTTGTCACTTATTCCAACGAAGCAAAAAATGAAATGATCGGCGTCCCCCTGCCCCTTCTTGAGGAACACGGCGCTGTAAGCAAACAGGTGGCTCTCGCCATGGCTCATGGCGCCCTCGGCCGTGCCCGTGCCCAGATCGCTGTTTCCATTACTGGCATCGCTGGCCCTGGCGGCGGCTCACCCGACAAGCCAGTCGGTCTTGTGCATTTTGCGGTAAAGGCTAGCAGTGGCTTCGAGCACCATGAAGAAGCTCGCTTCGGCGACCTTGGCCGCGAAGTTATCCGACACAAATCAGTAGCTACGGCCATAAAACTGCTAAAGATCGCCGCAGAGCAATCTTAACCCTTTCAAAACACAGCATGCCTATGCTTCATCCAGTGTAAATACTACCGAATATTTTACTGGATATTTTATGAAGCGTCTTTTCGCCCTTGCTCTGTTCGGCGCACTGTTTTCGACCTCCGGCCTTGCTTCGGAGGTCTATATGATTTCACGAGATAATGAAGGTGAGTTTGTCGGCAGCCACAAGATGTTCAGCGTGGCAAAGGATGGCCACAAGCGTGTCAAGATCTGCGGCTCAAACTTCTGGCTGCGCCCCTACACAGTGGTCTGGTCGAAATGGGAAGAGCAATCTGGTCGGCAGGTCACGTTGGAGGGTCACAAGAATGGACGCTGGGATATCCTGTGCGACAATCCAACTGAGCATGTCAGCCTGCGTCAGGTCGGCGTTTACGTGTCCTTGGAGGACGCCATGCTCAACGCCCGGAACATAACAACCGATCGTAAGAACCGGTTTGAGGCCATTCGAAAAACGTTCAACGATCGCAGCCTTGGCTCAAAGAAGGAAGAAGAAAGCCCCCTTCTGCCAACGCAACCATATGATGCAAGGCCCTGACGCTTTCCGATCTGTATAGAGCGGGAGGGCACACCTCAGGCAGCAGCGCCATAAACCTCATCTGCTCGTGCTTCGAAGGCTTCAGAGAACTTTCGAAAAGCACGATCAAACATCGTTCCCATCAAAGCCCCGAGCGTTCGGCTCTTGAACTCATAATCAATGTAGAACGAGATATCGCAGAGGTGATCTTCTGGAGATAGGAAGTTCCAACGGTTCTCAAGATGCTTGAAGGGCCCGTCAAGGTACTCAACGAGAATCTCCAGATTCGACGGATCAAGAGTCACTCGGCTGGTGAAAGTCTCCTTCACCACCTTGTAAGCCACCGTCATATCAGCGATCAGCACTTCCCGTTCCGCCTCCAAAGGGCGTCGTCCACGGACCACAAGGTTCTGACAAAGCGGAACAAATCGCGGGTACTGTTCAATATCAGCAACGAGATGGAACATATCCTCTGCTGTATGTTGAACACGGTGTACTGTCTTGAATGACGGCATAATCGTCTACCGAAGCCTTCTTCCGTTCGCATTCTGCGCCCTGACATACTTCAGGAAAGCCTGACTGCCAACACGTGGCCGATCATCAGTTCGCACTGTCCACATGCCATGATGCGACTAGTTACATGAAAAAATGTAAATACAAAAAGGCCACGCGCAAGGCGTGGCCGTCTTCAACTCTTGCTGAGGACTCAGTTCCCCAGCTTGGCTGCACGTGCCTTCTTCAGGTCTTCAAAGTCTTCGCCAGCATGGTGCGATGACCTGGTCAGCGGGCTTGCAGAGACTTTCAGGAAGCCCTTTGAGTAAGCGATGCGCTCATACGCCTTGAACTCTTCCGGCGTCACGAATTTCATGACTGGATGGTGCTTCTTGGTTGGCTGCAGATACTGACCAACAGTGAGAAAATCAACATCAGCGCTGCGAAGATCGTCCATGAGCTGCAGAACTTCGTTCCGCTCTTCCCCAAGACCGACCATGATACCCGACTTGGTAAACATGTTCGGATCGATCTCCTTCACCCGTTGCAACAGACGGATGGAGTGGAAGTAGCGCGCGCCCGGACGAACTTTCAAATAGTTGGAAGGCACAGTTTCCAGATTGTGGTTAAACACGTCTGGCTTTGCGTTCACAACGATTTCCAGTGCCCCATCCTTGCGCAGGAAGTCAGGTGTCAGCACTTCGATGGTCGTGTTTGGAGATACCTCGCGGATAGCCTTGATCACATTGGCAAAGTGCGTGGCACCACCATCATCAAGGTCATCGCGGTCCACTGAAGTGATCACAACATGTTCCAGACCCATGGTCTGAACCGCTTCGGCGATATGCTGAGGTTCGGTTTCATCAACAGCGCCCGGCATACCGGTACGCACGTTACAAAACGCACAAGCACGGGTGCACGTATCGCCAAGGATCATGAAACTTGCGTGCTTCTTTGACCAGCACTCACCAATGTTGGGACAGCCAGCCTCTTCACAAACGGTAACGAGCTTTTTTTCGCGAACAAGCTCATGCGTTTCCCGATAGACAGGGGATGTAGGCGCTTTCACACGGATCCACTTGGGCTTGCGCTGCACCGGGTTGTCCGGGCGGTGCGCCTTTTCCGGGTGGCGTGGACGCGCGTCCTTCTCACCTGCGATCTCTGCATTTACTGCAGCTGGTGTCGCTGGCTTTGCGTTTGGCTTATTCAGTGTATCTACGATGGTGACCATGGCACTCACATGCTGCTTTCAGAGCGAAAGGTCAAGGCCCCTTCTCTCCGAACACCCTATGCAATTTACAAACCGGCCGGGAAACAGGGCCTAAAACACCTTGCGCTTCAAAAACAACAAGAGAACAGCCCCGCAGGTAGCTATGATCAGCTGATCAATAAACCCGCCAGTTACATTAAGGTTCAAGATATTTGCCAGATACCCTCCAACAAGGGCTCCAATTAGACCAAGAACCAGGCTACCGATCATACCGCCGCGACTGTCGAAAACCCGATGCGCAATAAACCCAGCAATAAGACCGACAATAATCCAAAGAAAGATACCCATTTACATTCTCCGTAGCTGAACTCGCCCAAACACATAACATTTGATGAGCGGACCCGGCACCACCACTTTATGCGGCCTGTCGATCACAAACCGACCCACCGGAACACGGCAGAACCTCATTTGGCGGTTCAAATCGCCAGATCAATGAGTACCTCGCTTGAGCCATTCACCGACAGTACACGCCATCGATGAGCGTCCAAGCAACGTCATGCCCACCCGCTGCAATCAACAGGTGGGCATCACAACTTACATGTTCAACGCACGTCCGTACGCATCAAGAACACTTTCCTTCATCATTTCAGAGAGTGTTGGATGCGGGAACACGGTGTGCATCAGGTCTTCTTCAGTGGTCTCAAGACCCATGGCGACAACAAAGCCCTGAATGAGCTCGGTTACCTCAGCACCAACCATGTGGGCACCAAGAAGCTGACCGGTCTTTGCGTCGAAGATCGTCTTTACGAGGCCTTCTGGCTCACCAAGAGCAATCGCCTTGCCGTTCCCCATGAATGGGAAGCGACCAACCTTGACCTCGTAACCTGCTTCCTTGGCTTTAGGCTCGGTAAGACCGACCGAAGCCACCTGAGGATTACAGTAGGTACAGCCCGGGATCTGCCCCTTGTCCATTGGATGAACATGCAGACCGGCGATGTTCTCAATGCAGATCACACCTTCGTGCTCTGCCTTGTGCGCCAGCATTGGAGGGCCTGCAACGTCGCCGATCGCATATATGCCCGGCACGTTTGTGCGGCCATAACCGTCGATTACCACACAGCCACGTTCGGTCTTGACGCCAACTTCCTCAAGACCAAGGCTCTCAATATTACCAACAACGCCAACCGCAGAAATAAGCTTTTCAGCTGTGATCTGCTGTGTCTTGCCGTCCTTGGTCTCAACCGTTGCCGTAATCTGACCATTGCCCTTCTCGACCTTGGAAACCTTGGCTTCAAGCACAAACTTGATGCCCTGCTTTTCCATGTTTTTCTTAGCAAGAGCAGAGATTTCCGGGTCTTCCACCGGCATGATCTGGCTCATCATCTCAACTACGGTCACATCCGCACCCATGGTGCGGTAGAACGAAGCGAACTCGATGCCGATTGCGCCAGAACCCATCACAACGAGAGACTTTGGCATCTTAGGCGGAACCATGGCCTCGAAGTAGGTCCAGATGTTCTCCTTGTCAGGCTCAAGACCTGGGATCACGCGAGGACGCGCACCTGTTGCAACAATGATGTGCTTTGCGGTGTAGGTGCCATGCCCCTTCACGCCCTTTGGCGTTGGGTGTTGCGGCTCGTAGGCCGCGCGGCTTGGTGCACCAACGACGATCTCGCCCGGCTTTGAAAGCTTGGCTTCACCCCAGATGATGTCCACCTTGTTCTTCTTCATCAAGAACCCGATACCACCGTTAAGCTGGCCGGAAACGCCGCGTGAGCGCTTGACTACTGCAGTCGGGTCAAAACTGATGTTGTCGGCAGACAGGCCATAGTCCTTGGCATGCTGCATGTAGTGGTAAATCTCTGCGGAACGCAGAAGCGCCTTGGTTGGAATGCAGCCCCAATTCAGGCAGATGCCACCCATGTGCTCGCGCTCAACGATCGCGGTCTTCAGCCCAAGCTGAGCTGCGCGAATAGCCGTGGTGTAGCCACCGGGCCCAGAGCCGATAATGATGACGTCATAGGCAGTGCCACTCATCGATCAATCCTCGTTGTTGCCGCCTCTTTTAGCTGAGGCTCGACATAAAGGTCAGAGAACCGGTCAAAGTTCTCTCGAAAGTATCGGGGAAGCTCCGGACTGTTCTTGTCGACCAGCTTGGAGCCTCCATCTCCCGTATCAAGGCGTTTCAGCGTGCGTTCCGCTCGGCCCAGATACGCGTCGTTCATGTGTTCCGTGTGCGAATAGGCGGCAACTTTGGTCAAAACCTTGTCCATGTTTCCGAGATAGCTGAAGTGCCAACTCGAAGATGGTCGGATGATGCGGTGCATGGGACGTCCGAACTTGCGCAGTGCTGAAGCATGCCACATGAAGCCCTCCAAGAGCCTCGGCGCCGAACGACTTCTAATCACGCGCTCACGTCGAAGGTTCTGAGCCCCGCTGAAATGCCGACGCGCAATCATGCGTGGGCAAGACGTCAGATCATTCACATCATCTTTGTAGTTCAGACGATACCGAAAGATATCCGTTCCAAACCAGGTCAGGCCATGTTGGGACCGCTTGTCGGCCCTGGCAGCTTCCAGGGCTTCAGGCTTCGGGATCTCATCTACATCAGACACAAGGATCAGATCGTCAGGTGCCCCATCCGGCAGCCCTCGACCGATCGCATCCCTTTGATGATACTCACGTGTCCAGGCTGATGGCGCATCCTCAGGCATATCCGAGACGATCACGTGGGTGATTTTGTCGGCAAATGCTGAGAACCGTTCCTTGTTATCGCTGTAAAAAAGAGCCTTGGCCCCTCCGGTAAAAGTTTGAGTAGCCTCAACAAGGATGAACTGATCGACAACATTATAAAGTTCTCCCAGCCTGAGTTCGAGAACATCAAGCTCATTGAAGAACGTAAAACCGTCAATCACTCTTCCCATTCGGCACCCTCACCTGCAACTTCCGGCGCCCCTTGGGAGCAGCCTTCCGTATAACCGTCGCACCAGAACAGGTAAGGCGGCGGCCAGAGCCAACCGCCTTACATGAAGTCGTTAGACCAGCATGCTCATCGGATTTTCGATGAAGCTTTTGAAGGCCTGAAGCAGCTCAGCGCCCAGTGCACCATCAACCGCGCGGTGGTCGGTAGACAACGTGACGGACATGACTGTTGCAGGAACAATCTCATCACCCTTCACCACAGGCTTCTTGATGCCCGCACCAACCGCAAGGATGGTTGCATGAGGTGGGTTGATGACTGCAGAGAAGTCATTCACACCAAACATGCCCAAGTTCGATACGGAAGTCGTACCGCCTTGGAATTCGTTTGGTGCCAACTTGCGATCACGCGCACGCTTTGCAAGGTCCTTCATCTCGATGGAGATGGTGGACAGCGTCTTCTCATCAGCACGGCGAATGATCGGTGTGATCAGACCACCATCGATGGAAACCGCAACGCCGACGTCAGCGTTCTTGTGCAACAGCATGCCACCTTCAGTCCAGGAAGCATTTGCGCCCGGTACAGCGCGCAGCGCCAATGCGTGCGCCTTGATCACCATATCATTTACGGAGATCTTGTAGGCCGGGTTGCCGTCCTTGTCCTTCGGAGCAGAAGCGTTCAGCTGAGCGCGAAGGGCCAGAAGCGCATCCAGTTCAGTTTCTACAGTCAGGTAGAAATGCGGAACGGTTTGCTTGGATTCCGTCAGGCGCTTGGCGATAACCTTGCGCATGTTGTCGTGTGGGACAACCTCGTAGGAACCTTCCTCGAACATCTTGAGGATCTGCTCATCAGACTGACCAGCAGGTGCCGCAGCCTTTGGTGCTTCGGCGGCCTTAGGCGCAGCATCGGCAGCGGCTGGCGCCTCTGCCTTACCAGTGCCAGATGCCAGCGCAGCTTCAATGTCGCGTTTCACAACGCGGCCGCGCGGACCAGAACCAGCGATCTTGGAGATATCCAGACCGTTCTGCTTTGCAAGACGACGTGCCAAAGGAGAAGAGAACACGCGTTCCCCTTCAGGCTTAGCAGGTGCAGCAGCAGGAGTTGGTGCTGGTGCAGCCGGCGCAGCAGGTGCAGCCGCTTCGGCAGCTGGAGCTTCTGGAGCGGCCGGTGCAGCAGCAGGTGCGTCGGTTGCCGCATCTACTGCAGAAGCATCTTCGCCTTCTTCGAGAAGAACAGCGATCAGCTCGTTTACCTTCACACCTTCAGCACCTTCCGGCACCAAGATTTTACCAACAACACCTTCATCGATGCTCTCGACTTCCATTGTTGCCTTGTCAGTTTCGATTTCCGCGATCACATCGCCAGCAGAAACTGAATCGCCTTCCTTAACCAGCCACTTGGCAAGGTTACCCTCTTCCATGGTTGGAGAGAGCGCAGGCATCAGAATTTTGATAGACATCGAGTTGCCCCTCGCCTTATGCGGTGTAGGTCACGGCTTTCACCGCGTCGATTACTTCCTTGGCAGTTGGCAGAGCCAGCTTTTCAAGGTTCGCAGCGTAAGGCATTGGGACATCCTTGCCAGTCACGCGAAGTACTGGGGCGTCAAGGAAGTCGAAAGCCTGTTCCTGGGTCTGGAATGCGATTTCCGAAGAAACGGAAGCAATCGGGAATGCCTCCTCAACCGTAACCAGACGGCCAGTCTTGCGAACTGAAGCAAGGATAGTGTCGATATCCAGTGGGCGGATAGACCGCAGATCGATCACCTCGGCAGAAACACCCTGCTTTGCAAGTTCTTCTGCAGCTGGCAACGCGTAGGTCATGCCGATGCCCCAGGAAACGAGCGTCACATCAGTCCCTTCGCGAACGACTTTCGCACGGCCGATTGGCAGCACGTAGTCATCCATGACAGGCACATCAAAGTGCTGACCGTAAAGGATCTCGTTTTCAAGGAACACAACTGGGTTCGGGTCGCGGATTGCAGCCTTCAACAAGCCCTTGGCATCAGCCGCAGTGTAAGGCTGAACCACCTTCATGCCCGGAATGCTTGCATACCATGCGGCGTAGTCTTGAGAGTGCTGTGCACCAACGCGCGCAGCTGCGCCGTTTGGACCACGGAATACGATCGGAGCACCCATCTGACCGCCGGACATGTAGAGCGTCTTGGCAGCAGAGTTGATGATCTGGTCGATGGCCTGCATGGCGAAGTTGAAGGTCATGAACTCCACGATTGGGTTCAGACCAGACATAGCAGCACCAACGGCAAGGCCGGTAAAGCCATGCTCGGTAATTGGCGTGTCGATGACGCGCTTTTCACCGAACTCATCCAGAAGACCCTGAGAGATCTTGTAGGCGCCCTGATACTCACCAACCTCTTCACCCATCAGGAAGACGTTCTCGTTGCGACGCATTTCTTCTGCCATCGCATCACGAAGCGCTTCACGAACGGTGGTGCTACGCATTTCGGTGCCAGCTGGGATCTCAGGATCCTGACCAACTTCGACCTTGATTGGCGCACATGGGCTGACGTACTCATCACCCGTCGCGGCAGGTACCGGAGAAGTCACAACAGCAGGCGATGCTGGTGCTGCTTCTGCGGCTGGCGCAGCCTCTGCTGCTGGAGCAGCTGCAGCGGTGTTGATGGCCGAAGCATCTTCGCCTTCTTCCAGAAGAACGGCGATTGGTGTGTTCACCTTCACGCCTTCAGCGCCTTCTTCGATCAGGATCTTGCCCAGAACACCCTCATCGACGGCTTCCACTTCCATGGTTGCCTTGTCGGTTTCGATCTCAGCGATAACATCGCCAGCCGAAACGGTATCGCCTTCTTTCTTGACCCACTTGGAGAGGTTACCCTCTTCCATGGTTGGAGAAAGAGCCGGCATCAAAATTTCAATCGGCATAACTTTGTATTCCCACCCTTAGAGGATAATGTCCGTGTAAAGCTCAGATGCATCCGGCTCAGAGTCGCTCTGCGCAAAGTCAGCCGCTGCTGACGCAATTCCGCGAACTTCCTTGTCGATCGCCTTGAGCTCGTCTTCACTCGCCCACTTCTTTTCAAGAAGGCGTGCACGAACCTGCTCGATTGGGTCGTGCTCGGACTTCATCTTCTGAACTTCGTCCTTGGAGCGGTACTTGGCCGGGTCAGACATGGAGTGACCACGGTAGCGGTAAGTGATCATCTCGAGGATGTAAGGACCGTTGCCTTCACGGCACCATTCCATGGCATAGTCGGTCGCAGCTTTCACTGCACGAACATCCATGCCGTCCACCTGAACACCCGGAATACCAAAGGACTGGCCACGCTGGGACAGATCGGTGGTTGAAGAGGCACGCTCAACACTGGTGCCCATGCCGTACTTGTTGTTTTCGATCACATAGATCACAGGCAGGTTCCAGAGCTTCGCCATATTGAAAGCTTCATAGACCTGGCCCTGGTTCACTGCGCCATCACCAAAGAAGGTCAAGGCAACATTGCCATTTTCCTTGTACTTGTTGGTGAACGCCAAACCTGTCCCAAGAGGAACCTGAGCGCCAACGATACCGTGGCCGCCGTAGAATTCCTTTTCCTTGGAGAACATGTGCATGGAGCCGCCCTTACCCTTGGACAGACCACCCTGGCGGCCGGCGAGTTCCGCCATCACACCATTTGGGTCCATACCGCAAGCGAGCATGTGACCGTGATCGCGGTAACTGGTGATCATTTGATCGCCCTGTACCTTGGACATCTCCATGCCAACTACAACGGCTTCCTGACCGATGTAGAGGTGGCAGAAGCCACCGATGACACCCATGCCGTACAGCTGACCCGCCTTCTCTTCGAAGCGGCGGATAAGCAGCATCTCGCGGTATGCCTTCAGCTCTTCTTCCTTGGAGAACTCAGCGATAGCGGGCGTATTTTTCATCGCCCCGCGGGCTTTAGAGGCGCCTCTTGAGCGACCTCCGGTAGACTTGGTTTCTGTTCCAGCCATGACCCTCGTCTTTCGTGACGTGTGCTAATTATGGGAAGGACAGTACTCCGGAGAACCACTCACGCCAAGCCTGACGATTTAGAACAATTCACCGGCTACAGGATTGACATATATGGATTATTTGCAATTAACCAGCATCAGGTTATCTACCTACACATAACCAGATATGAGTTAATATACTTCCAAACGAGGCTATCGACGTAAGATTGCGACTTCATTTGGATGCACCAGGTTCAAGCTGGCGCGTGCGCGCTCATCGACCATATCCGGATCCAGACTGTCCGGCATAAGCAGGAAGACCCTACGTTGCAGGACCAGACGCTCTTCTTTTAGAGCCGCGAGTTCGGTTTCCAGTTCAGCAACCTGATTCTCAATGGCTGCTTTACCGACGAGACCAAGCTCACCGTTGAATGCATGATAGCCGAAGTAGCTGAGCAAGGCCACAGCGACAGCTGGGCCAAGCATCTTTTTGAGAGAGGATTCTCTGCGTTGACGAGTAGTTGCTAGCAAGGGAACGACCTACAAAATACAAATTGGTCACTGGTTGAGACTATGCCGAAATAGCCTTAACCAAGAGTTTCCGCATCCCCTGATTTTCGAGTGAAGCTATAAAAATCAGGCCCGCCTGTGAGAAGCGAGCCTGAATATTCCTCATGCAGCTTTTGCTAGCTTGACCAGCTTGTTCAATATGGTCGCAGTTCCCTTCAGCCTGTCCTCCGGCCCCGGCCAGTCTCTGGTCAACACAACCTTCTGGTCCGGCTTGATTTTTGCCAAAAAGCCCTGCTCGGCAATATAGGAAACAAGCCCGGCTGGGTTTGGGAACTCCGAGTTGCGGAAGGAGATCACAACGCCCTTTGGTCCCGCGTCGATCTTTTCCACGTTCGCCTTGCGGCATAGGCCCTTGATGTAAACAATCTTGAGGAGGTGATTGACCTCGACCGGCATAGAGCCGAAGCGATCAATCATCTCCGCAGCAAAACCTTCGATCTCATCTGCTTCCGTCACATCAGCAAGACGGCGGTAGAGATCAAGCCGCACTTGCAGATCGGGCACATAGGTATCTGGGATGAGAACAGGCGTGCCGACAGTAATCTGCGGCGACCACTTCTCCTCACCAAACTCTTCACCGCCAGATTTTAGCTGGGCAACCGCCTCCTCCAGCATCTGCTGGTAAAGCTCAAACCCCACTTCCTTGATGTGGCCAGATTGCTCTTCGCCAAGCAGGTTACCTGCCCCGCGGATATCCAGATCATGACTGGCAAGCTGGAAACCTGCGCCCAGGTTCTCAAGGGATTGCAGCACGCGCAATCGACGCTCCGCGGTCACTGTGAGCTTCTTGTTGGCTGGAACGGTAAACAACGCATAGGCACGTGTCTTTGAACGCCCTACGCGCCCTCGGATCTGATAGAGCTGGCCAAGGCCGAACATATCCGCCCGATGAACGATCAGCGTGTTGGCGTTCGGAATATCCAATCCGGATTCAACAATTGTCGTTGAAAGCAGCACATCGAACTTACCTTCATAAAAGGCGTTCATGATGTCTTCCAGTGGCCCAGCGCCCATTTGACCATGAGCCACCGCAACTTTCACCTCAGGAACATTCTGCTCCAGAAATTGCTGTATCTCCGCGAGGTCAGCAAGACGTGGACACACATAGAAGCTCTGACCGCCGCGATAGTGCTCCCTCAGCAGAGATTCACGGATCACCATCGGATCAAAAGGCGAGATGAAGGTGCGCACCGCAAGACGATCCACCGGCGGCGTTGCGATCAAGGAAAGCTCACGCACCCCGGTCAGAGCCAGCTGAAGCGTGCGCGGGATTGGAGTGGCCGAGAGGGTCAGGACGTGAACATCCGATTTGAACTCTTTAAGGCGCTCTTTATGTTTTACGCCAAAATGCTGTTCTTCATCGATGATCAACAGGCCTAGATCACGGAAACTCACGCTCTTTCCAAGCAGAGCATGTGTCCCCACGACAATATCGACAGAACCGTCCTTCAAGCCCTTTTTAGTCTCGCTCAGCTCCTTTGAAGAAACCAACCGTGATGCCTGACGCACATTGAGTGGTAGCCCCTGAAAACGCTCAGAGAACGTCTTGTAGTGCTGGCGTGCCAACAAAGTTGTAGGAACCACAATTGCGACCTGACGACCGGACATGGCGGCAAGGAACGCCGCACGCAGCGCGACCTCAGTTTTACCAAAGCCCACATCGCCACAAATCAATCGATCCATGGGGCGGCCCGATGCCAGATCCTCAAACACCGCATCAATTGCGTTCAACTGATCATCGGTCTCATCATAGGCAAATCGGGCTACGAACTCGTCATAGGCTCCATCCGGCACGTTGAGTGCTGGCGCTGATCTCAGCGCGCGCTCTGCTGCGGTCTTGATCAGTCCATCTGCGATCTCGAGAATGCGCTTCTTCATGCGCGCCTTGCGCGCTTGCCATGCTCCCCCACCCAGCTTATCGAGCTGCACTTCCTGATCCTCGGAACCATATCGCGTAAGAAGCTCGATGTTCTCAACGGGCAGATAAAGCTTGTCGCCGCCAGCGTACTGAAGCTCAAGGCAGTCGTGCGGAGCCCCAACAGCCTCAATGGTCTTCAGGCCAATGAAGCGACCAATACCGTGCTCCACATGAACGACCAGATCCCCTTCATGAAGACTGGTCGCTTCCGTCAGCGCGTTGGAAGCTTTCTTGCGGCGGCGCCCCTGACGAACAAGCCGATCCCCGAGAATGTCCTGTTCACCGATAAAGGCGTAGGGGCCGATTTCGAAGCCTTGCTCGATCCCAAGCACAATGAGGCCACTCATGCCTTTTGGCAGCTTCTCCAACTCTTCAATGGAGCCTGCATACCCGGTGCGATCAAGCCCGTGATCCGCCAATACCTGTACAAGACGCTCGCGGGAGCCTTCACTCCAGCAAGAAATAACAACCGTTTTGCCCTCACCGCGCAAAGCCGAAGCGTGCTTGGCAAGCGCTTCGAAGATGTTGACATCTCCGGCCGCACGTTCCGCCGCAAAGCTGCGGCCCTGCCGTCCCTGCAAATCAATTGAAAGCGCAGAACCCGGAGGCGCTGCAAAGGGCGACAAACGCCCCACGCCGCGATCACTAAGCGTCGTGGTCCACTCATCCTGACCAAAGTAAAGCAGTTTTGGCTCAACAGGCTTATAAGGTACGCCGCTGGAAATGGCAGATCCGCCCAGCGCTTCATCGCGGGCGGCATGATGCTCACTAACCTGCTCCAAACGCTCTTTGACTACGTCCTCATCAGAACTGTCGAGAACGATGGGCACATCTCCCACATAATCAAACAGGCTTTCCAGACGTTCATGGAAAAGCGGAAGCCAGTGTTCCATTCCCGGATAGCGGCGCCCCTCACTGATGGTGTGATAAAGCACGTCATCCCTGTCTGCCGCGCCGAATGTGGAGACATAGTTGCGGCGGAAACGGGAAATGGTCTCAGGTTCCAGCACCACTTCGCTCATGGGCACAAGGTTCAGGCTCTTCTTCTGAGCGAGAGTTCGTTGGGTCTCAGTGTCAAAGGAACGGATAGATTCCAACGTGTCACCAAAGAAGTCCAGACGTACCGGCTCCTCAGCGCCTGGTGAGAACAGATCCACAATGCCACCGCGCACCGCATACTCACCTGTCTCGCGCACAGTTGGCGTGCGGGAGAAGCCGTTGATCTCAAGCCACTGGATTATGGAATCAAGCTGCACCCGGTTGCCCGGCACAAGGGTCAGAGCCTGAGTAGCAGCCCACTCGCGGGCAGGAAGGCGTTGCAACGCAGCATTGACGGTGGTCAGCAGCACGGTCTGACCCTTCACCTCCACACCGCGCGCCAGCAGTCCGAGCGTCGTCAACCGCCGGGCAACAATGGAACTGTTTGGCGAAACGCGGTCATAAGGCAAACAGTCCCATGCCGGAAGCTCCAGTGTTTTCACATGAGGGGCAAAGAATGCCAGCGCTTCGGCCACCTGAGACATGCGGGTCGCATCCCGCGCAACATAGGTGAGGACGAGCCCCTCCTCCTTGGTCTCTTCCAGCATCTTTGCGAGCACATAGGCTTCCGCTCCATCTGGGACAGACGACAGCAAGATATTGGCGTGATCGGAGAGCAGGCTTTCAAACACCGTCAAGACTTCCTTGGCTCAAAATGAAATGGGCGACTGATCGCTCTTACTTGTTGTGAAACGCGAGAATGCGGCGGAACAGCTCCGTGTTCCGGTCCTCGGGAACGGGTTTTGACCCAATGAACCACGAGAACAAATCCTGATCATTAAGCTGCAGCAACTCTTCAAGCTCATCGAGTTCTTCATCTGCCATGATCGCCACATGGGTCTGCACATAACCGCCGAGCAACAGGTCCATCTCTTTCATCCCTCGATGCCAGCAACGGAACAAAATCCGCTTGCGGCGAGGATCAAGGTTGGCGGTCTGCGCATCACTTGGGGGCTGATTGTCGTTGATCATGAGAGAGCCTCAACTTTTGACTGCCGGCGGATTAATCCGCCGCAAAGGATCAGAGAGCCGTGTATAACGAGCGGAAACACATCTGTCAGTGTTTTCTCATCTGCGGTTGCACAAATAGCGAAGACATGCGACCAATCAAGCCTCTGTTCACGTTATAGTCCGATTTTTTGAATGCGCCCAACTCGTCTTGATCCTCTCTTCGCTCCTGTAACCAAGTTGCCGGGCATTGGTCCCAAAACGGCAAAGACACTGACATCTTTGCTTGTGGGCCATTCCGAGCGTGAAGCGCGCATTGCCGATCTACTGTTCCACCTTCCAACCTCGATGATCGATCGCGGCCTGCGCCCAGGCATCGCAGGAAGCCCGGAAGGCATGATTGTCACCCTCACCCTTCATGTGGATCAGCACCGAGCCCCGCCAAGGAACAGTCGTGCGCCCTACAAGATTTTCGCCCATGATGAAACCGGTTCTATTGAACTGGTGTTCTTCCACGCCCGCCGGGACTATTTGGAAAGCGTGCTTCCAATAGGGGAACAGCGCCTCGTCTCCGGAAAAGTTGAGTGGTTCAACGACCGCGCCCAAATGGTTCATCCGGACTATATCGTCACAGAGGAAGACGCCGCCAGCCTTCCTGTTATCGAGCCCGTTTACCCGCTCACAGCCGGACTTTCCGGGCGCATGATCACAAAAGCCATGCAGATGGCAGTCAAGGTGATCCCCAGTCTGCCAGAGTGGCAAGACGCCAGCTTCATGGACAAGCAGGGTTTCCCATCTTTTCAAGAAGCGCTTCTTTCCGTCCACCATCCGGAGGAAGCCTCAGACCTTGTTGCGGAAAGCAAAGCAGTCCGCCGCCTCGCCTACGATGAGTATCTGGCCAACCAACTCGCTCTGGCCCTTGTTCGCAATTCCATGCGTCAACAAGGCGGTACAGAGCGCCATGGCAACGGCTCCCTGCGCTCAAAAATCCTCTCAGCACTACCCTTTCAACTTACTGATGGTCAGGTTGAAGCGCTCAAGGAGATCTCGGAGGACCTGGAAGCTCCAGCAAGAATGCTTCGACTTTTGCAAGGGGATGTAGGCTCGGGCAAAACCGTTGTCGGCCTGATGGCCATGGCACAGGTCATCGAAAGCGGTGCACAGGCGGCCATGATGGCACCAACGGATATTCTCGCACGTCAGCATTTCGCCTCCATGGAGCCGCTCTGCAAGGCTGCAGGCATACGTGTTGCTGTCATGAGCGGCAAAGACACAGCAAAGAACAAACGAGAGATCAACGCAGCACTGGAAGCCGGTGAAATCGATCTAATCGTCGGGACCCATGCGCTTTTTCAGAGTTCGGTGAACTTCAAGAACCTTGGCATCGCAGTTGTAGACGAACAACACCGCTTCGGGGTGCATCAGCGCCTCTCTCTGTCTTCCAAGGGAGACCATGTCGAAGTGCTGGTGATGACCGCCACACCAATTCCCCGGACGCTGGTTCTTTCGTATTTCGGCGACATGGAAGTGTCTCGTCTCACCGACAAGCCCAAAGGTCGCCAGCCCATCAAGACGGTCAGTGTTTCACTGGACCGGATCAGTGAGGTGGTGGATCGGCTGCGCGCTGCCATTCATCGCGGTGAAAAGGCTTACTGGGTGTGCCCGTTGGTCGAAGAATCGGAGAAGATTGATCTTGCAGCGGCGCAGGAGCGGTTTGAAGACCTGCAGCGCGCGCTGGGCCCTGTCGTCTCACTCGTTCACGGTCGACAAAGCGCCGATGACAAACAACAGGCCATGGATGATTTCAAGGAAGGTCGCACCCGGCTTCTCGTTGCAACGACTGTCATTGAGGTCGGCGTGGACGTTCCCGACGCCACCATCATCGTCATCGAGCATGCGGAGCGCTTTGGCCTGGCCCAGCTTCATCAGTTACGCGGCCGTGTTGGTCGCGGGTCTGCAGCTTCCACCTGCCTCCTCCTGTACAAGGCGCCCCTTGGAGAAACCTCAGCAGCGCGGCTTAACATCCTGCGCGAAACCAACGATGGCTTCCTAATTGCCGAAGAAGACCTGCGTCTGCGCGGAGAAGGTGAGCTACTCGGCACGCGGCAATCCGGCATGCCAGGTTTCAGGATCGCAAATGTGGAAGCCCATGGTGACCTTATGGAAGTGGCGCGGGACGACGCGAAACTGATTCTTGCGAAGGATCCTGCACTCCAATCTCCCAGAGGCGATGCCCTGCGTCACCTGCTCTATCTCTTCTCGAGAGACGAAGCGGTCAAGCTGCTTCGTGCTGGGTAGTTACTCGGCCGCTTCCGTTGGCTGCGCCTGTTCGCGTCCACCTTTCGCTGCCTTTTGAGCAACTTCCTCGCCGTTCTCTTTGAGAATTTTCGGGTATTCCGGATTCACCAGACCAGCCGAAATCACAAGCTTCGCAGCGTCCTCCACGCTCATGGAAAGTTCAATAACTTCAGAACGCGGTACAAATAGCAGAAAACCGGAAGTCGGATTTGGTGTCGTCGGAAGGAACACCGAAACCGTCTCGGCTTCATCTTCAAGTCGGGCAGCGACCTCGCCCTTGGTGTCCGTCGCCACAAACACGATTGCCCATAGCCCTTTACGCGGATACTCGATCAGAGCTGCCTTCTTGAAGCTTTGACCATTTTCCTGAAACACCGTCTCGAAGATCTGTTTTAATGCGGAATAAATGTTGCGCACCAATGGCATGCGCCCAACGATGTTTTCACCAAGACTAACCAGACTGCGCCCTGCGATATTCGCAGTTAGAAAGCCGATGACAGTCACAGCCAGGAGAGCGGCTATCAGTCCAACACCCGGCACTTCAATGGACAGGTAGGTATCCGGATTATAGACCTCGGGAATAAACGGCTTCACCCAACCATCCACGAGTTGTATGAGAGACCAGCTCAGATACAACGTGATGCCGATGGGCCCGGTCACGACAAGGCCGGTCAAAAAGTAGTTGCGCAGTTTTGTGAAACCACCTGATTTGACCCCGATACCGGTTGCATCTCCCTCCCGGTTCTGATTGAAATCTGAAGGCTTCATGTTCACTTTCTTTCCTTAGGACCTGACAAGCAAGCGTGATTGGCAACCACCATCCTATTGCTTTATATGGTGAAAGTGAGAGTGTTTTATTGCAAGAGCTCTACAAATTGTTGGTGAGGCAGCACTTTTTTATGGCCACAAGGAGATAGGTGGTGCCGCGAACGTTTTACATGATTGCAGGAATTCTCCTGGTCGGCATCGGACTGATCGGCATTGTTTTGCCGCTTCTGCCCTCAACCATCTTTTTCATTCTTGCAACCGGCTGCTTTGCTCGCTCCAACCCACGGTTGGAAAAATGGCTGCTGAACCACCCCAAATTCGGAAAAAGTGTGCGTGACTGGCAAGATCATGGTGCTATTTCTGTCAAAGGGAAACTCATGGCAGTCTTCGGCATGACGGTCGGCTATGCTGTCTTTGTGATCACCACAGCGCCGTCAATGCTGCTTGCCATTATTGTGCTTGCGGTGCTTGTAGCTTGCGCGTCTTACGTTGTGACCCGTCCATCTGGCTCTAGGACTGCTCGAGCGTCCTGAGAACGTAGGCCTGTGCATGAAGCAGTGAACCATCTTCACACTGCACCTCTATGGGCACGCGAACGTACTCTTCGCCCTCCCACTCATCAATATCATCCCAGATTTCATGAAGAGACTGTGAGGAGTAAACATACCCGCGCAACCAGTCCGCCTGCTCATCAGGCACCAGCGCCGGATAGCCCTTGCCTTCGGAGAAACCGCGATCCTGATAGTGTGCCCGAACCGACGCGCGTGTCCAAACACCTGAAACTTGCGTAAGCAAATACTCATGCGAGGCTCCGGGAGCCAGGCTGCCATACACAAACAGATGGTCCATGCAGCAATCTCTCTTACAGCGCTAACGACAAAGAAAAAGAGCGGGTCGAGCCCGCTCCCTCTCCGCTATTCTACTGTAACTGATTTTGCAAGGTTTCTTGGCTGATCCACATCCGTCCCCATGAAGACGGCTGTGTGATACGAGATCAATTGCAACGGCAGGGCGTAAACGATTGGAGACACAATCTCCGGAACATCAGGTAGAGTGATGATGTGATCGGCTTCCAGACCGGCCGCCTCAGCACCCTTTTCGTCGGTCAACAGAACGATCCGGCCGCCACGAGCGGCGACTTCCTGCATGTTGGAAACCGTCTTTTCGTAGATATTGTCAAATGGTGCCACTACAAACACCGGCATGGTTTCGTCAATCAACGCAATGGGGCCGTGTTTCAACTCACCAGCCGCATAACCTTCCGCGTGAATGTACGAGATCTCCTTGAGCTTCAAAGCGCCTTCCAGCGCCATTGGGAAGCTCGTACCGCGTCCAAGAAACAAAGCATCCGATGCCTGAGACAGCCAATGCGCGATCTCTTCCGCATGATCAGAAAGTTTCAGTGCCTTGTTGGTGTAGCTTGGAAGCTCAGAGAGCGCGGTGATCATGTAGCGCGCATCAGCCTCGCTCAGAGTTCCACGCTGAACACCAGCATGGACTGCGAGCGCTGCCAGAACCGTGAGCTGGCAGGTAAAGGCCTTGGTCGAGGCAACGCCTATCTCGGGGCCGGCATATGTTGGGAACACCACATTTGCTTCGCGAGCGATCGTTGATTCCGGCACGTTCACGACCGCGCCAATGACCATGCCTTGGTCTTTGCAATAGCGAAGCGAAGCCAGCGTATCAGCCGTCTCGCCGGACTGCGAGATGAACAAGGCCATATCACCCGCCTTGACTGGCATTTCGCGATATCGGAACTCCGAAGCCACATCGATATCAACGGGAATGCGGGCGTATTTTTCAAACCAATACTTGGCAACAAGGCCCGCATAGTAGGCCGTACCACATGCTGAAACAACGAGGCGGTCAATCTTGGTGAAGTCAACCTCAGCCCCTTCAGGCAACATGGTTTCACCGGTTGCAAGGTCGAGATAGCGCGAGATCGTGTGGCCAATCACCTCTGGTTGCTCGTAGATCTCTTTGGCCATGAAGTGTTTGTAGTTGCCTTTGTCCACGACAGAGGCACTGACCATTGATTTGCTGATCGGGCGAGAAACCGCGTTACCAGTGGAGTCAAAGATTTCAGCGCCTTCGCGGTTCATCACCACCCAGTCGCCTTCTTCCAGGTAACAAATCTTGTCGGTAAACGGCGAAAGTGCGATGGCGTCTGAGCCGAGGAACATCTCGCCTTCGCCATACCCCAATGCCAATGGAGAGCCGCGACGGGCGCCAATCATGAGGTCGTTCTCGCCGTCAAAAAGGATGGCAAGCGCAAACGCGCCCTTCAGCTTCGAAAGCACATCAGACACAGCTTGAACCGGTGTCTTGCCGCTTTTGACGCCAAGAGAAACAAGGTGAGCGACAACTTCTGTGTCAGTATCGCTCTCAAGAGAAATCCCGGCACCGACGATTTCCTCACGCAGTTCCAAAAAGTTCTCGATGATGCCGTTGTGCACCACACAAATGCCGTCAGCGGCATGAGGGTGGGCATTGCGAACAGTTGGCGCACCATGGGTCGCCCAACGGGTGTGGCCAATACCGGAAGTCCCCCGTAGTGGCTCGTCCAGTAACAGCGCCTCTAGGTTGCGCAGCTTTCCCTCAGCTCGCCGGCGCACCAATGCACCCTCTTCCAGTGTTGCAACACCCGCAGAATCATATCCGCGGTATTCGAGCCGCTTCAATGCGTCTACGAGTAGAGGGGCTGCCGGGGTTTGGCCGAGAATGCCTACGATGCCACACATAAATCTTCTCCTGAGATACCCGCTGGCTTTGCGCCACCGGATCGCAATGGTCTTTAGGCTTGTCTAGCCGCACTCCTGTAACTTAGTGAAATCAATAGATGTTTCGGTTCGTTACAGCTCAGCGGTATTATCGTACTAATACCTAAGCAGCTTTAAGAGTTCGCCTTGGCTTTTTGTTGTTTTTTTTCTTTCTCAAGACGGGCACGCATCTCGCTGGCGCGGCCTTCTTTCACAACCTGTTGAGCGCGACCGAAGGCCATGGCCTGAGAAGGCACATCTTCGGTTATCACGGACCCTGCCGCAACCAACGCGCCATCACCAATTGAAACGGGCGCAACCAAAATGCTGTTGGACCCGACGAAAACGCCATTGCCAACATCTGTGTGATACTTGAAGTAGCCATCATAGTTACACGTAATCGTGCCAGCACCCACATTGGTCTTGGCACCCACTCGGGCGTCCCCAATGTAGGACAGATGATTCACCTTGGCGCCTTGTTCGATGGAGGCATTCTTGATCTCTACAAAGTTGCCGATATGGGCGCCCTCACCAATCTTTGCGTTGGGGCGCAGGCGGGCATAGGGGCCAACCGTTGCGTCTTTTGCAACGCTCGCTCTTTCTAGATGGGAAAAGGCTCTGATCCGAACACCGCTTTCCACTGAAACGCCGGGTCCGAAAACCACATTCGGCTCCACAACAACGTCAGGTGCAATGCGGGTATCCTGGGAAAAATAAACCGTCTCGGGAGCTTGCAATGTCACGCCATCAGCCATGGCAGATTGGCGCATGCGTTCCTGAAACACCGCCTCACAGGCGGCGAGCTGTGCTCGGTTGTTGATGCCCTGCACTTCCGCTTCAGCTGCGGTGGTGACGGATATTTTGAGACCATCAGCGTGGGCCACCTCAACAGCGTCCGTCAGATAGTATTCGCCTTTCGCATTGTTGTTCTCGATACGGTTTACGAGCGACGCGAAATGCTCGCGGCGGAACCCCATGATGCCAGCATTGCACAAGGTAACCTTGCGTTCTTCCTCGCTTGCATCTTTTTCTTCACGGATTGCCAGAAGCTTATCGCCATCTGCGATAAGCCGCCCATATCCGTGCGGGTCCGCTGCCTCAAAGCCCAGAACCACAAGGTCCGATCCTGCGCTCAGTTCCGCCCGAATGGCGCGAAAGGTTTGGGGAGTAACAAGAGGTGTGTCACCGAATAGAACAAGAACGTGATCGACCGTGCTCTCCAGATAGGCACCTTCAGCCGCTTTGGCAGCATGAGCCGTGCCCAGCCGGTCCACCTGAACAAAACACTTGGCATCAGGAACAATCTCCCTGCTCGCCTTCTCAAGTGCTTCCATGTCCGGCCCGACAACAACTGCAACCTCGTCCGCACCTGCCGCTTGAACAGCCTTCAGAACATGACCGACCAACGGAAAGTTGCCGATTTCATGCAGAACCTTTGGCAGTGCCGACTTCATCCGCGTACCCAGTCCGGCCGCAAGGACGATTGCTAAACAGCTTTCACCGGTCATTTCTTGTTCCTTAGTTCATCCAGATCTCATGCTGTGACACAGCAGCCATAAGCAAACAAATCAATGCAGTTCAGCATGCTATCACCAACATCTTTCAATGATTTAAGCAGAATACGTAAAAAACTCCGCCTTCATTTAAATTAGCATTTGCATTCTGTTAACCATAAACCCACAAGAGTTATGGGGCATTTTTGCCATAGGAATCATCGTTTGCAATAGACACGCGTTTTGAAAAGCTCTGTCGACTATAACGGCCATACCGTGGCCGACGCATCCGTGCCGAACAACAGCACCATCGTGTTCTGGGGTTTCGTAGCCGTTTGCTTTGCGACAGTCGCCTTGAGCGCCGTTATGTTCACCCCTGGCTCACTCAATGACACGGTGGAGATCGCCATACCCGGTGAACGCAGCTTGCTGATGGAAAGCAAACCACAGTATTTGCGCGTTTACAAAGACAATGAGGTCGCGACCTACCGCCCTCAACTCACAGGCCTACAGCCCGTTTCCGCTCACATGCAGGAAATCAAGCTGCAAATGGCTTCTCTTGAACAAACCGTTGGCGATCTGCGCCAGAGCAATGCAGCTCTCCAAGACACTATTGAACTTCTGAAGTCCCACCCCCCGCGCCCATTACGTGAACGCATTGCGGACTTGGATGACGAACTATTGCCTCCGCCAGCGAAACCCGCAGCCGAGGCAGAGCCTGCTATTGATACCGCAACCTCTGAACCAGCCGCGAAACAACCGGCACCAGATACACCGCAATCGATAATCGCGGAAAGACCGGCCAGAAATGCAGCTCCAAAGCTGGATGCAGCTGAAACCCAAGCTCCATCTCAGCTAGCCGCAAATGAAACCGTCCCCACGCCGCGCCCGAAAGCAGCAATCATTAATCCAGAGATTGCCACCCTGCCCGCACCAGAAATCGCTCCAGAGGTTTACGAGAACCTTCCGGCCTTCGCTGCCCTTGTTCCCAACCAGACATCCGTCACTCTTCCAGACGCAACACCGCCTCAATTGGTCGCGTCCATTCCATCACCGCAAGAACAGCTCGAAGTGACATCAGCAGCGGGCATTGTTTATGGTCGTGCAGGATCAGTGTTCACACGCTCAGCGTTCGCCGTAGATCTTGGAAGCTACGAAGACCGCGAGGAAGCGGAAAACATTTTGCGCCGTGCCGAGGAACTGTCGACCCTCATTGACCAGGTGGGCACACGCATCCGCCCAGGAAAACCAACGGCGGAGCAAGGCATCCTCTATCAGGCCTTGGCGGGTCCGTTTGCAAACGCCCGTGACAGCGTTCTGGCCTGTGCTCAGATCAAGGGGATGGATGCCACATGCAGAACGGTAATTCACCCAAAGTAATCTTTGACTTTAGATAAATAATCTGCAAAATCCACCCCTCAAAAGATCAGCTTTTATTGAGCTGTAGAAGTTTGAGGGATGAGGCAATGTTTAGTCAATCTCAACAAAATAGACTCATATACCCCCTGCTGTTCATCATGCCGGTCTTTATGAGTTCAAACATCATAATTGGCCGGTATGGTATCGAGCAAACAGAACCATGGACGCTCGCTTTCTTGCGATGGTTTCTGGCATTTCTCATTCTGGTACCCATTGCTTACCGCCAACTCCCACCAGCTCTGCCCACCATCAAGGCGAATTTGAAACTGCTTCTTTTCATGGCGTTTCTTGGCATGTGGATTTGCGGCGCTCTCGTATATCTTGCGCTCAAGAACACAAGCGCCACCAATGGAACGCTGATCTATTCCGCTGCACCTGTATTCATCATGTTGATCGAGTGGGTGTTTCGCGGTCGCCGCATGTCCCCCCGTGAACTAATAGGCATAGCGCTCGCACTAATCGGTGTCGCGATCATCGTCACTAAAGGCTCTCTGGCCAATCTTATTTCCCTGGAGCTGAGCTGGGGCGACCTCGTATTCGGCGTCTGCACGCTCAGCTGGGCCACCTATTCTGTCCTGATCCGGCAGCGCTCATTGCAGGAGATCCCGGTTTTCGTCCTGTTTGCAACTCTTGCGGGTTTTGGTGCGCTTCTATTGTTCCCGTTTGCCATCGCAGAGATGATTTGGGTCGCTCCAATACCAACAACCCCCGAAGCGTGGGGTTCAATTGCGGGCGTGACCATTGTGGCGTCAGTATTGGCTTTCTCCACCTACCAATACGGCATCAAGATGGTCGGCGCTTCAATCGCTGGCCTCTTCATGTATTTGCTTCCGCCCTACGGCGTCCTGATGGCTGTGGTGTTTTTAAGCGAAAAACTCGCGCTCTTTCATTTGGCCGGATTCTTGCCAATCATGGCCGGTCTCGTATTGGCAACCCTTCCAGCCGCCGCCTTCCAGATCCTGGGCAGACGCAGGGCCTGAGGCATACGCCGACTAGCCAATCATTCCGAGCGCTGGGAAAGTCTCCAACAACCAGAAAGAAAACGCCTGCATGTAGCCGGTCCAAAACCCGATTCCGGTAAGAACGAGAAGACCGCCCATGACACGCTCGACCGTTTGCATGTGTTGGCGAAACCCCTTCATGAAGTTCATGAAAGGCCCGGCAAACGCCGCTGCAATCAGGAACGGCACGCCAATGCCCAACGCATAGCTGGCAAGCAGCACCATGCCATTGCCAACGGAAGCCTCAGTCCCTGCAATTAGCAGAATAGATGCCAGAACAGGCCCGATGCATGGCGTCCAGCCAAAGCCAAAAGCCAGCCCCATGATGTAAGCTCCAGCAAAGCCTGCAGGCGTTGAGTTCACCTGCACTCTTGCCTCCCGATAGAGGAAAGCAATCTTGAAAACACCAAGAAAGTGCAGTCCCATCAGGATGATCATCCCCCCGGCCACATAGCCAAGAACTTGAGAGTGCTGAAGGAAAAACTGGCCGAGGAACGAAGCGCTTGCACCCAGCAAGACAAACACAGTCGAAAACCCTGCAACAAAGAACATTGCTGCGATGATGACCTTGTTTCGGCGCGCCGCTTCCTGTTCATCCTGAGTCAGTTCATCAAGCGACATGCCTGCAATGTACCCAAGATAAGGAGGCACGAGCGGCAATACGCAAGGAGACACAAAGGACAAAATTCCCGCCAAAAAAGCCCCTAAAATCGTCACCTGTTCCAACATCAAAGAATTCCCGTTTCAAAAAACAAGGCCCGCCCAGAGCACTGAGCGGGCCACCCTGCAAACCTGCAGGAAAGTTCTGGCATGCGCGCCGCTCTCGCTTTCTATTTAGCGACAAACGAGATCGCGCGCACACAAATCCCTGTGATCAATCGTCATCTCTTACAACAAGGACTGACTGATTGGCGTGACGCACAACACGTGCGGCGTTGGGGCCCAAAAGGTAATCTTTCAACTCAGGACGGTGAGAAGCGAGAACGATCAAATCGCAGCCCAGTTTGTCCGCAGCCTTGTTGATTTCCTCATAGATCGTGCCGTGTGCGATATGCCCTTTTACATTCAGCGTATCGTCCGGCAGCTCTCTGTCGAGAAGAGCCTCCAAAGCGTTTTTCGCCGCTTCAAGAGCGTCGTGCTCAAACTCCTTCTTGAAGTAACCACCCACGATGGCTTTTCCGAAATCGGGCATTACCGACACCACATGCAACTCCGCTTTGTAGTGTCGGCACAGATCGATGGCTATCGGAAGCGACTTCTTCCAGGAGCTCTCCTCGTTCAAGTCCACAGGAAGCAAGATATTGGAATACATATTCCCTATCCAATCTTATCAGTTAGAAGGCAGGCTGCGTCTGCCGGCGTCTCTGGGACACCACCACCAGCAACAGAAGCAAGAGAGCCGGAATATAGAAGATTTCCTTCGGCATCCGCTCCGCCTCAACCTGGGCTGAAACCATTGTAACAGGCTCATCCCCGTAGAAGTCAAACTTCTGCAATTGCTGTGCGAATGGCGTTCCAGGGAACGGTTCATCCATCAACAACTTGCCATCTTCTTCAAAGATCGTCAGCCCCTGATCCTCAAGACGCGCCATGCCATCCACCGTTGCCTCCGCAGGAACGGTAAACGGAACGGTGAGCGTGATGATATCATCAGGATTGTCAAAATCCGGCCCTGCGAGGTTCAAGCGTACCTCCGTATCGATTGGGGCTCGGCCAATTTTCTCGATTACCGGAGGTCCAGCTGTCGTGATGTAGCGATCATCAACGATATCCAGCCAGAAACCCGGGCGGAACAACGTGAATGCAACAAGCAGAAGAACAAGGCTCTCCCATACTTTGGAGCGGGCCAGAAGATATCCCTGCATCGCCGCTGCGAACAGCATCATGGCGATGGTTGCAACGATGAATACGAAGATCGCCTGTACCGGCCCGACATCAATCAACAAAAGATCCGTGTTGAAGATGAACAGGAACGGCAACAACGCTGTACGGATGGAATAGAAGAAGCCCTGCACGCCGGTGCGAATTGGGTCTCCCTGACTGATCGCACCCGCAGCAAAGGCCGCCAGCCCAACAGGTGGCGTTACATCCGCCAGAATACCGAAGTAGAACACGAAAAAGTGTACGGCAATCAGCGGCACCAGAAAGCCAGTCTGCGCCCCCAGTTCCACAATAACGGGCGCCATCAGTGACGACACCACCAGATAGTTTGCAGTGGTTGGAAGCCCCATACCAAGTATCAGGCTCATCACCGCAACCAGAAGCAACATGGCCAGAAGATTGCCGCCGGACAAGAACTCCACCAGCTCACCGATCATCTGATGCGCACCAGTCAAAGACACCGTGCCCACGATCACACCGGCCGCCGCAGTTGCAACCGCGATGCCGATCATGTTTCGTGCCCCGCCAATCATGCCATCCACGAAGTCGGCAATGCCCTGTCTCACCTCAGCGCGCCAGTTTGACTGGCGCAGGAGTGCCTTCAAAGGGCGGTGCGTCAACACGATGAAGATCATCGCAACGGTCGCATAAAACGCTGACAGAGACGGAGAAAAACGTTCGATGAGGATACACCAGATCAGAATGACAATCGGCAAAATGAAATAGTATCCCGTTCTGCCCACATCTCCTGCCAGAGGCAGTTCAGTAATTGGAGCGTTCGGGTCATCGACTTCCAGATCAGGCAACTTGGCTGCAACATTGATCAGGAACAGATAGGCCAGCAGGAAAATACCAAGCACAGCTGTGAAGGTGAGCTGTGGGAACGCAACCTTCACCCAACCCAGCCCGTAGTAGACCGCCATACCAAGAACGGAAATTCCAATAAATCCGATCAGTACGCCCATCAAACGGCGCATCATCGTCAGGTGAATTGGCGGCTTTGGCAGACCGCGCAGGTTCATCTTAAGCGCTTCAAGGTGAACGATGTACACCAGGGCGATATAAGAGATAACCGCCGGAATGAACGCGTGCTTGACCACCTCGTGATAGCCTACACCCGTAAACTCGGCGATAAGGAAAGCCGCAGCACCCATCACAGGCGGCATCAGCTGACCATTGACTGAGGACGCCACTTCAACCGCCCCCGCCTTTTCAGCAGGAAAACCCGTGCGCTTCATCAGCGGAATAGTGAAGGTACCGGTCGTCACAACGTTTGCAATGGATGATCCAGAATAAAGACCACTCATGGCAGAGGCAACAACAGCGGCTTTAGCAGGACCGCCGCGCAGGTGACCGAGGAGCGCAAACGCAACCTTAATGAAGTAGTTCCCGGCTCCGGCTTTTTCCAATAGCGAGCCAAACAGAACAAACAGGAAGATCATGGAGGCGGAAACGCCCGCCGCAACACCAAACACCCCTTCAAGCTGCATCCAATAGTGCCACATGGCTTTGCCATAGGAGGCGCCACGCCACTGAATGGCTTCCGGGATAAATGGCTGATTGCCAAAGAAAACGTAGAAAAGGAACACGCTGGCAACGATAACAAGCGCCAAGCCGAGGCTGCGGAACACCGCAATGCCGGTCACCACCATGCCGATTGTCGAAACAACCAAGTCCATCTGCGTGGGCTGCCCTGCGCGCATGGCGATGCCGTCTTTCATCACCACGAGATACAGACAGGCAAAAACGCCGAGTGCGGCCAAAATCCAGTCATACCAGGGAATACGGCTTCTTGGACTGTTGCCGAACAGCGGATAGGCGAATGCAGCCAGCGCCAGACCGAAGGCCACATGGATGAAACGGATCTCCGAATTGTTGAAGATCAGATTGATCCCGAATGTATCCACCAGCCAGAACGGCAAGCTCGACGCCACATAGAGTTGAAACGCCGACCACGTAAACGCAACAATAGCTACAAATCGTCCAACATTGCCGGTCAGCATCCGTGCGCCGGTATCCGTCTGGGCGACGAGCTCCTGCGCATCAACCTGCGCCTTATGCCGCTCTACACTCATACTACACTCCCCACAAACAGAAATTGGGTTTCTTTAACTTGTTGTTTTTAAAGTGTTTAACAAGGAACGGGGCGAACACGTCCGCCCCGTCTCATCATGACAAGTCGTTTGGATGATTACATCCAGCCGCGCTCTTTGTAGTACTTCACTGCACCATCGTGCAGCGGAGCTGTCAGAGAGTCTTTGATCATTTCTTCTTCTTTGAGATTTGCAAAAGCTGGGTGCAGCTTCTTGAAATCATCGAAGTTTTCAAAGACTGATTTCACAACAATGTACACGACATCTTCAGGAACCTGAGCAGAAGTTACGAAGGTCGCACCAACACCAAAAGTGGTTACGTCTTCTTCGTTGTTGTACATGCCTGCTGGGATTGTTGCCTTACGGAAGTAGGAGTACTTGTCGACAAGCTCATCTACCTTTTCGCCGCCAATGTTCACCAGCTGCGCGTCACAGGTTGAGATGGTTTCCTGAGTGGAAGCAGATGGGTGACCAACAAGCCACATGTACGCATCAATCTTGCCATCGCAAAGAGCTGGACCAGCTTCAGCGGACTTCAACTCGGTCGCCAGTGCCAAAGCTGCGGTGTCGACAACGCCCTCTTCATTCATCAGCTGCCAAGTCGCATACTGACCGGAACCAGGGTTGCCGATGTTTACTTTCTTGCCAGCAAAATCATCAAGACCCTGGATCTCTGCGCCTTGGGAAGCCAGAACTGTCAGCGGCTCTGGGTGAACGGAGAACACAGCGCGCAACTCTTCAAATGGCTTGCCATCCCACTGAGCACGGCCTTCGAAGGCATTTGCCTGAACGTCAGACTGGGCAACACCGAACTCCAACTCGCCATTCTGGATGGTGTTCACGTTGTAAACCGAACCACCGGTAGATTCAGCAGAACAGCGAATACCGTGGTCGCGACGGTCCTTGTTTACAAGACGGCAGATCGCGCCGCCCGTTGGATAGTAAACGCCGGTGACACCACCGGTGCCGATGGAGATGAACTGCTGTTGCGCAACTGCTGCGCCGGACATGCTACCCACTACAAGTGCGGCACCAAGTGCAACTGATTTGATCTTCATCGAATCCTCCAAGTTAACTTTTATAGTTGAGCCCCATTCAAGAACTGAACAGGACGCCGGTTTAAACGCAGGTGCGCCCAACCAACAAACCGGTGATTTTGAGGCCACCCTCCAAAACGCTCATTACCCTTCAAAAAGGACGGACGCAATTACCCGTAGTCTGAACGCGTGGTTGTCGTACGTAGGATACAACCCTTACCCCATACAATTAAAGAGAAAAATCCCCACTGAAAAGAATTGGTAATATTTTTTTCCTGAGCCCCACCCCATTCCAAGGGAATCCATGCAGGGCGAAAACATAACTGGGTGCACCGACAACAAAACCGATTGATAACTAGGAGATAGATTATTGAACAGTCGCAGGAACACTAATGCGCCACAAGACTGACAATCTTTCTAAAATCAGTACTTAGTTTTCGATAAAAACAGCTAGATTTCTTGATAAACCATCTGCAGGAGACACGCCTGTGGGGTGGCATAAATCCTCTACGATTCAGGTTTGTTTATGAAAAACCCCGTAGAGGGCAATACGCAACCCTCAGCCATTGATCAAGAGAATCGATCATCAACACTCAACTTCTGTGATGTAATTTTGCGTGCGCCTTTACATCGGCACTAGATGGCGACAATCGGCAACTGGCCTCACCCGCCGTCGGCATGAATTCTCGAAACATCCGCAAGTCCGGGAGCACCCCAAACCAGTGAACTCATCTCAACGATCAAACAAACAAGAATTTGAAGCGCGAAACACCCGTAAGCAGGCATGTATCCGCGCCATTTAAAGAACAAACCTCAGGTAAGGAGCTCTATCGGAAAAGAGCGGCGTTAAGCACCGACGCTTTGATACGCTTGAATAGCAGTGAAGACTTGAGTTGACGCTTCAGAAGCGGCGGAGGCTCCTGCATTTTCCTGAAGCTGAAGCAAGGACTGCAACGCACCGCCCCGTTCTTCCCCACCGTCTCCAAGATTGCCCTTCTGATCACGTTGGTCCGCATAGGCCTGCGCCAGATTCTGCTGCGCCTGATTTGCAACCGCTTGATCCTGAGCGGAAGGCTGCATTGGCGCAAGTGCCGCAGCAATCACAGTCTGCAGTTTTGCAATTGAGGCCTCTGGATCGCCAGATATGGGTGACGCATCAATGGACACCTCACCACCGATGGCATAGCTACGTCCGTCTGGACCACGCTGCTCGGTGTAGGTCGGCGCACTGACATAAGGCCCACCAGCGGCAACGTGCGCTTGTTCATGCGTGCGAACCTCTGCGTCACGTTCTTGCAGCTCTTCTACCTGCTGCTGCTCGCTTTCCGATAAACGCTCTCCCGAGGCATCATTGCTTTCAGAGGACGCAGCAACGGGATTGTTGAATAGGTTGCTGCCAATTTCTACGGAATCCTTAGGAACCGCATAATCGATGTTGAACTTCGCCGTTTCTTCTGTCTGTGGACGCACGGAAGGGCTTGCAGCAACAGCCTGCATTCTTGCGGCGACAGATTGCGACAGGTTCAGAGCCTCGATCATGCAAAATACCTATCACAATCGAAGGGATTCTCTCAATAAAAATGCACGGGGAATGTTTGGTGTATTGGCCGCATGAATGTGACAAATTGAGGGATAACAAGTTTCCCAACTGACCACGCATTGCTGTACGCATCAGCATTGGCCAGCTGCCCCCTTCAAAATCCAGCCCGCCAAACCACCTCACAAAACAGTTTTTTGGCTCAATGTGGAAAATGAAAAAAAGGGGTTGCGGTAAGAAACTGAAATCCTTAGAAGACCCCTCACGGCAGCGGCGCAACGCCAAGCCAAGAGAGCCCGTAGCTCAGCTGGTAGAGCAACTGACTTTTAATCAGTAGGTCCACGGTTCGAACCCGTGCGGGCTCACCATCTTACCTCAGATGGTGATATTGATAGCCTCCGAAAATCTCAAGATCATTTAAAAGCGCAATAAACTTGCGTGTGAGTTCGTCTTTGGCACCCTTCACAGGCGCTCAGATATCACTAAAGTCCTCCTGAGATTCATAGGAGGAACGAAATGCTCTTGCTCGGGCCCGAAGATACAAAAAACCACCTCGCCTTCCCTGCACTCATTGACGCACTCCGGACCATGTTTGCTTCTGGCTGCGAGATGCCTTTGCGCCATCACCACAACATGGAAGTCCCGGGCGAACCGGATGCAACACTGCTTCTCATGCCCGCATGGCAGCCCGGAAAGTACTTTGGAGTGAAGCTCGCCAGTGTTTTCCCCGGAAACAGCACCCGAAACATGCCCGCCATATCAGCGAGTTATGTGCTCTCCAATGGCACCACCGGCGAAACTCTGGCACTGATTGATGGCGGAGAGCTTACCGCGCGCCGCACGGCTGCCGCTTCCGCTCTGGCCGCTGACTATCTGGCAAGAAAAAACGCCCGTCATTTGGTAATGGTTGGTACTGGCCGGCTGTCGCTGAATCTGATTGAAGCTCACGCCGCAGTTCGAGCACTTGAAAAAGTCACCGTCTGGGGCCGCTCAAAAGACAAGGCCGACAAAATCGCAGCAGCTGCTGCCGACCGCCTCGGCATACAATGTGAAGTTTCTGAGGACTTACCGGAGGCCTGTGCCACCGCGGATATTGTTTCCGTTGCTACCCTTTCAGAAACACCCGTGGTCTCCGGGGACTGGTTGCCCAATGGTTGCCATCTCGATCTTGTCGGCGCGTTCAAGCCCTCAATGCGAGAATCCGATGATGCCGCGATTTTGAAGAGCAGCCTTTTTGCCGACACCAGAGAAGGTGCAATGACGGAAGGTGGCGACTTTGCCATTCCGCTTCGTGAGGGCATCCTGACGCCCGTCTCTATTCTTGCAGATCTTTATGATCTTTGTCGCGGTCACCACAAAGGTCGCCGTGACGACAGCGAAATCACACTTTTCAAGTCGGTCGGTGCGGCGCTGGAAGATCTGGCCGGAGCAATTTTGGCCTACGAAACCGCCAAAGCCAGCATCTAGTTCACCGATGCCATCATGAAGGCCGGGGTGATTTCTTGAAGGATCGTCCCCCGGCCCAGGTGCACCTTTACCGGTTGCCACATGGCATCTGATTGCGCCGCCAGCTGATCCGCTTCCGTTTCGTTATCGAGTTTTACAAAAACCCGGCGGGACCGAAACACCTCCGATGACCCGTCGTCAAAGGTCTCATCCGGCAAAACAAGTGTGCCCTCTACAAATCCACCATCTTTGGTGAAGCTGCCTGCGCTCAAGTCCAGCCGCACCGTTTCTCCGTCTTGCAGCGCGTGCTTGGCCAGCGTTGTGGCTGCAATCTCAAGCTCCACCACCAGCTCTTCTTGTTCAGGTAAAATCGCGATGACAGGGGTGCTCGGGATATGCCCGTCTTCCGGGCTGCGCAGCACCTGTATACGTCCGCCAATCGGCGCCGGGAATGCGGGCGCGACAAATGCAGGCTTGACCGTTTCCACCGCCCGCTCCAGATCGGAAATCCGTGCTTCAACGGCACTCAAGGAATTGGCTAAACCGCGCTCATACTTTTCCAAAACCTGTGCGCGCTCCTCGGAACTGGTCGTGATGGCTTGGCTGTGCCGATTAAAGGCCCCGCGCGCCAACTGAATTTGGCTCTGTAATGTCGCGATAGAGCGCGTCAGTGGTGCAACCAGAGTTTTGGGAAGGAGTTGCCGCTGCACGAGCGGCATTTTCTCGTTCCA
Source organism: Nesiotobacter zosterae (assembly GCF_033843645.1). NCBI lineage: Bacteria > Pseudomonadati > Pseudomonadota > Alphaproteobacteria > Hyphomicrobiales > Stappiaceae > Nesiotobacter > Nesiotobacter zosterae. Next base: position 284,686 of record NZ_JAWXVZ010000002.1, on the reverse strand, counting down.
TTCCGCCCGCTTCTCCGCAAGTTGGTCAGAAAGCCGCTTCAGCAAGTTGCGTGCGGCGCGCTGCTCGGCCAGATGATGGGCCCGAGTTTCATCTATCTTGCGCAGCTTGAACACGAGGTCAGAAAGACCCTCTTTAACAAACGGTGCTTGAGACATCTCACGCAGTTCAGCGCCGTTCGGGCTCTGGCCGGACTGAAGCGCGGCGATATAGGCCTGCTGTTTTTTCAGATCATTTGCCTCTTCCACCAAAAGGCTCAGCTTTCCGGGGACCGGATCCTTGGGCAGAGGCACCGGAAAAACACTCGCAAGTTTTCCCAGTAACTCTCCCTTTTCAACAAGCTGGCCATGCTCCACCAGGAGACTCGAAAGGCGCAATCCATCGGGCTCAAACACGATCGCAGGCGCGTTTTTGTGAATCACTCGCGCCTGACCGTGAAACGTCTCGGGCAGATCTGCACCGTTTGCCCACAGAGCGAGGCCAAAACAGGACGCAAACGTCAAAGCAAGCAACAGACTAGCAAAAATCCGGCGAAATACCTTGTCCTTTGCATCCTGCTGGGCAGCTTGAAATCCCATGCGTCTTGAGCGTTTAGCGGTCCCCATCAACACCCCATGCAAAAATTGACCCGCGCGATCCGGAGGCGTCACACCATCGGAATCAAACTAAATTAACCTCAGGGTACATCAGAAAAATAACTGCCGAGGCCCATGGTAACTGACTGCGGAGAACTGCATGCTTGGTGTGCAAGAGCAACAAACTGAAAACGAGCACAAGCTCTTGGATGAATGCAGTGCCGTGCGGACCACCGCACCGCTCCGTGACGCGCTTTATCAAATGCTCGCGCATTTTGACTTGTCTGGCGAAGCGACGGAGCTACTTCAGGCCTTTCCGGCCGTGGGCGATGATACACCCATTCAGCAGGTCATCTGCGCAGTTCTTGATCTGGTTGAACCATTGGGATTGCAGGCTACCCCCATTGACGGGCCTCTGCCGGATCTGGCGGAAGAGGCTTTTCCGCTGCTTGTCCTCCTGCCCGAGGGGCGCGGACTTTTTCTGCCGTTGAAATGGCAATCCGGGCTTTCCACCGCAGGCAACGCGGCCACCGACGAACCGGCCATGGAAAAGCTTGCCGAGCTGAAAATCATCGAAGCCTTTCAAGTTAAACCGAAGCCCGTCGATCAGCCCTCAAAAACCTTTTCATTTCCCAGACCAGCCGCGACGCCATCACGGCCCAAGATCAACCTCGTTCGGCCAAAGGCGGCGGATGCTGCCCTTGTCAGCGGCTTTACGCTGGCCCAAGCTTGCCTCAGCGCCCTGTTCCCCCTTCTCTGCATGCTCGCAGTAGACCGCTACCTGCCAGCGTCCGATCCCCTCAGCCTACAAACCCTCGCGATTGGAGGCGTGGTCGCTGCCCTCTGTCTCATAGGGTTCAAGACGCTGCGCGCGACCTATGTCAACTGGCTGGGGCGCAGGTTTGAAAGTTCGCTGTCCGATCTGTTGTTCGAGCGCATTCTCACTCTCCCGCTGTCAGGCCGCCAGCCCTTCGTCGGGCCGTTGCCCCTACCGCTCAGCACCATAGCGCGCATACGTGAAGCCAGTGGCGCAAGCCTGATGCTGCCACTAGCAGATGCCTTATCCCTTCCCGTTTTTCTGGTCGCGTTAGCACTCCTGCATCCAACCGCAGCGCTGGTCATGGGGGCAGCGGCCCTTTTGTCGCTGCTCACCTTTGCAGTGCTCGCCATGCCTTTTGGGCGTTCCTCCAAGCGCTATTTGCAAACCTCGGGCACCGAAACCAGCCTTTTTGAAGAAACGCTGTATGCACTGGAGACCATCAAGCTCAATCAAAGCGAAGGATTGCTTCGCGAGCTCTGGAAAGAAGCAGGTGCAAAAAGCATCCGGCCAAGACGGACCTTCACGTGGCTCGTTCTTTGGAATCGCGGCACCATTGAGCTGATTACCTACAGCGCGCTGGCTCTGCAGCTCCTGTGGGGGGCCTCTTTCATAATGGCAGGTACGTTGTCTTTGGGCGCGTACTTTGCAACTTTCATGCTTTCCGCATTCTGCGCACTGGCTCTCCAGCGCATGGCAGACGCGTATCCTAGCCTTCACCTTGCCAACGCGGCCTACAAGACACTGTCCCCGCTTCTTGATCTTGAGGTGTCATCCAACCCAACTCCGGCACAGGGGACGGATCTGACTGCTCCGCTGGATCTGAAGCTCGAACAGATCACATTTTCCTATTCGAGTGAAACTTCGCCGGTATTCACCAACCTGGATCTGGAGATCAAACAGGGAGAAAAGGTTGCGATCCTTGGGAAGATCGGCTCTGGCAAGACTTCGCTTGGCCGCCTTCTGGGCGCTGTCTATCAACCTCAGAACGGCACCTACACCATCAGCAATCAAAACGCGCGGGACCTTAACGGGGAAGCCATTCGAACCGCCATCCGTGTCATAGGTCAGGATGCCTGCCTGCTTCAGGGCACGATCCGGAGTAACGTCACCCTAGGCCGGGCTGGATACAGCGATGAGGACGTACAAAAGGCACTCCAAGTTACCGGCGCCCTTGACATCGTCCAGTCCAGCCCGCTCGGCCTGGACATGCTCATAGAAGACCATGGCCGCAACCTTTCAAGCGGCCAGCGCCAATCCATCGTAATGGCACGGGCTTTCCTAGCGCCTCCCCCCGTCCTGTTCCTTGATGAACCAACGGGAAATATGGACAGCCGCTCAGAGCGCGCGTTCGTTCACAACCTGCGTCAGGCCCTGCACCCCGATCAAACCTTGATCCTGACCACCCACCGCACCATGCCGTTGGCCCTGGTGGACCGTCTCATCATCCTCGGGGACGGCAAGGTGGTGGCAGAAGGACCAAAGGATGCGGTTATCGACTTGATTACCGGTTAGATCGGACCGGTCTGGTCTGAGCGAGAAAGCATTAGCTACTTCAGCACCATTTGGTTCTGCTGCGACAGAGGCCTGTTGGCAGACCAAAACGTGCGGAAGCACAGGCAACGGTTGATTGCCTCCACATCCAGATAACCCTCTTTCTCGTAGCCAATGGCCACACCGCACCAATCGCGGGTCTCTTGCGCCCAAAGGAATGTCTGCTCGCCACCTTGACCCCGCTGTCCAGCCAGAACTACTGGGTTGGCCTCATCAAAAAACTGGCGAATGGTGATGGAAATTTGCTCCTGCCCACCAGCTGGCAGCTGCTGCTTGAAGTCAGAGCAAGGGCGATAAGGCGAATGACTTGGCTGCTCACCTGCAATATCAGCCGCCTGCAGCCCGGAAGTCATTGCCGCCCATGACAGCACAAATCCCGATACCAGCATCATTTTTCGCTTCATGGCACTCTCCATAAAATTCGTATGCACGCTTATGGCCGCGCCGTATAAGGCGAGCCACGCCGCCACTGGGCAGAAAGGCCCGGCAGGGCACTGCCCGGCAACGACTCTCCGGTTTCAAGATCGTCGCGTAAAGTCCTGATGCCTGCCGTCGCCTGTGCCGGACTGCTCACGCCAAGCGTGTCGAGAAGCTTTCCCATGGCAGCCAGAATCCTGTACTCAGTGAACAGCTGGGCATAGCGAGCAGAAATCACAGCGACTTCCGACAGGAAGACTGTGTTCTGAGTGTCCAGAACATCAAGCAAGGACCGCTGACCAACGGTGAACTGCTCCTCATAGGAGGTGAGCAACTGTTGGGAGGTATCCAGCTGCCTGGAGAGCAGCGCGATCTGTTTTCCCAGTTCCACCCGGCGCACCCATGATTCCCGCGTCTCCCGGGCCACTTCTCGGTAGGCTTGCTGCGATCGCATGCGCGCTTCACCGGCCCGCTCGATTTCTTCGGCGCGCCTGTTCTTCGTGATGTTTCCGTTAAAGATGTTCCAACGCATCACAACCGCTGCCCGCGCATCACGCTTGGTGCCTATCTCCCCTTCAAGGTTCTCACCAATGCGAGAAGAAACCTCCAGATCCACCTGAGGATAGTATTCAGCCTCGGCGATCTTCACTTGGGCATTTGCTGCATCGATGTCTGCATTGCGCAGGGCAATCAAAGGATTATTTGCCCGCGCCTCAGCAAGAACAGCTGCATAAGCAGAAGGAATACGGCCTGACTGGGAGGGAACGCGCTGGGCCTGGTTGATCTCCCGGCCCACCAACTCAAGGAAAATCGTCTTGGCCAGCTCCTGCGCCTCAACAGCTTCTTCCAAGGCAAGGTTGGCCGCCAGAACGCGCTCGTTGGCTTGCTGAACGTCGGCAACAGACACCGCGCCCCGAGAAAGCCCCTCGCGCATATCCGTCGCCACTTTCACATGATAGGAAATGTTGCGCCGCGCGGCCCCTTGAACTTCCTGCAAGCGGGCCACTTCCAAATAGGCGCGAACGGCAGAAAGTGCGATGAATTCGGACCGCTCCCAAACCCGAAAGGACGTGGCATCAAGGCGTGCCCGCTGGCGCTCGATCTCATAGGTGGTGGCATAGCCATCAAAGATCTTCTGCTGACCCCGAATGCCAATTTCATAAGGTCCATACCAGAACTCAGTGTCCCGCCGCGTAGATGGCTCGTCAAACCATTCCACGCCGCCACGCGCTTCAAGATCAAGCCGTGGCAGCCACTGACCTTTGGCCTGCTTCAGCTCAAAACCAATCGCATTACGATTGAATATGGCCTCGCCTATTTCAGGATTACTGAAAACAGTCAGAGAAACTGCTTCTTTCAAAGACATTGCATTTCCCGGCAAGACGCCAAGAAAAAACAACAGACATGCAAGAACACGCTGATTTAAACACATACCGCATCAAGCCCTTTACGCAAAACAATTGGGCGAATGCGGAAGAATTAAAACAGAATTGAGGTAATTACATCACCTTGATAATTATCCATTACTTGTAGATTGAGCATTGAGACACATGGATACTGATATTGTAAAAATCTGCAAATCCCTTTAGTGCAGGCTAAGTCTTATTTCATAAATTCGCGCTAAACAGGAAGGCAGCCGAGTTGGCGAACTCCCCTAGTATTGCGTAATGAGTTGGAGTTACACATGAGTTTCGATTGGCAGCTGGAAATCAGCGCTGAAAACCAGCCTGCGAGCAAAGATAAAACCCTGCTCGTTGCCCCGGCTCTCACCGTCGACATCGAATCCCTTCAAAAGCGTCTGGCAACCCCAAAAGCTGCTTCAACACCCCCAACTTCTCCATTGGAGAAGTGGTTCCCTTACGCCTACCAGAGCTAGAATCAGCTAACTAGTTTGAAGCGCGTGGAATACCCGCTGGCGGCACTGGCTGCGGAATTGGTTGACGGCGCTTGAAAACAGGCAGCCCCCAATAAGGCGGGCGTGTGATTGGCGGCGCAGTAACAACGGGTGGCGGCCCGCCCTCCAAGGGCGCAATGTAGTTTGAGTTTACCCAGCCGTGCCTTCCGGCGTACTCCACCTGACACCATGAACTGCATCCAACCACTCTGAGATAACCACCGAATGGAATGGTGAGGATGATGTGGTTGTGGATACCCGGCGCCACACGAAGGTTCAATGGACTGGTTGACCGTGCCGGCCACGCATGAGCGGTCCCTGCCATTACGCAAACCGCCATCAGTGTCAGAGCAAAGGCAAGCGCGCGCACGAAAACTCTCTCCCAAATCAAAACCAGGGAGAGTTTAGGATGCCCTTACATCAAAGAGCATCCGCGCGATCTTTTTGAGAACTTATGCTGATCGTGAACCGACAATGGAGAGGCCGGTACCGAGCAACTGATCGGCAGGCAACACAAACGAACCCGCACGCTCATAGCCCCCATCGGTCTTGGCAGCACGCTTGAAGGCATCAAGAGAAGCCACTGAAACCTCTAGGTGAGCAAGACGCATTTCACGTCCCTCAACGGGACAGGCATACCCATGGATGCTCTCGAAAGCACTGGGAGAGAGCACCTTCAAGGTGGCCCCTGAAAGCTCGATTGAAACCCCAAGGCTGCTGATGTTTGCCGTCCCCACACCGGTGAACGCCTTCAGGAAGCCGTGATGATCTCCCGGATCAGCCGCCACCAAAACCACACTGGAAAGTTTCTTCGCAGTGTTGGCATGCTGTTGGTATTCGGGCCGCCAGAAGTTTTCCGGATAGCGATTGAAGCAAGTGAAATAGCCCGTATCAGCGCAAAGCGGGTTCTGCGTGAACGTCAGGTCGAATCCCACCTTTCGCTCTGTTCCGTCGGGCGCCTTGGCGATCCGTTCGAATGAAAACGGTTCAAACACAGGCAGTCCACCTTGCTCGAAGGCAGCGCGGTCTCTCTCCGGCGAGCTGCTGTCTAGAACCAGCATGGACGGCCCTTGCCGCTTGTTCAAAAAGGCTTGATTGAAGGCACCGAAGGAAAACGCCCCTTCATGGGCTTTAGGAATGCTCGCCCCTTGCGCAACACTCAGCAGCTCCAAGAACGCCCCCTCCAGCTGGATCAGGCGGTTTATGGTGCCCCATGGGTGTTGAGCAACAGGGGTCAGCGTAAAGCCAAGCGTTTCCCAAGACGCAGAGAGCGTCTCAATGGACGCTCCCGCAATCACGATGTGATCAATCGCCTTCATGTGCCCTCCCGCACCTGATTGGTTAAACCAGACGCGAGTTGTCCCGCGCCGCTGCAATGAACGAGGCAAACAGCGGGTGCGGCTCAAACGGACGAGACTTCAGCTCTGGGTGATACTGTACGCCGATGTACCAAGGATGCTCAGGGATCTCGACTGTCTCAGGCAGAACACCATCTGGAGATGTGCCTGCAAACTTGAGCCCTGCCCCTTCAAGCTTCTCGCGGTAGTCGATGTTCACCTCATAACGGTGCCGGTGGCGCTCGGAGATTTCGTTGGAACCGTAGATCTCAGCGATACGAGAACCCTCTTCCAGACGGGCCGGATAAGCACCCAGTCGCATGGTCCCGCCAAGGTCACCATCTTCGCTGCGGGTTACCTGTGTGTTGCCGCGCGTCCATTCGGTCATCAGACCGACAACAGGTTCCTCTGCCGGACCAAACTCGGTGGAGTTTGCCTTGGTGATACCGGCAAGGTTACGGGCCGCTTCGATAACAGCCATTTGCATACCGAAACAAATGCCAAAGTAAGGAATCTTGTTCTTGCGCGCATACTCTGCAGCAGCGATCTTGCCTTCTGCGCCGCGCTCACCAAAGCCGCCAGGCACCAAGATGCCGTTCACATTCTCCAGAACCTGCCCCGGATCACGTTCTTCAAAAACTTCAGACTCAACCCACTCAAGATTGACCTTCACGTTGTTCGCCAAACCACCATGAACAAGTGCTTCGATGAGAGACTTGTAAGCGTCCTTCAGAACAGTGTACTTGCCGACAACCGCAATGGTCACCTCGCCTTCAGGACTTTGCAGACCATTGGCGATCTTTTCCCAACGGGTGAAGTCTGGCGCTGGTGCACCCGTAATGCCGAATGCCTGAAGAACCTGCTCGTCCAGACCTTCCTTGTGGTAGGCCAGCGGCACTTCATAGATGCTCTTGGCGTCGTAGGCCGGAATGACGGCTTCCTCACGCACATTACAGAACAGGGAAAGTTTCCGGCGCTCGTTTTCCGGGATCTGGCGGTCGCAGCGGATCAGCAGGATGTCAGGCTGGATACCAATGGAGCGCAGCTCCTTCACGGAGTGCTGGGTCGGCTTGGTCTTCATTTCGCCGGCGCTGGCAATGTAAGGCAGCAGCGTCAGATGAATGTAAACCGCCTGGCCGCGGGGCAATTCATTGCCAAGCTGGCGGATCGCTTCAAAGAACGGCAGACCTTCGATGTCGCCCACAGTGCCGCCGATTTCACAAAGGACGAAGTCGTAGCCCTCATTGCCTTCCAGAACGAAATTCTTAATGGCATCGGTCACATGCGGGATCACCTGAACCGTTCCGCCGAGATAATCGCCGCGCCGCTCCTTGGCAATGATTTCCTGATAGATGCGACCGGTGGTGATGTTGTCCTGCTTGTTGGCTGGACGCCCTGTAAACCGCTCGTAGTGACCGAGGTCGAGATCCGTTTCCGCCCCATCGTCAGTCACATAACACTCACCGTGCTGGTAAGGGCTCATGGTACCGGGGTCGACGTTCAGATAGGGATCCAGTTTTCTAAGACGAACTTTGTAGCCGCGCGCCTGCAAGGCTGCGCCCAGTGCTGCGGAAGCCAAACCCTTACCGAGAGAGGAAACCACACCACCTGTGATGAAGATATACCGCGCCATGGATCACTACCATTTGCTTGAAGAGCGTCTGCAAACACTCTGTTGTTATTAAACGCATAAAGACGGACGCTGCGATCTGATCGCAGCGCCGTACTCAGTAACTTATAGCTCTCACCTGCTGCGTGGCAGGTAGATTACTGTGCTGTTGGCACTTGAGGACCAGATGGCTGCTCGGTTGGAGCGCCATCAAGCTGATCGAGAATGCCGTTGCCTGAAGTACCTTCACTCTGCTCGACAGGAGCAGAAGGCACTTCATCAAGGATAGACGCAGGACGGTCATCCCAACGTGCAATCAAAGACAGGCCAAGAGAGGTTGCGAAGAAGATCACTGCCAGAATGGCAGTTCCGCGGGTCAGTACGTTTGCAGTACCGCGGCTTGACATGAAGCCACCGCCGCCACCGCCGCCCCCGATGCCGAGAGCGCCACCTTCAGACCGCTGCAAGAGGATCATGGCCACAAGAGCAACCACGACCATCAGGTGGATTACAATAATAACGGTATCCATTGGTTTCCGTAGGTTTGAAATTCGTTTTGCGGCCTTCTAGCCTAAATTCATCTTGGTTTCCACCCTTAAACACATGGCATCGAATTGCATCTGCATTTCACCACCTCAAAAACCGCCAGCACTTTGCTGAACTGGGCCCGTTTTGGTGTTTATCAACACCCTCGCCTTAGGCGCGCAAGCAGCGAATGGGGCAACTCCTTGTGAATTCGCAGCTAAATCCCAGAAGAACTCTAGATTTTGGGCCACACAACCTTGCCCACACAATACAGGCTCTTTATGATCCGCCCGCCTTGCATTCAGTAGCGGGTGAACTCACATCACCTCTGCTTCGACAGATGAAAACGGATTTAAAAATATGCTGGACGCGCTGCGAAAAAGCGTTGGGACTTGGTTTGCAAAAGTACTCATCGGCTTGCTTGTCATAAGCTTTGCTATCTGGGGGATTGCCGACGTATTCACCGGTTTTGGAAACACATCGGTTGCAAAAGTCGGCGACACAGAAATCTCCTCTATGGAGTTTGAGGATGCATACCGCCGCCAACTCGACAACCTGTCCCGCCAGCTTGGCCAGCCGATCACACCAGAACAGGGTGCGGCATTTGGCATTCCGACTCAGGTTCTTGGCCAGTTGATTGGCGAAGCCGCGCTTAATGATGTAGCGACCGGCCTGAGCTTGGGCGTCTCTGACGAAGCGGTGATCAAAACCATTCAGGAAAACCCGGCCTTCAGCGGCATCAACGGTGGGTTTGATCGCAGCCGTCTTGCGATGGTGCTGCGGAACGCGGGCATCTCCGAGGACGAGTTCGTTGTGCGCCAGCAAGCGCAGGCTGAACGCCTGCAGCTTATCGACGCTCTGGTTGGCGGCATGGTCGCTCCTGAGGCGCTGGTCAAAGCGTTCAACCACTACAGCACTGAAGAACGTAAGGTTGCTTACCTTCAGCTGACCAATGAAATCCTTGGCGATATCGGCGAACCCACCGAAGAAGAATTGAACGCTTTCTTCTCCGATCGCATCAGCTCATACCGCGCACCTGAATACCGTAAGGTTCGCTTCATCGAAGTCACCGCTGAAAAGATCGCCCAGCCAGAAGCTTTGACGGAAGAACAGGTCCGCGAAGAATATGAGCGTGTAAAGGACCGCTATCAGGTTCAAGAACAGCGCCGCATCTATCAGCTCTCCTTCCCTTCCGTTGAAGAGGCAGAAGCTGCTGCGGCAGAAATCGCTGGAGGCAAGTCCTTTGAGGACATCATGGCCGAGCGCAACGTCGACGTTTCAGATGTTGACCTTGGGTTACTTGGCCGCGCGGGCTTCCTTGATGATACCATCGGCGAAGCCGCCTTTGCACTGGCAGAGGGCGAAGTCAGCCCCGTCATCGAAGGCCGTTTCACCACCGTTTTGCTGAAGGCCGTAGAAATCAACGCAGCCGACGTTCAGCCCCTTGAAGAAGTGGCCGATGAAATCCGCACGGATCTGGCGCAGGACATTGCTGCTGACGAAATCTTCGACATCTACAATGAGGTGGAAGATGCGCGTGCTGGCGGCAGCACCTTTGAAGAAATCGCCGAGCGTTTCAGCCTTGAGCTTGTAGATGCACCGGCCTTTGATCAGTCAGGCCGCGGTCTGGACGAACAGCAGGCTGATCTTCCTGCACGCAACGAGCTTATCGCTGCAGCCTTCAACAGCGACATTGGCGTTGAGAACGATGCTCTCAACATTGGACGTGATGGCTACCTCTGGTTTGAAGTGACCGCAGTAACCCCGGAACGGGACCGCGAGCTCTCTGAGGTCCGTGATCGCGTGATCAAGGACTGGACGGCCTACCGTCAGGCGGAACTTCTGAAACAAACATCCGAGGAAGTCTTGGCGGAAGTAAACTCCGGCAAGTCCCTTGACGACGTCGCCGCAGAACGCTCCCTCACAGTTAAAACTGCAAGCGGTCTTCTTCGTGAGCAAATGACTGAGGTGATGGGCGCGGAAGCACTCGACGCTGTCTTCTCCGGCCCTGTTGGCACCAAGGCCGAAGTTGCGGCTCAGGATGGCTCCCGTCTGGTTCTTGAAGTCACGGACATCACCACTCCCGCAATGTTCGAAGATTCTGCACCGGTCCGTAATCTGGCCAGCCAGCTTTCCGCAGACTTGCAGAACTCACTGATTGGCGGTTTTGTGGATCGGGTGGAACAGGAGGCAGGCGTTCAGGTCAACCAGGCCTTGTTCAACCAAGTCACGGGCGTTTCTCGCTAAGTCGAGTTGAATTTGAAGCGGCCGGATGTTCAACTATCCGGCCGTTATTTTTTGTTCTCATTGGGATCACGGGCATGCGTAATTTGAAAGAACTGATCGCCATTGTGGCCAATGGCACTGCCTTGAACCGCGAGGAAGCCCGCGAGGCTTTTGAAATAATCATGTCCGGCAAGGCAACACCCGCACAAATCGGCGGCTTTCTGATGGCGCTGCGGGTGCGCGGTGAGCAGATCGATGAGCTGTCCGGCGCTGTTGAAACGATGCGCGCCAAGATGATCCCTGTTAAAGGCGTACCAGCAAACGCGATTGATATTGTTGGCACCGGCGGAGACGGTTCAGGCACCTATAACATCTCAACATGCACGGCGCTTGTTGTTGCAGGGTGCGGTGTGCCCGTTGCCAAACACGGCAACCGCTCGCTCTCTTCCAAATCCGGCTCCTCGGAAGCACTGGCCGAGCTTGGAATCAATCTGGACATCGCGCCCGGCAAGATTGCTGAGTGCATCAATGGCGCTGGAATCGGCTTCATGTTTGCCCCGAACCACCACGCCGCCATGAAGCATGTAGGCCCTGCCCGCATGGAGCTTGGAACGCGCACGATTTTCAACCTGCTTGGGCCGCTGGCCAACCCCGCTTCTGTCAAGCGTCAGATGACCGGTGTTTTTGCCAGGAACTGGGTGCGTCCCGTTGCCGAAACCCTGCGTGTCCTCGGCACAGAGAAAGCATGGATCGTTCACGGCTCGGATGGTCTTGATGAGATCACCACCACCGGCGAGACCTTTGTAGCCGAACTTAAAGACGGTGCCATTACCGAGTTCACCATAACCCCAGAGGACGCTGGCCTTCCTTTTGCAAACGCCGCGGACCTTAAGGGCGGTGAGCCGAAGGAAAACGCGGCCGCGCTTCTGGATGTTCTGGACGGCACGAAAAACGCCTACCGGGATATCGTAGTGTTTAATGCAGCAGCTTCACTGATGGTCGCGGACAAGGCCGCCACCTTGAAGGAAGGCGTGGAGTTGGCAGCACAGTCCATCGACACAGGCAGCGCCAAACGCCACCTTGAAAAGCTCGTTGCGATTTCAAACAGCTGATCCAACCCCAAAGGACGCAATTCATGGCCGATATTTTAAAAAAGATCGAAGCCTACAAGCGCGAAGAAATCGCGGCGGCCAAGGCAAAAACCTCGCTTGAGGACCTCAAGGCCATGGCAGCGGACCAGACCGCGCCCCGCGGCTTCCTGAAGGCGCTTGAAGCAAAGAAAGCCGAGGGCAAGTATGGCCTCATTGCCGAGATCAAGAAGGCAAGCCCATCCAAAGGCCTGATCCGCGCAGACTTTGATCCCCCTCTTTTGGCCCAAGCCTATGAGGAAGGTGGCGCAGCCTGCCTTTCGGTCCTAACGGATACGCCCTCTTTCCAGGGCAAACCTGAATACCTGATTGCAGCCCGAAATGTGGTAAGCCTGCCGGTCCTTCGCAAGGACTTCCTCTATGACACCTATCAGGTGCACGAGGCACGGGCATGGGGTGCAGACTGTATCCTGATCATCATGGCCGCTATTGATGATCGTCTTGCCAAGGATCTGGAAGAGACTGCCTTCGACCTCGGCATGGATGTGCTCATCGAGGTTCACAACGAAGAGGAAATGGAACGGGCCCTTGAGCTCAATTCCCGTCTCGTTGGCGTCAATAACCGCAACCTCAAGACCTTCGAGACTGCGCTTGAGACAAGCGAACGTTTGTCCTCCATGGTTCCGGAGGATCGCCTGCTTGTCGGCGAATCTGGCCTGTTCACCCCGGAAGACCTTTCGCGCATGAAACGCAGCGGTATTACCACCTTCCTGATCGGGGAGAGCCTGATGCGTCAAGAAAATGTGACTGCAGCAACGCGTTCTCTCTTGCGCACCTAAGCACAATTACGTTGGAATACCCCTCCTGATTCACCAATGGCTTGAGGGGTATTCATGCCTGAGAAATCCACCACCCTTACTCATCTGAATTCTTCGGGCGAAGCACACATGGTGGACGTCTCCGGAAAGGCCGAGACCTCTCGCACCGCGCGGGCACGGGGGTCTGTGCGCATGAAGCTTGAGACGCTGGAGATGATCCTTTCCGGCAACGCCAAAAAGGGCGATGTGTTGGCCACAGCTCGCATTGCAGGCATCATGGCTGCAAAGCGCACACACGAGCTTATTCCCCTCTGCCACCCCTTGGGCCTGACCAAGATCACCGTAGACATTTCTGAAAACCGCGACCTGCCCGGGCTGGATGTTGAAGTTCTAACCAAGGTCACCGGCCAGACCGGCGTGGAGATGGAAGCTCTCACCGCTGCCTCAATCACCTGCCTCACCATCTATGACATGGCCAAGGCCGCCGATAAGGCCATGGAAATCACAGATATTCGCCTCATCGAAAAAACGGGCGGCAAGTCGGGCGATTACCTGGCAGCAGAGGAGAAAAGCGCATCATGAGCCTCATCGCTGTCGAAGAAGCCCTCGCCCGCCTTTTGCAAGGTATCGACCCCGTTGCGGTTGAAAGCGTTGCCCTTGCAAGCGCAGGGGAACGCATTCTGGCCGAAGACGTGCATGCAACCCGCACCCAGCCGCCATTTTCCGCTTCCGCTATGGATGGGTATGCGGTTGTCAGCAGCGACACAATGAGCCCCGACAAGCCCCTGACTGTGATTGGCGAAGTCGCCGCTGGTTCCTCCTACCAAGGCACCTTGCAGCCGGGCCAAGCATTGCGCATCTTCACCGGTGCGCCGGTGCCTGACGGTGCCACCGCCATTCTCATTCAGGAAAACGCGCGCCGTGAAGGCGATCAGCTGTTTGCCCTGGAACCAACAAGAGAAGGCCAGTTCATTCGCCCAGCAGGCCTTGATTTCAAGCAGGGCGACGCGCTCCTCACCGCCGGAACCAAGCTGGATTTCCGCGCCCTGTCATTAGCCGGAGCCATGAACCACGCCGCCCTTCCCGTCCGCAGCCGCCCACTGGTTGCCATTCTTGCAAACGGCGATGAACTGGTCGAACCTGGCGAGACACCCGGCCCAAACCAGATCATTGCCTCAAACCAAGTGGGCATAGCAGAACTGGTGCGACGATGCGGCGGGCAGCCGCTCATGCTTGGCATTGCCCCGGATGACAGCGCCGACATAGGCAGCCGGGTCGCTCGCGCCATCAAGGAAAAGGCAGATGTGCTGGTCACCCTTGGCGGCGCGTCCGTTGGCGACCATGACCTCATTCAGAGCACTCTTGGGTCAGCGGGTATGGATCTTCAGTTCTGGCGCATTGCCATGCGTCCGGGCAAGCCACTGATGGCCGGCAGCATTGGCCCAATGAGGGTGCTCGGCCTTCCGGGAAACCCAGTTTCCAGCCTTGTGTGCGGCCTCCTGTTCCTGAAGCCGCTCATTGAGGCGCTACTGGCTCAAACCGCCCCAGCTCACAAGGCCGAACAGACACTGCCCCTCGGCGCACCTCTCAAGCCCAATGACATGCGACAGGACTATCTGCGCGCAAGGATCGAGGTCGACAATCAGGGCAACAAGAAGCTGGTGGCCTATGAGCGGCAGGATTCGTTCATGCTCTCTCTTCTTAGCGCATCCGACGCACTCATCGTGCGTCCACCCCATGCACCTGCTGCGGAGATTGGTGAGCAGGTACCTTACTTGCTGTTTTGAGGAATCATGGTTCTTTACGCCTAAATCAGGCCCAAAACCTATTGTTTTTGGGGGTAATAATCCGTCTTTAACGGTTGCAGAACACAATAGGAACAGGTAGTGTAGTGTTCGCGTTTTGTACCGAATTCACACTTATCTGGGCACCACGACGGGGAAGCTGCCAATGCTGACGAAAAAGCAACATGAACTGCTCATGTTCATCCATACGCGATTGCAGGAAGCAGGCGTTCCCCCTTCTTTTGACGAGATGAAGGACGCGCTGGAGCTTCGCTCAAAATCGGGCATCCATCGCCTCATCACCGCACTGGAGGAGCGTGGGTTCATTCGCCGGCTGCCCAACAGGGCGCGAGCGCTTGAAGTGATCAAACTGCCTGAGACCAGCGGCTATGCCTTAGGCGCGCAGCCCCGCTCCAAGGGCTTTGCCCCCGAGGTGATTGAAGGGTCTCTTGGCAAGAACACTGAGGAGAAGGCTCCACAAGCCGCCACACCAGTTCCTGCCGTTTCTTCCCCATCTGCTGCAACTGCGGGCGCCATGGTAGATGTGCCGGTTATGGGCCGCATTGCCGCTGGTGTACCAATTGAAGCGATTCAGACCCACAGTCATACCATCACCATGCCCGCAGACATGCTCGGCCGGGGTGATCACTATGCCCTTGAAGTGCGCGGTGATTCCATGATTGAGGTCGGGATTCTGGACGGTGACACCGTACTCATCAAACGCGGCGATACGGCCGAAACCGGCGATATCGTTGTCGCGCTTGTTGACGATGAAGAAGCCACGTTGAAGCGTCTGCGTAAAAAGGGCGGCACGATTGCACTGGAAGCTGCAAACCCTGCCTATGAGACCCGCATTTTCGGCCCCGACCGTGTGCGCATTCAGGGCAAGCTTGTCTCCCTATTCCGCAGCTACTAAGCCGCGCGCCCAGTTTTCAACGGCGGGCTGGAAGGCCCGTCGGTACGTTCCATAGGCCGCAACAACCCGCGCAATTTTCAAGCCATCTGGAGTGGGTTTCAGCCATATCGCATGGCTTCCTCGCTCAGTCAGCTGAGCTACATCCAGAACCAGCGGGGCGCGGCAATCCTCAGGAGCCTGCAATTGCGTCACCACCACATCTGCAAGGGCACAGTCTCTGGATAGCCCAGAAAGCTCCTTGGTCACTGCAATACGTATGAACTGGCCCTTGCCTGCGCCTTGATCAGGTGGCTTTTCAAGCCCGGCAATATAAACGCACCCAACTGCATCACAGGTACGGTCATCCCGTAGCGCCCGGTGATCTGAAAAGCTCCGTTTTTCGACCCCGAAGGCCTGCAGGAAGGAAGACGCAACAAATCCTTCCCGAGTTGCAGATACCCTAGGTTCTCCATTTACATTGAAGAATGCAATGGTTCGGCCATTGTCCGAGATCAAGAGATGTGGTGGTTCATAGGCGGCAAAAGCGACCGCTGACAAGCTGAGCGGCAGCAAAAAAAGCAGCTTGAACCTTCCCGGCAGCAGAGCAAACACAAGCACGGAACCCACCATCAAAAACGTGCCCAGCCAGCTCACCAAGCCGATAACGCCCATGTCGCCGGAAAGTTCGTGGACCCAATGGGCCACCTGCAAGATGAGATTGAGGCTCATCCCCATGCCCCAGAAAAACGGCGCTTCCGCACCAAGTGGCATAAACATCAAGCCCAAGATACCAAGAGGCATGGCAACGAAGCTGAAGACCGGCATGGCCAGCAAGTTGGCCACAAGCCCATAGGGCGCAATTTTCTGGAAATGGAATGCCGCGATTGGCCCGATGGCGAACTCGGCAATCAGTGAGGTCGCCCCGCAGGCCAGAAGCCACAGAACAGGCCCCCGTACCAAGGCACCCATTCGGGATTGGCGCTTGCCGCGCCGTTGGTTGCGCCCAACCTCTCGCCAAGCGCCATAGACGGCGATCAGCGCAGCAACTGCAGCAAAAGACATCTGAAAGCCCGGCTGCAACAGGTTTCCAGGTGCAATCATCAAGACAATCAGCGCAGCAAATCCGAGCGTTCTTAGGCTCAGCCCTCTCCGCCCCAGCAAGCTGGCCACAATCACGATGAGAACCATGATGTAGGCCCGCTGAGTGGCCACTGAAGCTCCGGAGAGGACAAGATAAAAACTGGCAAACCCCAATGCGCCAAACGCCGCAATGTGTGATATCTGGCCGGACAAGGCAACGCGGGAAAAAAACGCCAATCCATGCCGAATGGCAAAATATACAAGTGCGCTCACCAAGCTCATGTGCAGCCCGGAAATGGCAAGCAAGTGCGCAAGGCCCGCCATTCGCAGCGCCTCGCGATCTTCCTCTGGCAAGAAACCTCTATCGCCAACCAAAAGGGCAACAGCAAGCCCCCCCTCAGCGCTTGGCCCTAAGTGGTGGAGGATGCGATCTGCAACACCCTGCCGCAACACGGGCACACCATTAAAACCCGAAGAAGGCGCATTGGCAGAAACAACCGTGACTTTCGACAGCGCATACCCGGAGGTCTGCAGCCCCTTGAAAAAGGCATTCCACGCGTAATCGTAGCCGCCGGGATACACCGCGCCAGAGAGCGGCATCAGCCGTGCCCGCAACTCAACCACATCCCCATGGGCAAGGTCAGGCACCGCGCCACGCACAGATATCCGTCCCCACCGTGGCATTTCATCTGGGGACAGGTTTGACACCTCCAGGAACTGGAGGGTCAGCCGTGTTCGCCCATCCTCGACTTTCTCGACCTCGCCAACGTGCGCTGTAACCTTTGCTGTGATTTGTCGGTCAAGCTGAGGCCCAACGAGGTACGCGACGTGAAGCTGCGAGGCACTAACACCTGCAAAAAAGATCAATACCATTCCAGAGACAAGCCCCGTCCGCCGGGCCCGGCGTTCATTAACGAATGCCGCTCCTGCCCCCAAACAGCACAGGATGAGCGCCCAGAGCTGGGGATCAAAAGGAATTGAAAAGTAGAACCAGATCCCAGCCGCGAAAAAAGTAGCGGCCCACAACGGTGCAACACCGCGCTGCAAGTCTTCATGAAGCGCCTTGGCAAACGCCGCAGCCCCCCAGTAACGCGGCGCAAAATAGCCCCGCCAGTTCCGCCCCTTCGCCGAGCCTGGTCTCTTTTTTTGTCCAAGCCCTTCCAGTTCAGTGTCTAGCCTGAAAGCCACGGCAAAGCGGCCGGCAGAGGCACTACGCCTCCCGGACTGCTCAGCAACATTTGAGGCGTCGTACACTTCCCTGTCAGTGTTCACCGTCAATCCGCGTCTAACTGGAATACAGCCCTTGGGTGCTCGGACACGGTATGGTACACAGCGCGCAACACTGCGGCTCCCGCCGCATTTGCTTGGCTAAACTCGAGAGACTGAAAAATCACAAAATGACTGAGAGCATCGTCACGCGTTTTGCGCCCTCTCCAACGGGATACCTCCACATTGGCGGCGCCCGCACCGCTTTGTTTAACTGGCTCTATGCGAAGGGCCACGGTGGCAAGATGCTGCTGCGCATCGAAGACACCGACCGCGCACGCTCGACGGATGAAGCCGTCAACGCCCTGCTCGACGGTCTCAGCTGGATGGGCATCGACTGGGAAGGAGATCCGATCTCCCAGTTCGCACGAGCAGACCGCCACCGGGAAGTTGCCGAACAGATGGTAGCAGAAGGCAAGGCTTATTACTGCTATGCCACGCAAGAAGAGCTGACGGAGATGCGCGAAAAAGCGCGCGCAGAAGGCCGCCCGCCGCGGTATGACGGCCGCTGGCGTGACCGTGACCCTTCCGAAGCTCCTGAAGGAGTGGCTCCTGCTGTTCGTCTCAAGGCCCCTCTGGATGGCGAAACCATCATCAACGACAAGGTCCAGGGAACCATTTCCTTCCCAAACAAGGATCTGGATGATCTGGTTCTGCTCCGCTCCGACGGCACACCGACTTATATGCTGGCTGTGGTGGTTGACGATCATGACATGGGCGTCACCCACATCGTGCGCGGCGATGACCATCTCACCAACGCCGCCCGGCAAGCATTGATTTACAGCGCAATGGGCTGGGACGTGCCGGTGATGGCGCATATCCCGCTGATCCATGGCCCAGATGGTGCAAAGCTGTCCAAGCGCCACGGCGCACTGGGCGCTGAGGCCTACCGCGCCATGGGCTACCTTCCTGCGGCCATGCGCAACTATCTGGCCCGCCTTGGGTGGAGTCATGGGGATGAAGAAATCTTCTCCACCGATCAGATGATCGAGTGGTTTGATTTTGATGCCATCGGCAAGTCCCCATCCCGCTTTGACTTCCAGAAGCTGGAAAATCTGAACGGGCACTACATGCGCTCCACAGAAGACGCAGAGCTTCTTGAAGCCTTCAAGATCTATCTGGCTGCAATCGAAGATGGGCAGGAAGTTTTGAACTGGCTCTCCCAGAGCGGCAACGAGGGCAAGTTCCTCGCAGCCCTTCCTGGACTGAAGGAACGCGCCAAAACCTTGGTGGAACTGCACCAGTCTGCGCGCTACCTGTGGGTTCAGCGTCCGCTGGATCTGGATGAGAAGGCAGAAAAGCTCCTGTCTGACGATGCCCGCGCGCTGCTCGGCCGTCTGGCACCGAAGCTTGATGAGCTGGAAACCTTCACCGCAGAAACGACCGATGCTGTGGTTCGCGAATTTGCAGAGGCCGAAGAGCTGAAACTTGGCAAGGTCGCTCAGCCATTGCGCGCAGCACTGACTGGTCGTGGCACCTCTCCCGGAATTTTTGATGTTCTGGAAGTGCTCGGAAAGACAGAATCTGTCGCACGAATTCGTGATGTAGCTCACTAATTGACGGAAAAATGGGGGAACTACTGACGCACTTTTCCCAGAGTCGCTGCGGTAGTTTCCCTATTAGTACAAAAGCCATAGCTACCAGTGCTTGCGGGAAAACCCTAAATGCGATAGCAACTCCACGACAACACTCCTCCGGCGTTGGCATCAGATGCTGAAATGTATCCCTGTGTATACAAGTTCAGGGCATAAGAAGACGGGGGACCTTAACAAAGGGGGTTGCCTATATGAGCGACAAAACTGCAAAGCTGACTATCGGAAGCGATTCCTGGGACCTTAACGTCCGCGAAGGTTCAGTTGGCCCAGACGTCATCGACATTGGCGCGCTATATAAAGAGACTGGCTGCTTTACCTACGACCCCGGTTTCACCTCAACCGCATCTTGTGAATCCAAAATCACATACATCGACGGCGATCAGGGCACGCTGCTATACCGTGGCTATCCTATTGAACAGCTGGCCGAGCATGGCGACTTTTTGGAGAGCTGCTATCTGCTGCTTTACGGAGAGCTGCCAACCCGTGCGCAGAAAGACGACTTTGTTCACCGTGTGACCTACCACACCATGGTGCATGAACAGATGGGCCGCTTCTACTCCGGTTTCCGCCGCGATGCGCACCCAATGGCTGTGATGACAGGTATCGTGGGCGCCATGTCTGCGTTCTACCATGACTCAACCGACATCACCGATCCGCATCAGCGCATGGTTGCATCCCTGCGCATGGTTGCGAAGATGCCGACCATCGCCGCAATGGCGTTCAAGTACCACATTGGTCAGCCATTCGTTTATCCACGCAACGATCTGGACTACGCCTCCAACTTCCTGCACATGTGCTTTGCCGTGCCGTGTGAAGACTACAAGGTGAACCCGGTTCTGGCCCGTGCGATGGACCGCATCTTCATTCTGCATGCTGACCACGAGCAGAACGCGTCCACTTCGACGGTTCGCCTCGCTGGCTCTTCCGGCGCAAACCCATTTGCCTGTATCGCGGCAGGTATCGCCTGTCTTTGGGGCCCTGCCCACGGCGGCGCAAACGAAGCTGCGCTCAACATGCTTTCCGAGATCGGTTCCGTAGACCGCATTCCAGAGTTCATCGCCCGCGCAAAAGACAAGGACGATCCGTTCCGTCTGATGGGCTTCGGTCACCGCGTCTACAAGAACTACGATCCGCGCGCGCGCATCATGCAAAAGACCACACATGAAGTGCTGGCAGAACTGGGGCATCAGGACGATCCGCTTCTGCAGGTCGCAATGGAACTGGAAAAGATCGCTCTGTCCGACGAGTACTTCATCGAGAAGAAGCTCTACCCGAACATCGATTTCTACTCCGGCATCACACTTCGTGCTCTTGGCTTCCCAACCACCATGTTCACTGTGCTGTTCGCTCTTGCCCGTACTGTCGGCTGGATCGCTCAGTGGAAGGAAATGGTGGAGGATCCATCCCAGCGCATCGGTCGCCCACGTCAGCTCTACACTGGCGCAAGCTCCCGCGACTACATGCCAATCGACCAGCGCCGCTAAACGCTTGGTACACGAACAACATCAAAAGAGGGCTCCGGCCCTCTTTTTTATTGGGGAGTGCCCTCGCCTTGCTCAACAAGAACGCGGAGCCAAACAAAAACGCGGGGCCCATAAAGACCCCGCGCGGCGATACCGAGTAAAGCACCTGACACCTTAACGCGCGTGTCGCTTCTCAGCGATTTTCAAGACAATATCCGCCGCAATGCCTGCCTGACTTTCTCCACCCGGAAGACGCATGACGCGGTCGAGCTGACTGAACGCCTCCACTTGAAGGTTTCTCGCAACCCCCTCATCGAGCAGAGAAATCACCTTCTGGGCCAAAGCCTCGCCGTTGGCTTCGTCATCGAGATATTCTGGAACGACTTTGCTCCCCAGCACGAGATTCGGCAGCACCATGCTGTCTACCGAGGCTATGGGAATAAACCGATGAATGTCCTTCAAACGGCGGAAGAACCAATCCAGCTTGTAGGCAACCACCATGGGAACGCCGGAGATCGCCAGCTCAAGGGAGACCGTACCGCTCGCTGCCAAAGCCACATGAGCTTTTCGAAAGGCCGCAAACTTTTCCGCCTCGCCCACAACGATTTCTGGCTTTACGCTCCACCCCTCAACACCTGCTGTAATGCGGTCAAGTTGGTGGGGCACAGCAGGCAAAATGAACTTGGTTGCCGGATGGGCCAGCGCCACCCGCTCGACTGCCTCTCCAAACGGCTCCAGCAGGCGTGAGACCTCGCTGCCGCGGCTTCCGGGCAGAACCAGCACGGTACGCGCGTCCTCGCTCAGCGGCGCTCGCTCGCCCTCAGAAGGCCTGAGATCCTCCAGGCGCTCAATCAGCGGATGCCCTACATAGGTGGTCTCTGGTCCCCCAAGGCGTTTGTGAGCATCAGGCTCAAATGGCAACAGCGCAAGAAGGTGGTCTACATAGGCTGCCATCTTCTTCGCCCGGCCAGGCCGCCACGCCCACACAGAAGGAGAAACATAGTCCACCACCGGAATGTGGGGCGCCTTTTTCCGCACCCGCTTTGCAACATTGTGCGTGAAGTCTGGACTGTCGATGATCAGGAGAATGTCCGGGTTCTTGGCAACCACATCATCCACCGTCTGGTAGACCCGACGTACAATGCTGGGAAGCCGAGCCAGAACGGCCGACAAACCCATCACCGCAATCTCGTGAAGCGGAAACAGTGAGGTCAAACCTTCGCGCTCAAGCCGTTCGCCGCCCACACCGTGTAGCACGACGGGAACGCTTGACAGCCCGCGAAGTGCCTTCACCAGCTCAGCGCCCAATTGATCGCCGGACTCTTCACCAACCACGACATAAAGCGAGAGCGGTTTTTCCTGCTTCATCTGGATGCCTCCCGGCCTCGGTCAATACCGAAAAGAAAGATGCCAAGTTCCTTGCAAAGCGCCAGCGTTTCCTCAAGGTCGGCAATCAGCACATGCTCGGCCTCCACCGCCACGCCCTTGAGCTGCGCCTTGTGCGCGCCGCGAATTGTCTGTGGTCCCACGGTTGGAAGGTCGACCCGTAAATCCTGCTGCGGCTTGGAGCACTTGACCAGCACACCCGCAGCGCCTTTGGCCCGCACGCGTCCATTTTCCCGAAGCTCTGCGCATCGGACAAGCATGGCATCTGTTCCCTCAGCCCCCTCAAGGGCCACGACCCGGCTGCCAACGGCAACAGCCCCCTGGCCGATATCCAACCCGCCAAGTGCGTTTACCGCTTCCAGACAAAGAGAGATGGATGAAAGGTCGCCTTCGTCCGGCGTTGGGCCAGCCATGAGGCCGGGCTTTGCCAGCAGCTCTGGCGCCAACTCATGGGCTCCAACCACTTTAAGACCCTCCCCTTCAAAGATACCCATCACCTTCACCAGAAGGCTGTCATCACCGCCCACAAGAGCGGCAAGGATGCGCGGCAACCGCCGCATGGTTCCAAGATCACCAATGATAGAAGTAAAGTCCGGCCGGCGTGTGACTGATCCAATCAAAATCACTTCTTCCGCACCAGCGCGTTTGATCGTGTCGAACAGCTTGCCAATCTGCCCCCACCCCAGCTCGACCGGTTGGAACGCAGAAAGGGAGGCATCCGCCTCCCCTTTGATGGCAATTGTCACCACTTCCCGTCCGCTGTTTTTTGCAGAGCGAATAACCTGCTCAGGCAGACGCCCGCCACCTGCAACAACAGCAATAGGCCTTTGTGCTGTCATGGCAACAAGTTACCCCTCAGCACCCTTTCGCGGCGTGCAGAAACGGCGTTCGCCTTCCACCAACAGGAACTCGGTCATTTGCTGGACACCTTCGCGGTCCGCATAGGCATCACGGGCCTTTTGTGCCCGCTCTCGAAGCGTGCCTTCACTACCTTCAAAGACTTCCTTGTAGGCATGACGCAGCGCATGGATTTCATCCCGGCTGAAATTGCGGCGTTTCAGACCAATCAGGTTCAGCCCGTGAAGACGAGCACGGTCACCAATCACGGAGCCGAAAGGAATAACGTCGAATTCAACACCAGTCAGACCGCCCACAATGGCGTGGGACCCAATGCGGCACCACTGCCGCACCGCAGAGAGCCCGCCAAAAATCACGAAATCTTCTACTTCCACATGCCCTGCGAGTGTCGCGTTGTTGGCAAGGATAACACTGTTACCCACCATGCAATCATGCCCCACATGCGTGCTCGCCATGAACAGACAGTGGTCACCGATCTTGGTCAAGCCACCACCGCCAGCAGTGCCGGGGTTCATGGTCGCGTGTTCGCGGATCTGATTGTCCGTTCCGATTTCGAGGCGTGTTTCCTCTCCGGCGTACTTCAGATCCTGCGGCTGGTGTCCAATGCTTGCAAAAGGAAAGATGCGCGTGCGGGCACCAACAGATGTGTGACCCGCAACCACCACGTGGGAAATCAGCTCCACGTCATCGCCAAGGGTCACATTGGGTCCCACCATGCAGTACGGGCCGATTTTTACGTTGTCACCAAGGACAGCCCCAGCTTCAATGATCGCAGTGGGATGTATCTGTTGCATCAAAACCTCAAGCTTCGGAGTCTACAAGCATGGCGCTGACTTCAGCTTCAGCGACCTTCTGCCCATCCACCATAGCTGTACAATCAAACTTCCAGATTGTGGCGCGGTTGCGGATTTTCTTCACATGGAAGTGTACCTGGTCCCCAGGAACAACAGGCTTGCGGAACTTACACTTATCAATGGTCATAAAATAGACCAGTGATGGAGAATCCGTGTTCTCACGTGCGTTGATGCACATTGCGCCCGCGGTCTGCGCCATGGCCTCAATCAAGAGCACACCAGGCATGACTGGCTGCTTTGGAAAGTGACCTTGGAAGTGAGGTTCGTTGATTGTCACATTCTTGATGCCAATACCGGAGCAGTCGCCATCAATTTCGATGATCTTGTCAATCATCAGGAACGGATAACGGTGTGGCAGCAGCTCCAGCACCTTCATGATATCTGCGCTATCCAGCGTCTTATTCTCAGCGTCGCTCATACAAAAAGCCTCAGAACTCAAATCGACAATTTTTCGGGATTATTCGAGAGGGTTGTTAGCAAAGGCCACGTGGAAACACCAGCTCCAAACAGCCACAACCACCCCCCAAAATGCCAAAAACCCGTCAGTTTTTACCGTCTTTTTCAGCAAGGCGGCTCAAGGCCGCCATTTCCCGGAACCATTGCCGCACTGGCTTAGCCGGCGTACCGCCATAACGCCCACCGCCCGGCAGGTCATCATTAACCACAGAAACCGCAGCAACCTGCGCCGCCATGCCAATGCGAATGTGGCCTGCAACGCCGGTCTGGCCGCCAATGGCCACATAGTCCTCCAGCGTCGCACTCCCGGAGATGCCAACCTGAGAGACAATCACACAGTGCCGGCCCACATTCACGTTGTGGCCAATCTGAACCTGATTGTCGATTTTCGTGCCCTCACCAATCACCGTGTCGCGGTTCGCGCCGCGGTCAATCGTGGTGTTGGCACCCACTTCCACATCGTTTTGAATGATGACGCGTCCAAGCTGAGGCACCTTCAAGTGACCACCTGGCCCCATGGCAAAGCCGAAACCATCCTGACCAATAGCAACACCCGGATGTAGGATCACCCGGTCACCAATAAGCGCATGTTGCAGGGTCGCGTTTGCACAAATGCGTGTTTCGCGGCCAACCTGACACTGCGCGCCAATTACCACATTGGGGCCAATTACGCTGCCAGCGCCAACATGAACG
This sequence comes from Nesiotobacter zosterae, assembly GCF_033843645.1. NCBI lineage: Bacteria > Pseudomonadati > Pseudomonadota > Alphaproteobacteria > Hyphomicrobiales > Stappiaceae > Nesiotobacter > Nesiotobacter zosterae. The sequence goes on along the minus strand of NZ_JAWXVZ010000002.1, from coordinate 259,498 downwards.
CCATCCCCAATCACGGCACCGGCTTCAACAACCACATCGCCTTCAAGAACGGCACTGTCACTGATAACCGCCTTCGGATGAATTTCAGCGCCACCCAACACCCGTCGCGGGGTCATCGCCTCGGGGTACATCTTGGCCAGAACTTTCGCCAAGCTGCGATAAGGATCTTTGGACAAAAGTGCTGCAACGCCTTCTGGCACCCGGTCGAGATACTTTTTCGGCGTCAAACACGCGGTGGCAACAACATCCTGTAACTGGGGGGCATACTTAGGGTTATCGATAAAAACCAACATGCCCTCCCCACCTTCATCCAGTGGGGCAACACCGGAAACAGTTGCCTCAGGATCACCACGCACGAGTTCAGCATCAGCCCATTCAGCAATCTGTTTCAGAGAGACCGGGGTGCTGTCGGAGAAGAATTTTGGATCAGTCATAGTGTCCTACAAACGAAAAAGGCCGCCGAGTGTTTCGGCGGCCAATTATAATCACTTTCGTCAAGATCAGAAGCGGGTACCGCCACTCAGCTTGAAGACCTGAGTTTCGTCCACATCGTCCTTGGCAACTGGCCATGCAAAATCTGCACGCAGTGGTCCAAACGGAGACTGCCAAAGGACACCCACACCGACGGAAGCACGAAGATCAAAGTCTTCGGAGTCGATCCGGCTACCGCCGTTCTCAACTGCATCCTTCAGCTCGCTGTCCACGCCCCAAAGGGAGCCAGCATCCGCAAAGGCTGCCATGGAAAGACCAAGCTCATCCGGAATGAATGGCAGCGGCATCTGACCTTCAACAGTCGCAGCGACGTAGTATTTACCGCCGATCGCGTCACCATTGGCATCACGCGGACCGTAACCGTTGCTTTCGAAACCACGGATCAGGTCTGAGCTGCCCTGGAACTGATCGGAAACACGCAGGCGGTTACCGATTGATTCAATCTGGCCCGCGGACCCCTTAACAAAACCTACGAGGCCCCAAGCCGGAACCAGCTCCTTGAACACGCGACCTTCAACAGTGGTCTCGATGTACTGGGAGTCACCGCCGATACCCGCAAAGTCCTGCTGGAACTTGGCGTAGACACCGTCACGTGGGTTGAGGTTGTTGTCGAGGTTGTTCCAAACCAGAGAGTACCCACCCAAAGAGGTCAGGTAGTTACCAAGGGAGTCACACACCGCGAGAGAAACGTCAGCCGTGTTACAGTCGTTGATACCGGTGCTGTCATCACGTGTCAGATCGGTCTCATAGATCTTGTAGAACAGGTTCAGCGTCAGCTCATCTTCGCGAAGCGGAAGACCGAAGTTCAAACCGCCACCAGTGGTCTTTTCTTCGTAGGCACGGGTGTCGTTTTCTTCGAAAACCTTGCGGTAAACGTCAACACCTGCGGAGATACGACGACCGAGGAAGAATGGCTCAACAAACTTGAACTCGTAGCTCTGAGTTTCGCTACCACCACCAACGGCTGCACGTACGAACTGACCACGGCCGAGGAAGTTCTTTTCCGTGATGGACAGATCGCCGATCACGCCGTCGGAAGTGGAGTAACCCACACCGAAGGAAACTTCACCAGTTGGCTGCTCTTCAACATCCACGTTGATGATCACCTTGTCAGGGGCGCTGCCCTGCTGACGGGAAATCCGCACGGACTTGAAGTAGCGTGTATTGTTCAGACGACGCTCTGCCTTGTCGAGAAGGACGCGGTTGTAAGCATCGCCTTCAGCGATATCAAACTCACGGCGGATCACGTACTCACGTGTACGGTCATTGCCGCGAACATTGATGCGCTCAACATAAACGCGAGGACCTTCTTCGATGAGATAGGTCAGAGAGATGGTCTTGTTTTCGTAGTCACGGACACCACGTGGGCGAACCTGAGCAAAAGCGTAACCACCCTTGGACACTTCGATCGTCAGATCTTCAAGTGTCTTTTCAACTTCAAGAGAGTTGTAGGTATTGCCTGGACGCGTGCGCAGATGGCTGCGAAGCGCTTCTGGATCAACCTGTGACAGGGAGGTTTCGATCTCAACGTCGCCAAAGGTGTACTTGTCACCCTCATCAACGGTGAACGTGACATAGAAGATGTTCTGCTCGCGGTCCAGATCAGCTACCGCAGAAACAATGCGGAAGTCCGCATAACCCTGCTGATAGTAGAACTGACGCAGAAGCTCCTGGTCGGCATCAAGACGATCTGGATCATAAGTATCGGTTGTACGCAGCCAGCTCAGCAGACCGCTCTCGCGGGTCTGGATCTGATCGCGCAGACGTCCATCGCTGAATGCCTGATTACCGATAAAGCTGATGCGAGACACACCGGTCTTGTCGCCTTCGTCAATCTCGAACACCAGATCCACGCGGTTGTTACCACGTTCAATGATCTTCGGCTCGACGGAGGCGCGGAAGCGACCTGAGCGACGATAAGCTTCGAGAATGTTCTGAACATCGGACTGAACACGTGCCTTGGTCAGCATGGAGCGCTCGGTAGAGCGAACCACACCCTTCAGGGCATCGTTGTTGATCCGTTTGTTCCCCTCAAAAGAAACGCGGCCAATGACTGGGTTCTCGACGACTTCCACAACAAGGGTACTTCCCCGCTGTGAAATGGAGACGTCAGCAAACAGGCCCGTAGCAAAAAGGGTTGTCAGACTCTCATCAATGTCGATCGCAGTAAATGGCTGACCTGGACGGATCGTCAGGTAGTTCCGCACGGTGTCGCTCTCGATGCGTGTTGCACCTTGAACGTCGATACGGCTCACAACGGCGGCTTCAGCAACAGTTGCACCAAAAGGTGAAACGTCGGCTGGAAGCGCGACCCCTGCCCCAGTAACGGTCAACGCCAGCAGTGAAATTCGTGACAGGCTCTTTAAACGCTGCATAGAAAGCTATGCCTTTATAGTCTGCCCCAGCTCGCGGTACCCCCCGCTCCCTGAGGAAATGGATAGAATCTGAAACACCTCGGAACTTTGTACAAGGTTTTCAGCCTAAAGCAACCGCTGCGCGGCGTATTCCATGTAATTTTACCCAATAACCGCCAAGGGTTAACGCTATGGACTTATTAATAAACGCAGGTCGTTCCATGTTGCGAAAACCATAAGCATCAGCACCAAGGTGATTCCAATCCGGAAGCCATACTCCTGAACCTTAGGTGCCAAAGGTTTTCCACGTGCCGCTTCGGCAGCATAAAACATCAAATGCCCCCCATCGAGCATGGGCACTGGCAGCAAGTTCAAAAGACCAATACTCACTGACAAAACTGCAGTTAGGTTAATTAGGGGTAAAATGCCGAAGCTCGCCACCTGCCCAGAGATCTGCGCCACCCGAATTGGCCCGCCCAGTTGATCAGGATCTTCACGGCCTGCAAACAACCCTGCGATGTAGCCGCCCGTGCGCTCCACAATGAACCAGGTCTCATTCACGCCCTCGGCGAGCGCCTCTATTGGGCCATAACGGACAACCGTCACGTCATCCTGCGTGGCGTTGCGCTGAATGCCGAGAATGCCGATTTTCTGTTTATTTCCAAACCGGTCCGTCACTTCCTGGCGTTCTGGTACAGCGGTCACTTCAACAAGTTCGCCACTGCGATCAAGTCCAATCTGCACGGGCAAATCCGCGCTGGCCGACACAACCCTTTGTAGATCCGTAAAGCTGGAAATCTCGTTGCCATTAATCGACACCACGATGTCACCGGGCTGAATACCGGCAATTTCCGCAGCGCTTCCCACGCGCACCACATCCACCCGCGGGAGTGTTTCGGCCTTGCCATAAAAGAAGAACAGACCGGCAAAAATGAGAATCGCCAGAATGAAATTGGCAATAGGCCCCGCTGCCACCACGGCTGCGCGCTGCCAAACCGGCTTCGTTTGAAACGCGCCTTTGCGGTCCTCCTCGCTCATCCTGGAAAGCGCATCCTGATCCGGAACGCTTGCCTCATTCTCATCGCCGGAAAAGCGGACATAGCCACCAAGAGGAATAGCGCTCAGTTTCCAGCGCGTTCCCTTCTTGTCGTTTCTGCCGAACAGCTCCGGACCGAATCCGATTGAGAATGCCTCAACCTTTACGCCGCACCACCGCGCAACGAGAAAGTGCCCGAGTTCATGGAAGAAGACCACAATCGTCAACACGAACAGGAAAGGGATTATGTATCCCAACGACCCTCCCAATACTGAACTCAAGAGTTCCATTCTTCACCCTTTCCAATCGGCATTCAGCGCAAGTTCTGTCCGTCCATGCGAACCTGCGCTCAAAGTGCCTCAATAAACTCTCTAGCGACCCGTCGGGCCTCGCCATCAATATGCAGAACATCTGCAAGTGTGGAAGGTTGCGCCAGCAAGCCCTGCCCGTTCAGCCGGACCAATGTGTCTTCAACCACACCCACAATATCAAGGAAGCCAATTTCTTCTTTCAAGAACGCGGCCACTGCCACTTCATCCGCACCATTAAACGCTGTGCCTGCACCATCGCCCTGTTCTATAACATCCCATACCAATCGCATGGACGGGAACCGCTCCGGATCAGGGCGTTCAAAAGTAAGCTGCCCGATCGTTGCAAGATCCAGCCTCTGCCCCTCAACAGGCATCCGCTTCGGATAAGCAAGACAATGGGCAATAGGCACCCGCATGTCAGCTGGCCCCATCTGTGCCAGCAATGACCCGTCCGAGTATTGTACCATACCGTGGACGAGACTTTGAGGGTGCACCAGTACTTCTATTTGACGGGTTTCAACCGGAAAGAGATGCAAGCTCTCAATCACTTCGAAGGCTTTGTTCATCATGGTCGCGCTGTCGATGGTGATACGCGACCCCATCTCCCAGTTGGGATGGCGCAATGCCTCCGCCGGACCGGCCTTCTTCATGGTTTCAAAGGATGCGGTTCTAAACGGCCCACCTGACGCGGTAACGATGATTTTCTCAATCTGATCCGCGTTGTCGTGTTCAAAAACCTGAAAAATGGCATTGTGCTCGGAATCCACCGGCAGCAGCGCCGTTCCTGCCTTCTGCACAGCGCCTCGCACCAACCGCCCCGCGCACACAAGAGACTCCTTGTTTGCAAGAGCCACATTGCTGCCCGCATTTATGGCAGAGTAAGTGGGTTCCAGACCGGCAGCGCCAACCATGGCAGATACAAGCATATCGAAAGGTTCACGGCACCAGTCCAGCACCGCTTGCCGTCCAGCCGCAGCGCCAATGCCTGACCCATCAAGCCGGGCCTTCAGCTCGGCAAACTTGCTCTCGTCATTGATGACCACATGCTGTGCGCCTACCGCCAGCGCTGCATCAGCCAACGCCTGCGCATTGCTGTTTGCAACGAGCAGCCCAACCTCATAGCTTTCAGGATTGCGCGAAATCAGATCAAGCGTGCTCTGACCAATGGAACCTGTTGCACCAAGAACAGCAATTTTTTGGCGGCTCATCGCTGACCTATTGTTAGAACTGTCAATTGTGGCCTTACAGGGCAAGGAGGCCCAGACCGGGGTCTGCAACCTGACCGCTTAGCAGCACGCCAAACACATAGGCGGCAATCGCTGCGAACACAAGGCCGTCCACGCGATCCATCAAGCCGCCATGCCCAGGAATGAGCTGGCTGGAATCCTTCACACCAAACCGGCGCTTCAATGCCGACTCGTACAGGTCACCCAGTTGAGAAGCAATTGACAATACGGCGGCAAGCAGCACCGCTGCAATCACACTCATGAACCCGGTAAAGTAGGCAATCGCTGCACCCATGAGGGCCGCAAACAGAAAACCACCAATTGCCCCGCTCCATGTCTTGTTCGGAGAAACCCGCTTCCAGAGCTTTGGGCCACCTATGGCGCGGCCGCAGAAGTAAGCGGCAATATCCGTGCCCCAAACCACAAAATAGAGATAGAGCACCAACTCAAAGCCGACAGATCCGTGGCGAATGGCAATCAAAGAAATCAGCGAAGCTGCGGAATAGGCAAACCCCTTGGCCAGCCAGCCGCCATTCCCCTTGGCCTCAAAGGCCCACAGCGCAGGAACGCTGGCACAGCCGATCAGCAGCGCCGCGCCAACACTGTGAAACTCTGCCAGACCAGCGATAAGAAGCAGCGCCGTCACGCCAAAAAAGAACGGCAGGCTTCGATTGCCACCATTCACGATCAGGTTCCATTCCCAGAACACCAGAACCGTGGCAACAAGCATGAAAATCGAGAAATAGATGCCGCCATACCAGCAGACAAAAAGCGCAAACGGACCAAGGGCCAATGCGGACAGTAAGCGCACCAGCAAATCAGGATTTTTCTGCGTCAGTTTCTCAAACAAGGCCCAGTGCTTTCCAACGTCTCTTCAGCCGTCACGTGGAGACGGCTGTCCCGAGGCCGCCAAAACGGCGCTCCCGGTTCTTATAACAGCTCAGGGCCTGGTCGAACGCATTCCTGTCAAAATCTGGCCAGTGCATCGGCGCGAAGTAGAACTCCGCATAGGCCGCCTGCCAGAGAAGAAAGTTTGAGAGCCGCTGCTCTCCACTGGTTCGAATGATGAGATCAGGGTCGGGCATTCCGGCTGTGTCCAGACACGCCTCAATGTCCTCACCCGTAATGGCATCAGGTTGTTTGCCCCCCGAAGCAACCTGAGCACTTAACTTTCGCACCGCGCGTGTCAACTCATCGCGCGCGCCATAATTGAACGCCAGCACCAGCTCCAACCCGGAGCACTCTGCTGTGGCGTCCTCTGCATCTTCAAGAAGCCGTCTCACGCCCGGATCCAGGTCTTCCCGAGAGCCAATGACACGAATGCGGACATTGTTCTTCTTCAGCTCCTTCAGGTCTGAACGCACGTAAGCGCGCAGCAAACCCATGAGGAACTTCACCTCAGACGGAGGACGGGACCAGTTTTCGGATGAGAAGGCAAAAAGGGTGAGATAGCCAATGCCGAGCTCACCCGCCTGACGCACGATGTCGCGCACGGTCTTAACGCCGTTGCGATGCCCTTCCGTGCGCGGCATTCCACGGGATGCGGCCCACCGGCCATTTCCATCCATAATGATGGCTACGTGTTGCGGCATGCCTCGATCAGCAGACACGTCTAGCTGTTCATCCGGCACATCATCAACCGTAGCCGTCATTCGATATCCACCCCGTTCGAGATCCATTAGACCTGCTTGATTTCCTGCTCTTTCTTGGCAAGAACATCATCAACTTCAGCAATGAACTCGTCGGTCATCTTCTGGACCTTTTCCTGAGCCACATGGCTCTCGTCTTCGCCCATCTCGCCGGCCTTCTCAGCCTTCTTGATGATGTCCATTCCATCGCGGCGAACGTGACGAACGGCAACCTTGGCAGATTCCGCGTACTTATGCGCGACCTTGGCCAGTTCCACACGGCGCTCTTCGTTGAGCTCTGGAATAGGCAGACGCAGCACCTGACCGTCAACAACAGGGTTCAAACCCAGGCTGGACTCACGGATTGCCTTTTCGGTTGCGGCAACCATGGAACGATCCCAAACCTGCACGGAAATCATGCGCGGCTCTGGAATGCTGACGGTGGCCACCTGGTTGATTGGCATTGGAGAGCCGTACGCCTCAACCGTGATTGTGTCGAGCATGCTCGCGGAGGCACGACCGGTCCGAAGCCCGGAAAACTCATGTTTCAAAGCTGTGATGGCACCAGTCATTCGGCGACGTAGGTCGTTATAGTCGAGCTCCGACATACTATCCTCTCTCAAAATACTCAGTCAGCAAAACCCGGATCTCAAGTGTCCGGGTCGCTGGAGGTTCATCTGCTACACTGACTCTTGGCGATTGCGCTTTGTTAGTCGGCTACGACTGTAAACAAGCCCTGCCCTCGCAGCACATTCACCAGTGCGCCTGAAGTGTGGATGGAGAACACCACTACAGGAATAGAGTTGTCGCGGGCAAGTGCAATTGCCGTCGCATCCATGACTTTCAGGTCCTTTTCAAGAACTTCGCCGGGCGTGAGCGTCTCGTAGCGCTGCGCATCCGGGTTCAACTTGGGATCTGAATCGTAAACACCATCTACCTGCGTACCCTTCAGGAACGCGTTGCACTGCATTTCGGCGGCGCGAAGTGCGGCACCAGAATCAGTCGAGAAGAACGGGTTGCCAGTACCACCAGCAAAAACGATCACGTCGCCGTCTTCCATATAACGCTCGGCGCCGCGCTGCGTAAACGTTTCGCAAATGGAAGGAACCGGTACGGCCGACAGCACGCGGGCCTGAACACCAAGACGGTTCAGAGCATCTGCGAGCGAAAGCGAATTCATTACGGTTGCCAGCATACCCATGTGGTCACCGGTTACGCGATTGCCGCCCTTGGCTGCAACAGCAACACCGCGGAAGATGTTACCACCGCCAACAACAATGCCGAACTGCGCGCCAAGCGCCACCGCTTCGGCGATTTCCCGCGCTACCCGTTCAACCACGGCAGGGTCAATACCAAAGTTCTGATCACCCATCAGCGCTTCACCGGACAGCTTCAGAAGAACTCGTTTCCAACGCAGTTTCTCAGACATATTGAAACCCTTCACCTAGGTCTGGATACAATAAGGGCGCCGATCGGAATCGACGCCCCCAGAATTATTAGTTACCGGCTGCTGCTGCAACTTCTGCAGCAAAGTCGGTTTCTTCTTTTTCGATGCCTTCACCCAGTGCGAAGCGAGTAAAGCCAACCAGCTTGATCGGAGAACCGATTTCCTTGGCAGCTTCTTCAACAGCACCTTCAACAGTCAGGTCTGGGTTAATGACAAAGCTCTGCTTAACAAGCGTTACTTCCTCGTAGAACTTGCGCAGGCGGCCTTCAACCATCTTTTCGATGATGTTGTCTGGCTTGCCGGATTCACGAGCCTGTTCAACGAATACTGCACGCTCACGTTCAACAGCTGCAGGATCCAGCTCTTCAACGTTCAGGGACATTGGGTTGGTTGCTGCAACGTGCATTGCAATCTGACGGCCCAGTGCGTTCAGCTTTTCAGCGTCGCCTGCGGATTCCAGTGCAACGAGAACGCCGATCTTGCCCATGCCTTCAACGGTTGCGTTGTGCACGTAGGAAGAAACAACACCTTCAGAAACTTCCAGCTTAGCGAAACGACGGAGCGTCATGTTTTCGCCGATGGTTGCAACAGCTTCCTTGATTTCCTCGTCAACGGACTTGGAGGAACCTGGGTAACCAGCAGCAGCAAGCGCTTCAACGTCACCTTCAACTTCCAGTGCTACAGAAGCAATGTCGCGAACCAGCTTCTGGAAGCCTTCGTTACGTGCCACAAAGTCAGTTTCAGAGTTGACTTCGACTACAGCAGCCTTCTTACCAGCGGCAGCAACGCTCACAAGACCGTCAGCAGCAACACGGCCAGCCTTCTTTGCAGCCTTGGAGAGGCCCTTGGTGCGCAGCCAATCGATAGCGGCTTCCATGTCGCCATCAGTTTCTTTCAGGGCTGCTTTACAGTCCATCATACCAGCGCCGCTTGTTTCGCGGAGCTCTTTTACCATTGCTGCGGTAATGCTCATGAGATCGCCTCTTGGACGGGAGTTAAAAACCAAAAAATCGGAAATCCGACTTCCCTAGCGGTCTAACCGATTTGTTTTGTCTGCAATGTGACGACCGCCGCAGTTTTTGCGGTGGTCGTCCAAAGAGATCAAAGGAATGCCGGCGAAGCCGGCACCTTTAATGGCTTAGGCCTGAGCAGCTTCGCCGCCTTCAACAGCAGCAGCTTCTTCAGAACCTTCTTCTGCCAGTGCTGGCTCTTCCAGAACTTCTTCGGCTTCGCCGAGATCAACGCCCATGGAACCCTGTGCACGTGCAATACCATCAATCGCTGCACGAGCGATCAGGTCGCAGTACAGTGTGATTGCACGGCCAGCGTCATCGTTACCCGGAACTGGGTAGTTGATGCCGTCTGGGTCACAGTTGGAGTCCAGGATAGCAGCAACAGGAATACCAAGGCGGCGTGCTTCCTGAATTGCAATCGCTTCACGGTTGGTGTCGATTACAAAGATCATGTCCGGAATACCGCCCATGTCCTTGATACCACCAAGGTTACGCTCAAGCTTTTCACGCTCACGGTCGAGGAACAGACGTTCCTTCTTGGTCATGCGGTTCGCATCACCTGCCAGCAGTTCTTCAACCTTACGCAGACGCGCGATGGACTGGGAAATGGTCTTCCAGTTGGTCAGCATACCGCCGAGCCAGCGTGCGTTCACGTAATACTGAGCGGAACGACGAGCGGCTTCAGCAACTGGCTCTTGAGCCTGACGCTTGGTACCAACGAGAAGAACACGACCACCAGCTGCTACTGTATCAGAAACAGCCTTGAGTGCCTGGTGAAGAAGTGGAACGGTCTGGCCGAGGTCCAGAATGTGAACGTTGTTGCGAACGCCGAAGATGTAGTTACCCATCTTTGGGTTCCAACGGTGCTTCTGGTGACCAAAATGAACACCTGCTTCAAGAAGCTGGCGCATTGAAAAATCGGGCAATGCCATGGCCCTATAACTCCTGTTTTCCGGTTTATTCCTCCGCAGGGTGCCAGTCGGAACTGTTGTGCACCGGATGGACTTTGCCGAGACGGCAAGCCACAGCCCTGCGTGTGGGATGAGCGCCTTATAGAGAGCCTAAAGCCCAAGATCAAGCCAAGATCCACAGCCTAATGGCAAACTTGGCGGTTTTTGGCCCAGTGAACAAACCTTCGGCCTCAAAGCATAGCCGGCAACCTTTGCCAATCGCACTGCATGAACCGGACCGGCCAAACCCCAGACAGGCCAAAACAAAGACCGCGCGCACGCCCCTCGCCAACTTGTCCTCTAACGCCAACTCGGCTCTTGATGCCTGAACGAGCTCCACCGCCCCGTTCAAGCCCCACTCAGCCGCCCACAAGGCACGGCACGGCATGGGCCGATCAACTAGTTCATCTGAACATCCAAAACGCCGGGCATGGACTTGAGCGCACCTGCCAATTGCGGCGACAGCTGATACCCGCCGGGAAGCTTGACCTCTACCTCCCGCTGCCCCTGGTCCAACAGCATGATGCAACTCACTTCACCGTCCCCACCCGGCTTCAGCTGCCTTTGAAGGCTTGTCACAGGCTGGGACGTATTCATGAAAACGCGCAGGGTTTTATGCACGCGAGAAGCAATCCGCTCCAACGGATCGACTTGGGTAATGCGCACGCTGACCTCTTCCTCGCGCATATCCGCTTGCACCAGAAGCACCACCGAATTGCCCGGCTCCAACAGATCGCGGAACTGGTTCAAACCCTCCGAAAACAGAATGGCTTCGTATTGGCCGGTGGGATCAGAAATCCGCACGATGCCCATTTGCGTGCCCTTGCGGGTCTTGCGCTCCTGACGAGACGTGATCGTACCCACAAGTCGGCCTGCGGACGCCCCTGCTTTCACAGACTGTTCGAAATCCTTCCAGAGCTGCACGCGCAGTTTCTTGAAGAGCTCCTGATACTCATCCAGCGGATGGGCGGAAATGTAAAAGCCGACAGCGCTGTGTTCACGCTGCAACCGTTCTGACGGCGTCCAGGGGTCCACATCTGGCATGATCAGCGGCTCCGGCGCATCAGCGCCGCCGAAGAGCTCATTTTGACCCGACGTGGCGTTGTCTTCGGCGCGGTGAGAGGTGGCAACGATCCGGTCCAATCCCTGAAGCAACTGTGCCCGGTTCTTGTTGAGTTCATCAAACGCACCGGCTGCAATCAGGCTTTCCAGTGTGCGTTTGTTAACGATGCGCGTACTCACCCGCTGCGCGAAATCCGCCATATCCTTGAAAGGTTTGTCACCGCGCACCTCTACAATGTGTTCGATGGCGTGTTCGCCGACGCCCTTGATGGCACCAAGCGCGTAAAGAATTTTGCCGTCTTCTACATCGAAGTGCGGCCCTGAGCGATTAACCGACGGCGGCACCACTTCAATGCCCATGCGAACCGCTTCCTGGCGAAAATCGCTGAGCTTGTCCGTATTGCCAAGATCCAGGGTCATAATGCCTGCAAGAAACTCAACTGGATAGTTCGCCTTGAGCCATGCTGTCTGATAAGCCACCAGCGCATAAGCTGCCGCGTGAGATTTGTTGAAGCCGTAGTTTGCAAACTTGGCCACCAGATCGTAGATCATTCCGGCCTGGTTTTTGTCGATCCCGCGCTCAACAGCCCCTTCCGTAAAGCGGGCTCGTTGGATCTCCATTTCAGCGGCAATTTTCTTACCCATCGCGCGGCGCAACAAGTCCGCCTCACCCAGTGAGTACCCAGAGAGCACCTGCGCGATCTGCATAACCTGCTCCTGATAGACGATAATGCCGTTCGTCTCCTTCAGGATCGGCTCCAGAAGCGGGTGAAGATAATCCGGTTCCTGCTCCCCGTGCTTTACTGCGTTGTAGACCGGAATATTGTCCATTGGACCCGGGCGATAAAGCGCCACAAGCGCAACAATGTCCTCAAACCGGTCAGGCCGCATCCCGGCGATCGCCCGGCGCATGCCCTGACTTTCCAACTGAAACACGCCAACCGTATCGCCAGCAGCCAGCAGCTTGTAGGTCGCCGGATCATCAATCGGGATTGAGGCAATATCCACCTCAACGCCCCTGCGCCGCAGCAAACTGATCGCCGTATCGATCACCGTCAGGGTTTTAAGGCCGAGAAAGTCAAACTTGACCAGCCCTGCCTGTTCCACCCACTTCATGTTGAACTGAGCAACCGGCATATCGGAACGCGGGTCTCGGTAAAGCGGAACCAACTGTTCAAGCGGTCGGTCCCCGATCACGACGCCAGCGGCATGGGTTGACGCGTGCCGATAAAGACCTTCCAGCTTCTGTGCCATGATCAACAGGCGGTCTACGACCTCCTCCTGCCGCGCAGCTTCACGCAGCCTTGGCTCTTCTTCGATCGCCTGTGCAAGTGTAACCGGGTTTGCCGGGTTCCCAGGAACCAGCTTGGAAAGACGGTCCACCTGGCCGTAGGGCATCTGCAACACACGCCCCACGTCACGCAGCACAGCCTTGGCTTGCAGCGTACCAAAGGTGATGATTTGAGCCACCTGTTCGCGGCCATATTTGCGCTGCACATACCGAATGACTTCTTCCCGCCGGTTCTGGCAAAAGTCGATGTCAAAGTCAGGCATAGAAACGCGTTCCGGGTTCAAGAACCGCTCGAACAGCAAAGAGAACCGCATGGGATCAAGGTCAGTGATCGTCAAGGACCACGCCACCAATGAACCCGCACCAGAACCACGACCAGGCCCAACAGGGATGTCTTGCTCCTTGGCCCACTTGATGAAGTCCGCAACGATCAGGAAGTACCCTGGGAACTTCATGCGAGTAATGATGCCGAGCTCGTAGTCGAGCCGCTCCCAGTAATCCTTTTCTTCAAGACCGGGAGCAAGCCCATGCACATCCAGGCGGGCCTGCAATCCCTCTCTTGACTGACGGGCAAGCTCGTCTGCCTCCGCCTTTTCAGCCTCTTCCGGATCGGAATCCGCGCCAGCAAACCGCGGCAGGATCGGCGCGCGCTTCAAAGGGCGATAGTGGCAGCGCTGTGCAATTTTGACGGTGTTGTCCAACGCCTCCGGCAGGTCCGAAAAAACCTCCAGCATCTCGGCGCGGGTCTTGAACCTAAACTCTTCCGTCAACTGACGCCGGTCTGTTTCAATAAGGACACGCCCCTCAGAAATGGCCAGCAGCGCATCATGGGCTTCATAATCATCCGCAGATGGAAAAAACGGCTCGTTCGTGGCTACCAGCGGCACACCTTCCGCATACGCCAGCTCCAAAAGTTCCGGCTCCACCTGATCTTCAGCCGGCAATCCATGCCGTTGCACCTCAACGTAGAGGCGATCACCAAAAATCTCCTTGAGCGTTTTCAAACGTGAACAAGCGAGCTCCGGAAAGCCATTGAAGAGAGCGGTATTGATCGGACCATTAAGAGCACCTGTCAGAGCGATCAGGCCAGAATTCTTTAGCCTCAGCCGCTCGAGATCGATATTGGCCCGATACCCAGGCTCCGTATCCAAGAAAGCGCGGGAGACAATGTCCATGAGGTTTTCGTAGCCTTGCTCACTCGCGGCCAGAAAAACCATATCCGTGAGCGCCTCATCCCCCTTGGCATCCGTGTCTTTGAAATTGATCGCAACCTGGGAGCCGATAATTGGCTGGATACCAGCACCAAAAGCTTTTTCTGAGAACTCCAGCGCACCGAACAGATTGCCCGTGTCGGTCATGGCAAGCGCGGGCTGGTCGTCCTTGGCGGCCAAATCAAGAAGCTTGGCCAATGGCAAGGCACCCTCAAGAAGTGAGTAAGCCGAATGGGTTCTCAAATGCACAAAACCCGGTCCAGACATCACACACACCTCTTTATTTGTTTACCAACCCTGTTGGCTGCGCAGAATGCGGTAACCGCCTGCGAATGTCGACTGCATGGGGAAGCTATTCACACCAATCACCATCACAAGCCTGATGCCAATGCCTGCCCCCATAACCAAAAACTGGAACCAAGAGCGACCATAGAAGCGAAAGCAGCAACATCACGAATGAAATACATCATGTCAAACTCCATCAGAACCCTTTCTGTTCCACTATAGTTCTTTATTTGTTCTTTTTATGCAACTCCTGATTTTTCGGAATGGAAGGCATGGTAAATTGAAGGTAAACAAAAAGGGAACTAACGCATGCAACAAAACACCTGCTCCCGCACTCGCAGGAACAGGTGTGTTCTTTGACAATCTAATAAAACTAGGGAGTTTGGTCGTCCGTTGCACAACGGGTCGTAGCTGGGACCGGGCTCGGTTGGCAGTTATCTCGCCTTTGGAACCCGCTTGAGCTCCACAACCTTCCCGTCCTGAAGAGTAATGCAACGGTCCATCTTCGCTGCAAGGTCCATGTTGTGGGTCGCAAGCAAGGCGGCCACGCCTGAGGCTTTTACCAATGCGCGCAAAGCGTCAAAAACATACGCGGATGTCTTGGGATCCAGATTTCCAGTTGGCTCATCTGCCAAAAGGATGCGCGGCGCGTTGGCCACGGCACGCGCAATGGCAACCCGCTGCTGCTCACCGCCCGACAATTCTGATGGGCGATGGGTTTCCCGATCTTGCAGGCGCATGTACTTCAACAATTGTCTGGATCGCTCTTCGGCATCCTTGCGCGCCAAGCCATTTATCATCTGCGGCATGGCAATGTTTTCAAGCGCCGTGAACTCGGGAAGCAACTGGTGAAACTGATAGACGAAACCGACTTCCGTACGGCGTATGGCCGTTCGGTCATCATCGCCGAGTGATCCACAAGCCCGCCCACCAACATAGACTTCGCCTGAATCTGGCTTCTCCAACAGCCCGGCAATATGCATCAAGGTCGATTTGCCTGAGCCAGAAGGCGCCACAAGCGCAACAAGGTCACCTTCATAAAGATCAAGATCGGCCCCTTTGAGGATCTCTAAAATGCCATGCGCCTCCGAGAAGCTGCGATAGACACTTCTCAAGCTCAAAGCAACGCTGCGGTCTTGCTGTTCCGAGGACAAGCTTTTCTTCATCGGCGCATTCATTATTCGTACCTCAGCGCTTCAACAGGATCGAGGCGCGCTGCGCGCCACGCCGGGTAGATTGTAGCAAGAAAGCTCAAGCCAAGCGCCATTGCTACAACTGCCAATGTCTCTGTGGAGTCCATTTCTGCTGGCAACTTGGATAGAAAGTAAAGCTCTGGTGAAAACAGCTCAGTACGGGTCAGCCAGGATATGCCTTGCCGGATGCTTTCGATGTTCCAACAAACAACAGTACCCAACGCAACACCGGCAATGGTTCCAAAGGTGCCGATACTGGCCCCGGTGATAACAAAGACACGCATCACGGCACCTCGGGTGGCACCCATCGTGCGCAGGACCGCAATGTCCCGCCCCTTGTCTTTCACCAGCATGGTCATTCCGGAGATGATGTTCAAAGCGGCGACCAACACGATCAGCGTCAGGATAAGGAACATCACGTTCCGCTCGACCTCCAGCGCTGAAAAGAATGTCATGTTGCGCTGCCGCCAATCAGTAACAAAAGACGGCCGTCCAGCGCCCTCTTCCACCGCTTTGCGCACCGCGCCCACATTGTCAGGATCATCGGCATAGACTTCTACACCGGTCGCGACACCTTCAAGGTTGAAATAGAGCTGGGCTTCTTCGAAAGGCATGAAGGCAATGGTGCCATCATATTCGCTCATGCCAATTTCGAAGAGCGCGACAACCGGATAGGCCTTTACACGGGGCGTCATCCCCATCGGCGTTATGGCCCCGCGCGGTGTAATCACACGGATCGGATCTCCCACCGAAACGCCAAGGGAACGCGCCAGACGCGTGCCGATGGCAATGCCCTGCCCCTCATCAAAACCTTCAAGCGTGCCCGCCTTTATGTTTTGAGAAACAAGTGGCAGTTTGTCGAGATCACTTTTGCGCACGCCGCGAAACAGAGCACCGAGGTCTGCGGCAGGCCCTGATACCATTGCCTGACCTTCCACAAACGGCATGGCAAAGCGCACGCCATCCAGCCCTTCAAGGCGGCCTGTCACAGCATCAAAGTCATCAAGTCGCGAGTCGATTGGCTGGAGCAGTACATGGCCATTGATCCCAAGGATCTTAGTGAGAAGCTCAGCCCGGAAGCCATTCATGACCGCCATCACAATGATCAGCGTTGCAACGCCCAAGGTGATGCCCAAAAAGGAAAAGCCCGCAATCACGGAGATAAAGGTCTCCTTGCGCCGGGAGCGCAGATATCGGCCCGCCAGCATCCACTCGAACGCCGCAAATGGGCGTGTTGCACGGGTGAGCTGCTCCGTTTGTGTTTGAGCCGTCATCTTGCTTCCGCACTCCCCTGATCAGGCGCTCTGCACGCGGCAGAGCAGGATATGAACGCATACGAACAGAAATCGCGCCAATCACATGGCGCGATTCCTTTAACCTGAAGTTTAATCAGCTTTGTGTCCGAACCGCAGCAATCAACTTTTCTGCTGCCGCTTCTGGGGACAACATCTCACGTTCTCCAGTTGCGCGGTTTTTCACTTCAACTTCGCCAGTCTTGAGGCCGCGCGGTCCAACGATCACCTGATACGGCAGACCAATGAGATCCATCCCAGCAAATTTGGCACCTGCACGGGTGTCACGATCATCATAAAGCACTTCAACGCCTGCAGCCTCAAGCTGCTTGTAAAGGCTTTCGCAGGCTTCATCAGCTTCGCTGCCCGGCTTCATGTTGATGAGACCAACATGGAAAGGTGCCACAGACATCGGCCAGATGATGCCATCATCATCATGATTGGCCTCAATCAACGCAGCCATCAAACGGGACACGCCCACACCGTAGGACCCCATGTGAACAGGCACCTCAACGCCCTCGGAGTTGGTCACCTTGGCACCCATTGGCTCTGAATACTTGGTGCCGAAGTAGAAGATGTGCCCCACTTCGATACCGCGAGCAGATACTTGCTTGTCGTCGCCGACGGCTGCAAATGCCTCTTCGTCATGCATCTCATCGGTTGCAGCATAAGGGGTGGTCCAATCCGTGATGATTGGGCTGAGATCAGAGTCAAAGTCTGTGTCTTCAGCTGGGATAGGCAGATCAAGGATGTCCTTGTTCAGGAACACCTCGCTCTCACCGGTTGAGGCAAGAATGATGAACTCGTGTGACAGATCCCCCCCAATCGGGCCGGTATCCGCCTTCATTGGAATGGCCTTCAAGCCCATTCGGTCAAAGGTGCGCAGGTAGGCAACAAACATGCGGTTGTAGGCATGGCGTGCAGATTCCTGATCAAGATCAAACGAATATGCATCCTTCATCAGGAACTCGCGGCCGCGCATTACACCAAAACGAGGACGTACCTCGTCGCGGAATTTCCACTGGATGTGGTAGAGGTTCAGCGGCAGATCCTTGTAGGACCGGACGTAGCTGCGGAAAATGTCCGTAATCATCTCTTCATTGGTCGGCCCAAACAGCATGTCACGCTCATGGCGATCCGTAATGCGAAGCATTTCCTTGCCATAAGCTTCATAGCGCCCACTTTCGCGCCACAAGTCTGCAGATTGAATGGTCGGCATCAAAAGCTCCACGGCGCCCGCACGGTTCTGCTCTTCTTCCACAATGCGCTGGATCTTCATCAAAACCCGATAGCCCAGAGGCAACCAAGCATAGATCCCGGCGGACTGCTGACGCAGCATACCAGCGCGCAACATGAGACGGTGGGATACAATCTCCGCTTCTTTCGGAGTTTCCTTCAGGATCGGCAGGAAATATCGGGACAAACGCATCGGTTGAACTCTTGAAGTTTGGTTAGCCTTGAACGATAGGCACTCAAAGCAAACCCGCTGAGAAAAGACAAGCCCTGATGTTGAAATGGGCGGTGTTAGCGGCGTTTTACCAGCTGAAAACGTCTGGGCACAGCCCCTTTCCCCGCGCGTTGAGCTTGGTCAACAGTCACTTTTTTGCTTAAAATTTGGGCAGGATTAAAGATTAGGCCACCAGCTACTAAATAATGACAAACTCGTGTCACCTTGTTATATTCCTGTCAATAAAAAGATCTGGGGTTGAAAAACACCCGGATAGCATCGCGGTCTGAGTCTTGGGAGGAAGGCCTTCTGGCGCACGCTTCAAGCGGTTGCAGCCGGCGTCAACAAACGGCGCAAACGAAGGCAAGTAGACGCGGAACTTTTTGATGAGCAAGGCTTTTTAAGCCTTGCTTTTTTTTGTCCTGATGAAGCTAGTTCATGTAGCGGCCAGCGAAATCAAGAATTTGCGTCCCCATTCCTGATTCCAAAACGTAATAAACCGCCACGAACAATGCCGTGGTCACAATTGTGTTAGCGATCACCTTGCGCAGCATCAACGGGTGCGCCGGCGCACTTTCCGCACTTCCCGGCACCACATCCTCGCCCAGCTCATCTGCTGTTCGCACACCAAAGGGCAGGATCGCCAGAAACAGGATCCACCACATCATGAAATAGATCGCAAGGCCCAACGCCAGTGACACGCTTATCCCCTCTTCCTAACTGTTGGCTTCAAGCTTCTTCCAGCTCGGTCAAGGTGCCGAGGAAATCTTTCGGGTGCAGAAACAAAACCGGCTTGCCGTGGGCGCCGATCTTGGGGTTCCCATCCCCCAGAATGCGGTAGCCCTGCGCCACCAGCTTGTCGCGTGCCGACACAATGTCCTCCACCTCATAGCACACGTGGTGGATCCCACCGGCGGGATTGCGCTCCACAAAGGAAGTGATGGGAGAATTCTCGCCAAGCGGTTCCAGAAGCTCAATCTTGGTATTGGGTAATTCAATGAACACCGTGGACACGCCATGCTCCGGCTGCGCCACTTTCTCAGAAGCAACGCCTCCCAGCCCATCGCGATAAACCTTCAGGCCGTCGTCCATATTGGCAACGGCAATGGCCACATGATTCAGCCGCCCTATCATCGTTCTCCTCCCGAAAACCAGTGTTAGATGGACCAGATTTCGGGAGAAATGTCCAGCGCCCCATACGTTCTAGTGCGTATATGTCGCGGATAGAAGCTTACACCTTGCGCACCAGGGCGCGGCAAAGCGGCTTCTTGCCCCAGTGTTCGACAACGGCATAGCGCGCGGCCCGGCGTGCCGCCTCGGTTACAAGATCAACATCCTTGCGCCGTGGTTTGGGAATACTGATCACGGCCCCATAAACGGCTTCATGCACCAGATCCTCAAAAGGATCTCCATCCCGGTTGAACTCCGGAATGCCAAAGAGCACCACATCGATGTCGCCATGCAGCTCCCCCTTGGAGCTAACTGCCAACGACACCACAACGGTGCCCGCAAACGAAAGCTTGCGACGTTCCTGAACGCCAGCCTCTTCCGGCAGCATCAACAGATCACCATCACGCACCATGATGCCGACGGGCGCTTCGTCGATCACCTGCAACGGCCCCGGTGCAAGGCGCACCATGTCGCCGTCCTTGATGATCTTCACATCCTTCACGCCCTTGGAAAGCGCAAAGTCCTTGTGACAGGCCAAATGCAGCGCTTCCCCGTGGACGGGGATCACCTTCCTCGGCTTCAAAAGGTTGTAAAGCTGATCCAGCTCACCGCGGCGTGGGTGACCGGAAACATGCACGAGCGCATCCCGGTCGGTAATCACCTTCAAGCCTTGTGACACCAAAGAGTTGATCACCGTGTTTACGGCCTTCTCATTGCCCGGAATGGTTCGAGACGAGAAAATCACGGTGTCCCCGGAAGTCAGCGCGATTTGGCGGTGATTGTCCGCCGCAATGCGTGCCATCGCCGCCCGGTTTTCCCCTTGCGACCCGGTGCAAATCATCACCACCTTGTCCCGAGGGAAGTGGCCATAGGCCTCCTCATCACGAAACGGCGGCAAGCCATCCAGATAGCCCAGTTCCTTGGCAACCTCGATCACCCGCAGCATGGAGCGCCCCACCACCACGATCTCACGTTCCGCTGCAGCAGCAGCTTCAGCCACCGCGCGGATGCGCGCAACGTTGGAGGCAAAGGTGGTCACCGCCACACGGCCGGTCGCTTCCTTGATAATCCGTGTCAGTTCCGCCTGTACTTCCGCTTCACTGGGGCTCACGCCATCGCGCACGGCATTGGTGCTGTCGCAAATCAGGGCATCAACGCCCTCCTCTCCCAGCTCCCGCAGCCGCTCCATATCCATGGATTTGCCGACACCCGGTGTGGGGTCAATCTTCCAGTCGCCAGAGTGCACCACCATCTGCCCATTGGCGCGAATGGCAAGGCCACACGGCTCGGGGATCGAGTGGGTCATGGTCAAAAGCTCAACGTCGAACGGCCCGATATTGAGGCGCTCGCCTTGATTGACAATGGTGACCGGAATGTCCACCTGCTCGCCGTCAACGCCATATTTTGCCTCCAGCAAACCGGCGGCAAATGGCGTGGCATATACGGGCGCCTCAACAAGGTTCCAGATGTACGGCAGCGCACCATAGTGGTCTTCATGGGCGTGCGTAATCACGATACCGGCAATACGGCTGCGTTCTTCCTGCAAGAAACGAATATCCGGCAGCACAAGATCAACGCCCGGCAGCTCGGGCCCGGCAAAAGAAACGCCAAAGTCAACGACCAACCAAGTGCGGTCATCTTCGGGGCCCATACCATAAAGGCCAAGGTTCATCCCGATTTCGCCAACGCCCCCGAGGGGCAAAAACACGAGCTGATTTTCGCTCGACATATTGAATTACCTTTCCAAACGTCCTGAAACGGTCTCGGGCAGCCCGAATAACGGCGCCGGACGAGACAGCCACATGCTTGATGCAGCCATGCTTCAGGAAAAAAACACGTCTCCTGCGGAAACCAGCCGCGTTTCGCCGCTGTCCATCTTCAGGATCAACCGGCCGAAATGATCGATATCGACAAAGCGTCCGCTGAATTCTTCCCGGGTCAGGCGCACACGTATCTGCTCCCCAACCCCAATGGCGCGTTCCAGCCAAGCCTTTCGCACCACATCAAAGCCATTTGGCTTGGACCAAGTGCCCAGCCAATGCTCGAAACTTTCTGCCAGTTTCAAAAACAACAAGTCTGCATTGCACTGGAAGCCCAAGCTGCGCAAGTCCGTTGTTTTATAAAGGCCAAGGTCCGGGTGGTGAACAACATTCACGCCAAAACCGCAGACCAGATAGAACCCATAGGAGGAATGGCTTTCACTCTCAAGCAAAATTCCTGAAATCTTAGCCCCATTGATGAGAAGATCATTGGGCCATTTCAGCTCTACCAGATGGGTCACGCCGCAGGCTTTTTCCACCGCATCGGCCAGAGAAAGCGCAGCAACGAATGGAAATTGCACCGCCGTCTCATCCAGCTTGTCAAAGCGCAGCAGTACGGAAGCAAACAGGTTGCCGCGGTCAGAGGTCCACGCACGGCCCCTTCGGCCACGTCCTTCGGTCTGCTCTTCAGCTCGCAGCCAAAGGTGGCCGGGATGCCCCTGCCTGGCAAGCTCGATGCCATAGCTATTGGTGGACCCAATGCTATCGTAATGTTCAAAAGTAAAGCCCGGTGCAGATGACACCGGGCCCTTGTCTCGTAAATGCAATTTAGTCTGGCTCATTTAGAACAGCGTATTTGCAGCAGCGCTTGCTGCCTCAACAATTGGTCCGGGTACCAGAATAAATAGACAAATAACGGCGCTGGAGATACCCAAAACAATCTTCATTTCACCGGACATTGGCAGGAACTCATCTGAAGGCTCATCAAAGAACATCACCTTGATGACACGCAGATAGTAGTAACAGCCGACAACACTGGTCAGGATACCGATGATTGCAAGGGGGTAGAGCCCTGCTTCAACCGCTGCGATGAACACGTAAAACTTGGCAAAGAACCCGATGAATGGCGGGATACCAGCCAGGGAGAACATGATGAACGCCAGCAGAATGGCCATTGGCAGGTTGGTGCGCGACAAACCGGAAAGGTCCGCAATCTCCTCCACCATGCCGCCTTTGCGGCGCATGGAAAGGATGCAGGCGAACGCGCCAAGGGTCATTGCCAGATAGGCGGTCATGTAAACAATCACGCCCTCAACGCCAACAGCTGTGCCAGCGGCCAGACCAACCATGGCATAGCCCATGTGACCGATGGAGGAATACGCCATCAGTCGCTTGATGTTCTTCTGGCCAATTGCAGCGAAGGAACCCAGAGCCATGGACATGATCGCCATGAACACGATGATCTGCTGCCAATCCAGCAGAACACCGCCAAGCGCTTCCACCAGCACACGCACCATCATGCCGAACGCCGCAATCTTTGGCGCAGCCGCGAAGAACGCGGTCACAGGCGTTGGCGCGCCCTCGTAAACATCAGGGGTCCACATGTGGAACGGCACGGCCGAGATCTTGAATGCAAGGCCCGCCAGCATGAACACGATACCGAACACCAGCCCCAGAGACGCGCGTTCAGTGGTCAAAGTTTCAGCAATCGCAGAGAACTCGATCTGGCCGGTAAAGCCATAGATGAAGGACATGCCGTAAAGCAGCATACCGGAAGAAAGCGCACCGAGCACAAAGTACTTCAGGCCCGCTTCCGTGGACCGCACGGAGTCCCGGTTGATTGCCGCAACCACATAAAGCGCCAGAGACTGAAGCTCCAGACCCAGATACATGGAAATCAGGTCGCCCGCAGAAAGCATCATCATCATGCCGAGCGTCGCCAGCAGAATGAGGATTGGGTACTCAAAGCGGTCAAAGTTCTGAGAGCGGGCATATGCCACGGACATGGCAATGGCAAAGCCCGAACCGATCAGAACCAGAACCTTCATGTAACGGGAAAAAGCATCCTGTACGAAGGAACCGTTGAACACCTCGCCGTAGTTCGGCGAGACGACCAGCATCAAACCGGCAATGGCCAACAGGGCAACACACATCCCCGTCACCACGGAGGTGGAGCGATTGCCCCCGAAGGCGCCAACCATCAACAAAACCAGCGCACCCACCGCCAGAAGCAGCTCCGGAAAGACCGGGGCGAGATCGCTAAATTGTAAAATCTCAGCTTGCATGGTGTCAGTGTCCTGTCGAATTAATGGCTCAGACCAGCGGTATCAACCACGGCCTTGGTGCCGAGTTCAATCGCTGTCTGGTAGTTCGTAATAAGCGCGTCAACGGAAGCCTGTGTCACGTCGAACACCGGTGCCGGATACACACCAAAGAAGATGGTCAGAATGATCAGCGGGATCAGGATCACCTTCTCACGCGCGTTCAAGTCCAGCATGGCCTTCAGGCTTTCCTTCTCCAGCGCGCCAAACACAACGCGGCGGTAAAGATAAAGCGCATAGGCGGCAGACAAGATCACACCCAAGGTGGCAAACAGGGCAACCCAGGTATTGGCGCGGAACGCACCAACCAGTGTCAGGAACTCACCCACGAAACCGGATGTTCCAGGCAGACCCACATTGGCCATGGTGAAGATCATGAAAGCGACGGCGTATTTCGGCATGATGTTGACGAGACCGCCATAAGCCGAAATCTGACGCGTATGCATGCGGTCGTAGATCACACCAACGCACAGGAAGAGTGCGGCAGAAACGATACCGTGTGACAGCATCTGAAACAGCGCGCCTTGAATGCCCTGCTCGTTCATCGCGAAGATACCCATGGTCACATAGCCCATGTGCGCAACGGATGAGTAAGCGATCAGCTTCTTGATGTCTTCCTGAGCAAGCGCCACCAAAGAGGTGTAGACGATGGCCACCACAGACAAGGTGAACACGAACGGCGCGAACATCTCGCTCGCCAACGGGAACATTGGCAAAGAGAAACGCAGGAAGCCGTAACCACCCATCTTCAGAAGAATACCAGCAAGAATGACGGAACCGGCTGTTGGCGCTTCAACGTGGGCGTCCGGCAACCATGTATGCACCGGCCACATCGGCATCTTCACCGCAAAGCTTGCAAAGAACGCCAGCCACAGCCACGTCTGCATGCTCGCCGGGAAATCGTGCTGCATCAACTGCGGAATATCCAGCGTACCGGCCTGCCAGTACATGGACATGATCGCAATCAGCATCAAGACGGAGCCAAGCAGCGTGTACAGGAAGAACTTGTAACTCGCATACACGCGGCGGGCACCACCCCACACACCGATGATAAGGAACATCGGGATGAGGCCAGCCTCGAAGAAGATGTAGAACAGGACCAGATCCAGCGCACAGAACACACCGATCATCAGTGTTTCCAGCACCAGGAACGCAATCATGTATTCCTTCACGCGGTTCTGAATGCTGTTCCAGCTTGCCAGAATACAAAATGGCATCAGGAACGTGGTCAGAATGACAAACAGCATCGAAATGCCGTCCACACCCATGTGGTAGGAGAAAGCACCGCCCAGCCACTCATACTTCTCGACCATCTGGAAACCAGGGTTCTCATAGGTGAACCCACCCCAGATGAACAGGGAAATGACAAACGTGAAGCAGGTGGTGATCAACGCCACCCGGCGAATGTTTTTCTTGGCCTCTTCATCGTCACCGCGAACCAGCAGGATGAAGAGCACACCAACCAACGGAAGGAAGGTGGTAATGGAGAGAATGGACCAATCGCTCATTATTGGGCTCCCCCGCCCGAGAACATTGAGAGGGTAACGAAGAAGGCAACCCCGATCAGCATCGCAAATGCGTAATGATAGATGTAGCCAGACTGGAGACGGATCACGCGAGCGGTCACATCTTGAACGCGGGCAGCAACCCCGTCAGGGCCCATGCCATCAATCACGGTTCCATCACCACGCTTCCACAGGAAGCGGCCCAGCCACATGGATGAGCGAACGAACAGAATGTCGTAGAGCTCATCGAAGTACCACTTGTTCAACAAGAAGCGGTAGAGCGCGTCGTGGCGAGCAGCCAGTGCCTTTGGCATTTCCGGCTTGCGCAGGTAGAACTGCCAGGCCAGCAGGAAGCCAGAGGCCATCATCACGAATGGAGACAGGCGAACCCATACCGGCACATGGTGCATCTCATGAAGGATGTGGTTTTCGCTTGAGACGAACAACGATCCCTTCCAGAAGGCATCATAGGCGTCGCCGAAGAAGTTGGCCTTGAAAGCCATACCGGCAAACAGCGCACCGACAGAAAGCAGCAGCAGCGGCACAGTCATCACCCATGGGCTTTCATGAACATGGCTCATCACATCGGCAGAAGCCCGAGGCTTGCCGTGGAAAGTCATGAACGTCAGACGCCAGGAGTAGAAGCTGGTCAGGAACGCAGCAGCAACGGTCATCCAGAACGCGTAGCTTGCAAAGGCATTGTGCCCCACATAAGCCGCTTCAATGATCGCATCCTTGGAGATGAACCCAGCAGTCCCGATGTAGGTCAGCGGAATGCCGAACCCGGTAAGTGCCAGCGTGCCGATCATCATGGTCCAATAGGTCACCGGAATGTGCTTGCGCAGCCCCCCCATCTTCCGCATGTCCTGCTCGTCAGACACCGCATGGATCACGGAACCGGCGCAAAGGAACAACAGCGCCTTGAAGAAGGCGTGGGTGAACAGGTGGAACACACCGATGCTGTACGCACCAACGCCCAGAGCCACGAACATGTAACCCAGCTGCGAACAGGTGGAGTAGGCAATCACGCGCTTGATGTCGTTTTGAACACAGCCCACGGTCGCCGCGAAGATTGCCGTTGTTGCACCAAACAGGGTCACAACGGTCAGCGCCACATGAGACAGTTCAAAGATTGGAGACAAACGCGCCACCATGAACACACCTGCGGTCACCATGGTTGCCGCGTGGATCAGCGCCGACACGGGGGTCGGGCCTTCCATCGCATCAGGCAGCCAGGTGTGCAGCAGGAACTGAGCGGACTTACCCATGGCCCCCATGAAGAGCAGCAGGCAGACAACCGTCACGGCCACTTCGCCATTCAGCTGATAGCCAAGGAAGGTCATAACCTCCCCCTCACCTTGGGCAACGCTCTGCGCATTGGCAAAGATCGTGGGCAGGTCCACCGCACCGAAGATCACGAAGCAGCCGAAAATGCCGAGGGAAAAACCGAAGTCACCCACACGGTTCACGACGAATGCCTTCATGGCCGCAGCGTTTGCCGATGGCTTCTTGTACCAGAAGCCGATCAGCAGGTAGGACGCCAGACCCACGCCTTCCCAGCCGAAGAACATCTGCACAAGGTTGTCAGAGGTCACCAGCATGAGCATGGCAAAGGTAAACAGAGACAGGTACGCAAAGAAGCGCGGCCGGTCCGGATCGTGGTGCATGTATCCGATGGAGTAAACATGCACCAAGGCGGAAACGGAGTTCACCACAACCAGCATGACGGCGGTCAGGGTATCAACTCGGATTGACCAGTTGATCTCCAGATCGCCGGAATTGATCCAGCGCAGCAGGTCATACTGCACCATCTCGGAGGAGCCCAGACCGATCTGAGCAAATGCCACCCAAGACAGAATAGCGGATACGATCAGAAGGCCGGACGTGATGTACTCACTGGCCTTGGACCCGATAGCCCGCCCAAACAGGCCGGCGATCAGAAATCCGATCAGTGGCAGGAAAACAATTGCCGAATACATCTGCCCCTCAGCCTTTCATGATGTTGATGTCTTCCACGGCAATGGAGCCGCGGTTACGGAAGTAGACCACAAGGATCGCGAGACCGATGGCCGCTTCAGCCGCTGCGACCGTCAAGACCAGCAGCGCGAAGATCTGACCCATGAGGTCTGACAGGAAAACCGAGAAGGCCACCAGGTTGATGTTGACCGCCAGCAACAGAAGTTCGATCGACATGAGAATGACGATAACGTTCTTCCTGTTGAGGAAGATCCCGAAGACACCGATCGTGAAGAGGATCGCTGCCACCGACAAATAATGCGAAAGTCCAATTTCCATGGGCGCCTCGCAGTGCTCCCCGTAAGTTTTTGAGTGAACCCGGTCTGGATGGAGACCGCTCGACCGGGTATGTACGCGTTTTTTTCAAAGCAACGCAAAATCAGCGCAACTTAAATTCCCTTGCCGCTCTCGACCTGTACCACCTCGATGGAGGTTTCCGGGCCGCGCGCAACCTGTTCAGAAATGTCCTGACGCTTCACGCCTTCCTTGTGGCGCAAGGTCAAAACGATCGCCCCGATCATCGCAACCAGTAGCACCAGACCTGAAGCCTGGAAGAAGTAGATGTAGTGCGTGTACAGCACATCACCGATCGCCCGAATGTTCTGCACATCGCCAGCAGGGGCAATCGGCAGAGCGCCCTCGCCGACAATTTGCGGCGCGATAACCCAACCAGTCACCACCATCAGGAGTTCGGCAAGCAGAATGCAGCCAATTAATCCCCCTACAGGCAGGTATTGCAGGAAGCCCTGGCGCATCTCGACGAAGTCAACATCCAGCATCATCACAACGAACAGGAACAGCACCATCACCGCACCCACGTACACAACCACCAAAAGCATGGCCAGGTACTCGGCGCCGATCAGGATGAACAGCCCTGCTGCGTTGAAGAAACACAAGATCAGGAACAAGACGGAATGCACCGGGTTACGGGAGGCAATGACCATGAAGGCAGACGCCACGGCGATCCCGGCGAACAGATAGAAGAAAAGGGCCTGCAAAACCATTAGGGTTGCCTTTGTCCTTAAGTGTGCCGCCTCAAAGCCACCCGAAAGCGGCACTGAGAGGGCGAAAGTTATCCCCGTCCGCGACTTAGCGGTACGGTGCGTCCATTTCGATATTGCGGGCGATTTCACGCTCCCACTTGTCCCCGTTTTGGAGCAG
Source organism: Nesiotobacter zosterae (assembly GCF_033843645.1). Taxonomy (NCBI): domain Bacteria; kingdom Pseudomonadati; phylum Pseudomonadota; class Alphaproteobacteria; order Hyphomicrobiales; family Stappiaceae; genus Nesiotobacter; species Nesiotobacter zosterae. The sequence continues at coordinate 231,327 of NZ_JAWXVZ010000002.1, read as the reverse complement.
CTTGTCCTTGTCGTAGAACAGCTCTTCGCGGGTTTCAGTGGCAAACTCGAAGTTCGGCCCCTCAACAATTGCATCAACCGGGCAAGCTTCCTGACAGAAGCCGCAGTAGATGCACTTGGTCATGTCAATGTCGTAGCGTGTTGTGCGGCGGGTGCCATCGTTACGGCGTGGCCCAGCCTCGATCGTGATCGCCTGTGCTGGGCAGATCGCTTCACACAACTTGCAGGCAATGCAGCGTTCTTCCCCATTGGGGTAACGGCGCAGTGCATGCTCTCCGCGGAAACGCGGACTTGTCGGGTTCTTCTCGAACGGATAATTGATCGTCGGCTTCGGCTTGAAGAAGTAACGCATGGCGAGAAAGAACGCCGAGACGAACTCCTTCAAAAGCAACGATTTTGCGGCCTGATCGAGTCTCATAGCTCTAAAGCCTCTCCTTAACGACAGGTCTCATCCGGCAATGGTCTGTCCGGCGAGAAATCCGATGATGGGAAACCCAAACATCGTTATGACAAATATCAGTTTGCGCAGGTGCGGCTCTGCCCGTTCCAGGGAAGCAGCACTTGGTGCACCGGTCTGCTTTCGTTTCGTGACAGCTGCCTGCAATGTCCCCCAAAGGATCTTGCAGTCCAGCCACCCGATGTAGGCTCCAAGCGCCGCACCAATGGCACCAGCCAGTGTCAGTTCAATCACCGCTGAACCCCTTATGGTGCCCAGCCGGTTGCCATCAATACCGCAGCGACTGCGAACACCATGAACAGCGAGAGCGGCAGAAAGACCTTCCAACCCAAGCGCATCAGCTGGTCATAGCGGTACCGTGGAACCATCGCCTTCACCATGGCGAACATGAAGAACACCAGAAGCGACTTGAGCAAGAACCAGACAAACCCCGGCACCCAGGTGAACGGCGCGATGTCCAGTGGTGGCAACCATCCACCCATGAACAGGATGGTCGTCAAAGAACACATCAGCGCAATGGCCACATATTCCCCCAGCATGAACATCATGTATGGGGTGGAGCCGTATTCGACCATGAAACCCGCAACCAGCTCGGATTCAGCTTCAGCCAAATCGAACGGAGGACGATTGGTCTCAGCAAGCGCGGAGATGAAGAACACAACGAACATCGGGAACAACGGCAGCCAGAACCAGTTCAAGATGGTCAGCCACGGCACGCCCAACATGGTGGCAAGGCCGGTCTGTTGCGCTTCGACAATATCGGTGAGGTTCAACGAACCTACGCACAGCAGAACGGTTACAATCACAAAGCCAATCGAGACTTCATAGGAAACCATCTGCGCCGCAGAGCGTAGTGCGGACAGGAATGGATACTTGGAGTTGGATGCCCAACCACCAACGATCACGCCGTAAACACCCAAGGAAGATATTGCAAAGACGTAAAGGATGCCCACATTGATGTCAGCAATCACCCATCCATCAGCCACCGGGATCACGGCCCAGGCGGCCAATGAGAGAATGACTGTAATCAGCGGCGCAAACAAAAACAGGAACTTGTCCGACCCTGCTGGAATAACGGGTTCCTTGAGAGCGAACTTCAAAAGGTCCGCGAAGCTCTGGAACAACCCCCAAGGACCCACAACGTTAGGACCACGGCGGATTTGAACTGCTGCCCAGACCTTACGGTCTGCGTAAAGGATGTAAGCGACGATCAATAGAAGCACCACCATCAGCAGCGCACTTTGCGCCAACATGATGATGAACGGGAAACCGTAGTCGGTCCAAAATTCAGCCATATCCCCCGCCCCTACTCTGCCGCCTCAAGCGACCGTGACTTGGCGAGCTGAGAACACTCCGCCATCACCGCCGATGCGCGTGCAATCGGGTTTGTCATGTAATAATCGGTTACAGCCGACACGAAGGTGGAGCCCTGCATGTCGCCGCCCAGCTCAGCGAGCTTGGCAATGTCAGCGCTTGCGCCCTTCTCGATCTGGTCCACACCCAGAAGATGCGGATGATCCTTGTAAAGCGCACTGCGAAGATCATTAAAGCTATCAAATGGTAGCGCCTGACCTGTGTGGGCGGAAAGCGCTCTCAGAATAGCCCAATCTTCACGTGCATCTCCCGGAGGGAACGCAGCACGTGGATTAAGCTGAACGCGGCCCTCGAGGTTCACATAGGTGCCAGGTTTTTCAGTATATGCAGCTGCAGGAAGGATCACGTCGGCGCGGTGCGCACCACGATCACCATGGGTACCGATGTAAACTACAAAAGCATCACCGAAAGAAGCCATGTCCAGCTCATCAGCACCGAGCAGGAAGACAACGTCCAACTCGCCTTTGCCTGCTGCATTTTGAATGCCGCCGGTCGTCAAGCCACCCTCTTGTGGGACAAAACCAATGTCGAGCCCCCCAACCCGGCTCGCAGCCGTCGCAAGAACGTTGAAACCGTTCCACTCGTCAGCCAAGGCACCAACAGACTGGGCCAACTTGGCAGCCGCAGAAAGAATTGCCTGACCGTCTTCGCGGGCAACAGCGCCCTCACCGACAATGATCATCGGACGGGCTGCTTTCTTCAACGTTTCGAAGAAAGCCCCCTTGCCGGCAACCAGTTCTGCAAGCGTATCTGTTCCAGCACCCAGATAGTCAACCGGGTAGGTCTGGTCCACATTTTGCCCGATGAGTGCAATCGGAATTTGTCCTGCGACATAGCGCTTGCGAATGCGGGCATTCAGAACCGCCGCCTCATGGCGTGGGTTCGCGCCAACCAGCAAAATTGCATCAGCGTCTTCAATACCTTCGACCATAGTATTGAATAGATAGGTTGAACGGCCAAGACGTGGATCAAGCTGCGCACCATCCTGTCGGCAGTCGTAATTTGCCGATCCGATTGAGGTCATAAGGCTCTTGAGCGCATAAAGGTCTTCAACGGATGCAAGATCACCAGCTATCGCACCTACCCGTGCGCCGCCCGCAGCCTTCACTTTATCGCCAACCAGCTCAAAGGCTTCCTGCCAACTTGCAGCCCCAAGCTTCCCATCACGCTTTACATATGGGCGATCAAGGCGCTGTGTCTTCAAACCATCCCAGATGAAGCGGGTCTTGTCCGAGATCCACTCTTCGTTAACCGCTTCGTTGGTCCGCGGCATGATGCGCATGACTTCGCGGCCACGGGTGTCAATGCGAATGGCAGAGCCAAGAGCGTCCATCACGTCAACGCCTTCGGTCTTGGTCAACTCCCAAGGCCGTGCATTGAAAGCGTATGGACGGGAGGTGAGCGCACCAACCGGGCACAGGTCAATCACATTGCCTTGAAGCTCAGAGGAAAGCGCGCTTTCCAGATAGGTTGTGATCTCTGCATCTTCACCGCGGCCCGTTAGCCCCAGCTCCGAAACACCCGCCACCTCAGTCGTAAAGCGAACGCAGCGTGTGCAGTGAATGCAACGCGTCATCACGGTCTTTACAAGTGGGCCGATGTACTTGTTTTCAACCGCACGCTTGTTCTCGTCAAAACGGGAGCTGTCCACGCCATAGGCCATCGCCTGATCCTGCAGGTCACACTCACCGCCCTGGTCACAGATCGGGCAATCAAGAGGGTGGTTGATGAGCAAGAACTCCATCACACCTTCTCGAGCCTTCTTGACCATCGGGCTTTTGGTAAACACCTGCGGAGGCTCACCATTTGGGCCCGGACGCATGTCGCGCACGTTCATGGCGCAGGATGCAACCGGCTTTGGCGGTCCCCCCTTCACCTCAACGAGACACATGCGGCAGTTGCCAGCAATGGACAGCCGGTCATGGTAGCAAAAGCGCGGCACCTCAGCGCCCGCTTCTTCACAAGCCTGCAGCAGCGTATATTCCGCTGGAACTTCAACTTCTTTGCCGTCGACGACAATCTTGGTCATGCGTTGGCGTCCTTACCACTTGCTTGCTGGCGCTCATAGGCTTCCAGAAGCTCAGTCACTTCAATTCCATCAATGGTCATGCCCATCAAGCGGCTATCGGAAATGTCACAGCCTGCCAAATTGGCATTCTTTATCCGCATCCCTGAGAGATTGGCCTGATCAACGGACCAACCCGACATGTTTGCGTTAAACACAGACCATCCGGAGAGGTTCGCATCGTCAATGGCAGCGCCTGAGAGGTTCACGTCGTTGAAACTTAGCCCTGAAAGGTTGCAGTCAACAAACATAGAGCCAGACAGATCGCACCCCGTTGCAGTAAGACGATGCTTTTCTCCTTCGACCTTCATGCCCTACTCCGCTGCAATCGTTGTGGCGGACTTCGAACGCGCCACGTACTGATCAATGCGGTCTTCGATTACAGGACGGAAATTTCGGATCAATCCCTGAATTGGCCAGGCAGCCGCATCACCAAGGGCACAGATCGTGTGACCTTCTACCTGCTTGGTGACCTTGAAGAGCATGTCGATCTCTTCATAGGAGCTCTCGCCCTTAACCATCCGTTCCATCACACGCCACATCCAGCCAGTGCCTTCACGACAAGGCGTACACTGGCCGCAGCTCTCGTGTTTGTAGAAATAGGAAAGTCGGGCGATTGCCTTGATGATGTCGGTGGACTTATCCATGACGATCACCGCAGCTGTACCAAGAGAGGACCCCACATCCTTGAGGCCATCAAAGTCCATGATGGCATCCTTCATGTCTTCGCCCTTAACGCAAGGCACGGAAGAACCACCGGGAATGACCGCAAGCAGGTTGTCCCAGCCACCACGGATGCCACCGCAGTGAGTCTCAATCAGATCCTTGAAGCTGATGCCCATCTCTTCTTCAACGGTACATGGACGTTCCACGTGACCGGAGATACAGAACAGCTTGGTACCCGCATTGTTCTCACGGCCCATGCCGGAGAACCAGGACGCACCACGTTTGAGAATTGAAGGGGCAACAGCAATAGATTCCACGTTGTTCACGGTGGTCGGGCAACCATAGATGCCCATGTTTGCCGGGAACGGTGGCTTCAGGCGCGGTTGGCCCTTCTTGCCTTCAAGGCTCTCAAGCAGCGCAGTTTCTTCGCCGCAGATGTAAGCCCCTGCCCCGTGATGAACGTAGATGTCAAAGTCATAACCATGAACGTTGTTCTTGCCGATAAGGCCAGCGTCATAGGCCTGATCAATTGCCGCCTGAAGGCGCTCACGTTCACGGATGAATTCGCCGCGCACATAGATGTATGCAGCAATCGCACCCATGGCGAAACCTGCGAGCAAACACCCTTCAACCAGATGGTGAGGATCATGACGCATGATTTCACGGTCTTTACAGGTACCGGGCTCGGATTCGTCGGCATTTACAACCAGATATGCCGGACGACCATCGCTCTGCTTCGGCATGAAGGACCACTTGAGACCAGTCGGGAAGCCCGCACCGCCGCGACCACGAAGACCGGAAGCCTTCATTTCCTCGACAATCCACTCGCGCCCTTTGGTCAGAATGTCTTTTGTACCAGACCAGCTACCGCGTTTTTTGGCGCCTTCCAGGCCCCAATCATGCAGTCCATAGAGGTTGGTGAAGATACGATCCTGATCTTGGAGCATCCCTTATCCCTCGCCCTGTTCGGCCAGCTTGGCCTTTTGCTGTGCTTCAAAGGCCTTCTTGGCCACATCCACGCCTTCCTGCGCTGGACGCGGAACGCCAGTGTAGCCCTTGCCACCCTTGTTGATGTGAAGACCAGCATAATCCTCGGTGGCATTCACGGAGCCATCAACGATCTGTGGCTGCGGATCTCCGCCAAGGGTCTCATCTTTGATTTCTGACAGCGTTGTTGGGCCACCTTCCGGCGCTGCAAAACGACGCTCGTTCTGAGGACCTGGCACAACCGGCTTGCCCGCCGCGATGTCATCAATGAGTTGCGTGAAAGTCTCTTCGGTCAGATCTTCGTAAGTATCCTTGAAGATCTGAACCATTGGCGCGTTGGAACATGCGCCCAGACACTCGACCTCTTCCCAAGAGAAGTTACCGTCCTCTGAAAGCTCGTGTGCCTTGCTGGCAATCTTGCTCTTGCAGACCTTGATCAGGCCCTCGGCTCCGCGCAGCTGACATGGCGTGGTGCCACACACCTGAATGTGAGCCTTCTTGCCCACCGGCTGAAGCTGAAACATGGTGTAGAACGTTGCAACTTCCAGAACGCGAATGTTCGGCATATCCAGCAGTTCAGCAACCGCGCGGATTGCCGGCTCGCTGACCCAGCCCTCGTTCTGCTCTTGCGCACGCCACAAGATTGGGATGACAGCAGACGCCTGACGCCCTTCCGGGTAGCGTTCAATCACCTTCTTGGCCCATGCAAGGTTTTCAGGTGTGAACTCGAAGCTCTCTGGCTGCTCATGATGAAGACGACGCACTGACATTATCGGTCAATCTCCCCGAATACGATATCAAGGGACCCCAGCACGGCGGAAACGTCGGCCAGCATGTGCCCGCGGCACATAAAGTCCATGGCCTGCAAGTGCGCATAACCTGGCGCCTTGATCTTGCAGCGGTAAGGCTTGTTGGTGCCGTCAGACACGAGATAGACGCCGAATTCGCCCTTGGGCGCTTCAACAGCGGCATAAATCTCGCCTTCCGGCACATGGTAGCCTTCAGTGTAGAGTTTGAAGTGGTGGATGAGCGCTTCCATCGAGCGTTTCATTTCACCACGCTTCGGCGGCACGATTTTGCCATCCGTAGAGGAAATTGGCCCGCGGCCGCTATCCATGTTCAGGCGCTCAAGGCACTGCTTCATGATGCGGATCGACTGGCGCATTTCGAACATGCGGATCAGATAACGGTCATAACAGTCGCCGTTCTTGCCGATGGCGATGTCAAATTCCATTTCCTCATAGCACTCATAGGGTTGCGCCTTGCGCAGATCCCACTTTGCGCCCGAACCGCGAACCATCACGCCGGAAAAGCCCCAAGCCCAACAGTCTTCCAGCGACACAACGCCAATATCAACGTTACGCTGCTTGAAAATGCGGTTGTCTGTGAGCAGCCCCTCAATGTCATCAAGGGTCTGAAGGAACGGATCGCACCATTCCCAGATGTCATCCACCAGATCCTGCGGAAGGTCCTGATGCACGCCACCCGGACGAACATAAGCTGCGTGCATACGAGCACCACAGGCGCGCTCATAAAACGCCATCAGCTCTTCACGTGGTTCAAAGCCCCAAAGCGGCGGCGTCAGCGCACCAACGTCCATGGCCTGTGTGGTCACGTTCAGAAGGTGAGAGAGCAAACGGCCGATCTCTGAGTAGAGAACACGGATCAGCTGACCACGGCGTGGCACTTCGATGCCCAACATGCGCTCAACGGCAAGAGCAAATGCATGCTCCTGATTCATCGGCGCCACGTAATCAAGGCGGTCGAAATACGGCACAGCCTGAAGGTAAGTCTTGTGCTCGATGAGTTTTTCGGTGCCCCGGTGCAACAATCCGATATGCGGATCAACACGGGTCACCACTTCCCCATCCAGTTCAAGAACGAGACGAAGCACACCGTGAGCCGCAGGGTGCTGCGGACCAAAGTTGATATTAAAATTGCGGACCTGAGCCTCAGCCATCAGTACTCGCCTCAGTTCGATGCTTTTTCATCGCCAGAAAGCACGTAATCGGTGCCCTCCCACGGTGAAAGGAAATCAAAATTGCGGAATTCCTGGTTCAACTGCACAGGCTCATAAACGACGCGCTTGCGCTCATCGTCATAGCGAACTTCCACATAGCCAGTCAGCGGGAAGTCCTTGCGCAGAGGGTGACCATCAAAGCCGTAGTCCGTCAGAAGACGACGAAGATCAGGATGGCCAGAAAACAGAATGCCGTACATGTCGTAGGCTTCGCGCTCGAACCAATCAGCTCCGGGATAGATTGCGGTAGCAGAAGGCACCAACTCGCCCTCGGCAGCAGCAACCTTTACGCGAATGCGCTGGTTCTGGCGCGGAGAAAGAAGGTGATAGACCACATCAAACCGCTTCTCGCGGGCTGGCCAGTCCACACCACAAATGTCGACAAGGGCAATAAAGCCACAGCGGGCGTCATCACGCAGAAAACGCAACACCTTCACGATGCGCTCTGCGGGCACCACAACTGTGAGCTCGCCATAAGTCACTGACCAGCTACTGACTTCATCCAGCAGCTTGGCCTCGATATAGTCACCCAGTTCTGTGAGCGTCTCGTCCATGAACCTTTTCCTGTCCGTTGGACCTTCGGGGGAAAGGCGCGGCTTCCCGCGCCTACTTTTATCTTTCGATTGTGCCTGTGCGGCGGATCTTTTTCTGAAGAAGCAGCACACCGTAAAGCAGCGCTTCCGCAGTTGGAGGACAACCTGGCACGTAAATGTCGACGGGCACTACACGGTCACAGCCGCGAACCACTGAATAAGAGTAGTGGTAGTAGCCACCGCCGTTTGCGCAGGAACCCATGGAGATCACATAGCGCGGCTCAGGCATCTGGTCGTAGACCTTGCGTAGCGCCGGAGCCATCTTATTCGTAAGGGTGCCTGCGACAATCATGACATCAGACTGCCGAGGAGAACCACGTGGCGCAAAGCCGAACCGCTCACCATCATAACGCGGCATGGACATCTGCATCATTTCAACGGCGCAGCATGCCAGACCAAAGGTCATCCACATGAGGGAGCCGGTGCGCGCCCACTGGATCAAGCTTTCTGATGAGGTGACCAGAAAGCCCTTGTCTGAAAGCTCACTGTTGATGTCCATGACATACGGATCGTCAGCACCAACAGGCTTGCCGGTATTCGGATCCAGAGTGCCCTTTGGCTGCTGAGCAACCATTGGACGGGCTCCGTCAGGATTTAATCCCATTCCAGTGCCCCTTTCTTCCATTCATAAACAAAGCCGACCGTAAGCACGGCAAGAAAGATCATCATTGACGAGAAGCCGAACCAGCCGAGATCGCCGAAAGAAACGGCCCACGGAAAGAGGAAAGCAACTTCCAAATCGAAGATGATGAACAAGATGGAGACAAGGTAGAAGCGAATGTCGAACTTCATGCGCGCGTCGTCGAACGCATTGAAGCCGCACTCATAAGCTGAGAGTTTTTCTGAATCGGGGCTTTTGTAAGCCAGTACAAACGGTGCAATCAGCAACGCCAGACCAATGACCAGAGCCACACCGATAAAGACCACGATTGGGACATAGTCCCTTAGGAGCTCTTCCATCTTTCGTTTGCATCCCTGCGCATGGGGCTATCGAAGCCCAAAAGCTAATTTGTGCAAAAGCAATGAAAGTCAACACGCGTAAGTTGGAGGTGCCCGACCCAAGGTGCAGACCAGACCGCTATGCATTGCACGCACGATTAACTTAGCCCCTCCAAGAGCGCAAGACCCCCAGAAGGAGTAAATCAGTATACACCCATATATAGAAGACTTACATCTACTGACCAGTTACCAAACAATGGCCAAAAATGGCTCAATTCAGGGATTTGAAAATATATGAGTTTTTTATTCATGTTATTAGTAGCTTGCTAAATAAAGTTTTCCCCCAGCGGTTGAATCCCTCAATTCAATAGACTCAAACATGCGTTCAGATTCCAGTAATGAGTAAACTTACTCATACTGCCGCTAAGTAAGGTATAAATTCGTATCGATAAAATATTTCGAGCGCGCTGTATTGGAGGAATGCATGAGTACAGCCAGTAAAACGCGAAAAGCGCGGCAGCTGTTTTAAGCTGACCGCGCTTTTTTCGGTGAAATGAGTGGCGCGAGTGACGGGGCTCGAACCCGCGACCTCCGGCGTGACAGGCCGGCACTCTAACCAACTGAGCTACACCCGCCCATTTCATTTTTTCTATCTGAGATGCCTCCTCTATGAAGGAGTGGCGCGAGTGACGGGGCTCGAACCCGCGACCTCCGGCGTGACAGGCCGGCACTCTAACCAACTGAGCTACACCCGCTCTCAGATATGTTTCTCAAGCTCACAACACCCTAGAAAGAATGGCGCGAGTGACGGGGCTCGAACCCGCGACCTCCGGCGTGACAGGCCGGCACTCTAACCAACTGAGCTACACCCGCTTCGTTCGAAGACGTTGTGTTGTCCTGAGGTGGCGCTGATGTACGGCGTGCACGGCCACAAGTCAAGCGCCCTCAAATGCCGTTTCTCAGATTTTTCTCATAATCGTCATTTCTCTGTGCAAATCACCTCTCCCATGGCGTGTCCATGTGGAAAAACACCCGTCAAAAAAAACGAATTAGCTGTTTATACTCAATGCCCTGCTGGAAAACTGGCAAAACACAAATTTGATCAAGGCCGCGGGTGGAAGAGAATCCGCCCCTGCCCTGAGACTTTCCAGTGTACCCGTAATATAATAGTGGCCATTCACAAGAGGGGCGCCGGAACAGCTTTCATCCGGCCATTTGAGTTTCGAGGTGAGGCACAGATGAGAACAGGAACAAAGGTATCCGGAGCGGTGGCCATGGCTCTGGGCCTGACACTTTCCGCATCTACGGCACTGGCTGGGGCTGGTGATTTTCTGGTCGGCGTGGGCGTGGGCGCGATCGGCAAAACAATCTACGACAAGGTAACCCGCAAACCATCCGCTCCGCCGCAAACCATCCCACAGGCGAGCAACCCGCAGCGAGAGCAAAACCGGGACATTCAAAACCGCTTGAACGTTCTCGGCTATAACGCAGGCACACCAGATGGCATTGTGGGACGAAAGACGCGGGCCGCCATCAACGCCTTTCAAACAGATAAAGGCTTCCCGCCAACCGGCACGCTGAACGATGAGGAACTCGCCCTCCTTTATCAGCTGACGACACCAACCAACAATGCAGAGAGCACCAGCTCCATTCCTGTCGGCAAATCAGACCTGCCGTCAGATGAGAAGGACACAACGCGCGCAGGCGCCCTGCAAACCGCACCACCTGCCATTCACGGACTAACGCCGGGCCTGCGCGAAGAAAATGTAATCGCGTTTTTGGAGAGCGAAGGCTACCAGACTTGCGAAGGAGACCAGACCTACGTGCGGTGTTCAGCTGACCTGGACACCATGGTTGATGCCATCGAAGTCGCGACGGTCAACGACACCATCTATATGATCTACCGCGATTTGAACTTCAAAACCGAGGTGCCGCGGGAAGCACTCGTCAATCGTATGCGAGATACATACCCTACCCTGATTGACGAAGAGACCATGTCTCTCTCATCAAGCACGCCTTGCCAGGCCAAACTGGAAACACCCATGTTGTCGGTGGTCGCACCGGTTTCCAACGCGCCGGCAGATCCTAACGTTCTTGGCGCAGCTGCACAGGCCTGTGCTGACTATGCAGGGATCGAGCTGTCGGGCGACCCAATTGTGACCCGCACACAGATTCTTCTCTACGACAGCGCACCGATTCTGCATGAACAAGAATCAGGAGCGGGAATTTTTGAGGAAACGAACGCGGTGCCGACAGAATTGAAATTCTGAATTCCGCCAGCCGATTAGCAAAGACCCAAAAAAGAAAAGCCGGAGGCCTCCCAACCTCCGGCTTTTATGTCCCCCAACTCGGGGGGACTGGGCTCTGGGATGCGCTAAGACCTTCTCAGGAGCGCCACAAGAGCCGTTACGAAGCCAAACAGCATGTGCCCCACCAACGAGGCCCATGTGAGCGGAATGAAGTTCAGGAACGCTGGCAGCCCTCCAACCAGATGCGCCATCACATAAAGCGCAAAGATCCAGAGCACCACACCGTAGCCCAAGCCGACAAACCACCATGGCAAAGACGGTGCTACCTTTTTCCAGATTGGGCGCACGATGAATAGATAGCCAATCGGATAAAGTAATATTCCAGATATCAGATGGATGGCTTCAGCGATAAAGAAATCGTTGAAATGGAAAACCGACTGGATCAGCGTCTCAGTCTGCAAGGGACCACCAATGAGCATGGGCGTAATGAACCGCGCCCAAATCTCCCAGATGGTTACGGCAGCGAAACCTGCCAACAAAACCGTTCCGACTACCGACATGGTAACCGGCGGCACAACTCTGTTTTCGGAATCGCGTAGACTGGCGTTTTGGCCTGACATGGACAGCCCCTCCTCCTTGGCGTGACCTCGTCATTGTTCTTAACCGGCCGCACCCCGCAAAGGATTGCGCACCGGCGCGTCAACCGCAGCCCGCTTCTAACCGATTTAACTCGGCCACAAGAAGAGCGGCATCCAACAAAGATAACCAAGGGGAAAGTTGCCTGCCCATCCCGCAAAAGGGATAAGACACAAAAAAAACCGGAGAGCCGCCTGGCTTCCGGTTCCAAATGAATGGTGGGCGATGAGAGACTCGAACTCCCGACATCTTCGGTGTAAACGAAGCGCTCTACCAACTGAGCTAATCGCCCTCTCCGCTGCGCCGCTCGGCGCGTCGTCGATGGAGCGGTATGTATCCAACCTGCTTCGGCTTGGCAAGACCAAAAACGAATTTACCACTCCCCTTCCTGTGCAAAACCATCGTTAGCCGCCATTCATCCACAGCATTGAAATATATAAGATATTCCCGCCAAAGAATTTCAACAGGGCAAACAAAAAACCCTGCCCACCATAGCGGACAGGGTTTTTAAAAGCTCGAAAACGCGAGGATTAAGCGTTTACGGCGTCCTTCAGACCCTTACCAGCCTTGAACTTAGGAGTCTTGGAAGCTGGAATCTGGATGGTCTCGCCGGTGCGAGGATTACGGCCTTCAGTTGCTGCACGCTCAGAAACAGAGAAGTTGCCGAAGCCGATGATCCGAACTTCGTCGCCGCCCTTCAGAGTATCGGTAATTGCTTCGAAAGCAGCTTCAATGGCTTCACCTGCCTGCGCTTTTGTCAGGCCGGTTTTTTCAGCAACGGCGCCGATCAGATCATTCTTGTTCATGACTGTTCCTTTCCAAAATTCACCTGGAATGCCAGATTCGTATTGCACTCCTTGACCGGACATTCACGGCATTTGACCAGCAAATCAAGAAGAAAACCGCAGAAAACTGCGGTTTTGGGGTGTGTTTCAACGAAAAAAACCCCGGGCAAAGCCCGGGGTCTACGTTTAAACGGCCTCAACTCACATTAATGAGCCACGATGCCAGTCTTATCATCTTCAGAAACGACGGGTTCCGCGTTCTTCTTCTCGTCTGCTTCGGTCCACTCAATCGGCTCTGGCATACGAACCAAAGCGTGCTTGAGAACCTCACCCATACGAGAAACCGGGATGATCTCCAGCTCGTTTTTCACGTTGTCTGGAATGTCTGCAAGATCCTTGGCGTTGTCCTGCGGGATCAAAACTTTCTTGATGCCACCACGCAGCGCAGCAAGCAGTTTCTCCTTCAGACCACCAATTGGCAGCACCCGACCACGCAGCGTGATCTCACCGGTCATGGCCACATCGCGGCGCACCTCAATGCCGGTCATCACGGAAATCACCGCTGTTGCCATGGCGATACCTGCGGACGGACCGTCCTTTGGCGTCGCCCCTTCTGGAACGTGAACGTGCAGCTCGCGACGATCGAACAACGGAGGCTCGATGCCGAAGTCTACTGCCCGTGAGCGGACATAGGACGCCGCCGCGGAGATGGACTCCTTCATCACATCCTTGAGGTTACCGGTAACGGTCATCTTGCCCTTACCCGGCATCATGACACCTTCGATGGTCAGCAACTCACCGCCCACTTCGGTCCATGCCAGTCCGGTAACGACACCGATCTGATCCTCATCTTCAACTTGGCCGAAGCGGAAGCGTGGAACGCCGAGGTACTCCTCAACGAGCGTCTCATCAACCTCAATGGTCGACTTGTCGTTCATCAGGATGTCCTTAACCGCCTTACGAGCCAGAGTAGCCATCTCACGCTCGAGGTTACGCACACCAGCTTCACGGGTGTAAAGACGGATCACCTTGCGCAGCGCATCGTTGGAAATTGAGAACTCACCATCCCGCAAGCCATGGTTCTTCAGAGCCTTTGGCAACAGGTGACGATGGATAATTTCCACCTTCTCATCTTCCGTGTAACCCGCTATGCGGATCACTTCCATACGGTCCATCAAAGGCCCTGGAATGTTGAGCGTGTTGGCTGTCGTCACGAACATGACGTCAGAGAGATCGTACTCAACTTCGAGGTAGTGATCCATGAAGCTGCCGTTCTGTTCTGGATCAAGAACCTCAAGCAGCGCGGAAGATGGATCGCCACGGAAATCCATGCCCATCTTGTCGATCTCATCGAGCAAGAACAGTGGGTTGGACTTCTTCGCCTTTTTCATGGACTGGATCACCTTACCCGGCATTGAGCCAATGTAGGTTCTCCGGTGACCACGGATCTCAGCCTCATCGCGGACGCCGCCGAGCGACATGCGAACGAACTCACGGCCGGTTGCCTTGGCAATGGACTTGCCCAGAGAGGTCTTACCAACACCTGGAGGACCTACCAGACAAAGAATAGGACCGCGCAGCTGGTTCGCACGCTTTTGAACCGCCAGATACTCAACGATACGCTCCTTGACCTTCTCAAGGCCATAGTGATCCGTATCCAGAACCTCTTCGGCAAAGTTCAGGTCGTGCTTGATCTTGGACTTCTTGCCCCACGGAATGGACAGCAACCAGTCCAGATAGTTGCGCACGACAGTCGCTTCAGCAGACATGGGGCTCATCTGCTTGAGCTTCTTCATCTCTGCGCCAGCCTTTTCACGGGCTTCCTTGGAGAGCTTGGTCTTCTTGATGCGCTCTTCCAGTTCGGCAAGCTCATCACGACCATCTTCGCCATCGCCGAGTTCTTTCTGAATGGCTTTCATTTGCTCGTTCAGATAGTACTCGCGCTGGGTCTTCTCCATCTGACGCTTGACGCGTGAACGGATGCGCTTTTCAACCTGCAGCACGGAGATCTCACTCTCCATCAGGCCCAGAACCTTTTCCAGACGCTCAGAAACGGAAACCGTCCCAAGGATGTCCTGCTTGTCCTGAATTTTCACCGCCAGGTGAGAGGCAATCGTATCGGCCAGCTTGGAATAGTCATCCAGCTGGTTGACCGCGCCCAGAACCTCTGGGGAGACCTTCTTGTTCAGCTTTACATAGTTCTCGAACTCGGAAAGCACGGAGCGGCCGAGAGCTTCAATCTCGACTTCGCTCTCATCGTTCTCATCAAGAACCAGAGCTTCAGCTTCGAACAAGTCCTCGCGATCTGTAAACTCGCTGATTTCTGCACGGGCGCCGCCCTCAACAAGCACCTTCACGGTGTTGTCTGGCAGCTTCAAAAGCTGCAGGACCGTTGCCAAGGTGCCGACCTTGTAGATCTGGTCAGCATCTGGATCATCGTCCGCGGCATTGATCTGAGTGGCAAGCAGGATCTGCTTGTCAGTGCTCATCACCTCTTCGAGAGCACGAATGGATTTTTCGCGCCCTACAAACAGCGGCACGATCATATGTGGGAACACGACGATGTCGCGCAAAGGGAGCACCGGGAAGACAGATTTCTCCGCATCTCCTGTGTGGCGCGTTTCATTGTCAGCCATAGTCGATCCTTTCATGTGGCGCGCTCGCACCTTTCGCTGCGGCGCACTCGAGGGACGCAATGCAAGTTTCCTTGGGGCAAACTCTATAAGGCCGGATCCGAATGCCCCGTTTTATGGGCGCAGCCAGACCCGCCGCGATTGCGGTGGTACGCTATTAGGTGGCCACCGCACCCCTGTGTGTCAAGCACCCAGCATTCACGTCAGCGAGCCTTCTGTTGATAGCATTGTGATCCGGGAATAGCTTGGATCGCGCCAGCCACAGTCAACCCTGTCTTTAGAGAAGTGCCCAGTGAATCGAAACGGGCGGACCATTCAAAGAAAGGCCGCCCGTCTGTAAATTTCTTAGTAAGCTGCGGCCTTATCAAGCACTGGTTGCTGAGGTCTCGGCACGGTCTTCATAGATGTAAAGCGGACGCGCTTTGCCATCGACAACCTCTGACGAGATCACCACTTCCTTCACGCCTTTCAAACCAGGCAGCTCGTACATGGTCTCAAGCAAAATGGCCTCAAGGATGGACCGCAGTCCGCGAGCACCGGTTTTGCGCTCGATCGCCTTTCGCGCAATCGAGATTAAAGCATCATCATGGAAGCTGAGCTCAACATTCTCCATTTCGAACAGGCGCTGGTACTGTTTGACCAGAGCATTCTTAGGTTCTTGCAGAATGGTAACCAGAGCTTCTTCATCAAGATCTTCGAGGGTCGCAATAACAGGAAGACGACCAACGAATTCCGGAATGAGACCAAACTTCAGAAGATCTTCCGGCTCCAGCTCGGAGAACAGTTCACCGGTCTTACGATCATCTGGCGCCATAACGGTCGCTGCAAAGCCGATTGAAGTAGAACGGCCGCGATCGGAAATGATCTTGTCCAGACCCGCAAACGCGCCACCACAAATAAAGAGAATGTTTGTGGTGTCCACCTGCAGGAACTCCTGCTGAGGATGCTTTCGGCCACCCTGTGGCGGCACCGATGCAACGGTACCCTCCATAATCTTCAAGAGCGCCTGCTGCACCCCCTCACCTGATACGTCTCGGGTGATGGATGGGTTGTCTGCCTTACGGGTGATCTTGTCCACTTCGTCGATGTAGACAATGCCGCGCTGAGCCCGCTCGACGTTATAGTCGGAGGCCTGAAGCAACTTCAAAATGATGTTTTCAACATCTTCACCAACATAACCCGCTTCAGTAAGGGTCGTGGCATCCGCCATGGTGAAAGGTACGTCCAGAATGCGAGCCAGCGTCTGGGCAAGAAGGGTCTTACCACAGCCAGTTGGCCCAACCAGAAGAATGTTTGACTTGGCGAGTTCAACATCGTTGTTCTTCGCCGCATGGTTCAAACGCTTGTAGTGGTTATGAACCGCCACAGACAGTACCTTTTTGGCACGGCTCTGGCCGATCACATAATCATCAAGCACACCACTGATTTCCTGGGGAGTTGGAATTCCGTCGCGGGTCTTCACCAAGGAAGATTTGTTTTCTTCCCGAATGATGTCCATGCACAGCTCGACACATTCATCGCAGATGAAGACGGTTGGCCCGGCGATGAGCTTTCTAACTTCATGCTGGCTCTTTCCGCAAAACGAGCAGTAAAGCGTGTTCTTGCTGTCGCTGCCGCTAGCTTTGCTCATGAGTTATAACCCCGCATAGTTTCGAGGACCCAGTCCCCTTCTTGAACTTTATTCGATCGCCGGCCATTGATGGGTAAACGGCGTGTTCTTACTGACTTAGCGTGTTTCACCGCATCGATCCAGTAAGAACATTCAGAAACCCTAACGCAACGATCAATTAACCGATAGTTTGACCGTAAAAATCAACAATCCTTTAAGGCCATTCTGAGACACCTCATTTAGGTGTTGACGAATTGCAGCAAAGAATGTGCCACGATCAAACTCGGTGCTTATTCTTCCTCGGACTTGGCAAGGCTGTCGCGGTTCTCAATGACCTTGTCGATGAGACCAAACTGTTGAGCCTCATTCGCTGTCATGAAGTTATCGCGCTCCAACGCTTCTTCTACAGCTTCCAATGTCTGACCGGTATGCTCCACGTAGATCTCATTGAGGCGACGCTTCAATTTGAGGATCTCTTGTGCATGCAGCATGATATCGGAGGCCTGACCACGGAAACCGCCAGAAGGCTGGTGAACCATGACGCGGCTGTTTGGCAGCGAGAAGCGCATTCCCTTTTCACCACCTGCCAGGAGCAATGAACCCATGCTGGCAGCCTGACCAATGCAAAGAGTGGTCACCTTCGGCTTGATGAACTGCATTGTGTCATAAATAGCCAGACCGGAAGTCACAATCCCACCCGGGGAATTGATGTAAAGCGCAATTTCCTTGTTCGGATTTTCCGCTTCCAGATAGAGCAGCTGCGAACAGATCAGAGTGGCCATCGTGTCTTCGACGGGCCCGGTAACAAAGATGATGCGTTCTTTCAGCAAACGGGAGAAGATATCGTAGGCGCGCTCGCCCCGGTTTGTCTGCTCCACAACCATCGGCACCAGACTGTTCGTGAAGTACTCTACAGGATCGGTCATGCGTCATCCATTGTGTTGCAAGAGCCGCCACCCGGCAGCTCCCCTGCCCCTTCGAATAAGGCAGGACTTGAAATCGTTCTGTGAGTCGAAAAAAGCGACAGACCCAACATAAGGTATGTCGCTTTGTTCTTAAAGGGATTGAAAGCCGACGTGAACCTAGCGGTTCAGGTAATCAGCATTCGCTCCCAGAAAATTGATGGAGCCCCCATAGTAGGCAGGCTGCCAAAGAAAACGGAGGCCCAGCATGTGGAGCCTCCGTTCCATGATTTCAACAGTCAGAAGCTTATGCTTCGTCTTCGTCCTGCTTCAGAAGCTCTTCCTTGGAGACAACCTTGTCGGTGATCTTCGCAAGCTCGAGAATGAAGTCCACAACCTTCTCTTCATAGATTGGGGCGCGCAGGGAAGCCAAGGCCTGAGGGTTCTTCTGGTAGAATTCGAAGACCTGCTGTTCCTGACCTGGGAACTGACGTACGCGGTCGTAAAGAGCGCGCTGAACTTCTTCGTCAGTTACCTGAATGTTGTTCTTTTCGCCAACTTCGGAGAGAACCAGACCGAGGCGCACGCGGCGTTCAGCAATACGCTGGTACTCAGCCTTTGCTTCTTCTTCGGTGGTGTCTTCGTCTTCAAAGCTCTTGCCAGTCTGCTCCATGTCAGCCTGAACCTGACGCCAAACGCCGTCAAACTCCGTAGACACCAGCTTTTCCGGCAGATCGAAAGAGTAAGCTTCGTCCATCTTGTCGAGGAGCGCACGCTTTACCTTCTGACGGGTCGCGGCACCGTACTGGCTTTCGATCTGGCTGCGGATGATTTCCTTCAGCTTGTCGAGTGACTCCAGACCGAGCTTGGACGCCATGTCGTCGTCGATGCTCAGTTCACCCGGAGCTGCGATTTCCTTGATCACAACATCAAAGGTCGCGGCCTTACCAGCAAGGTGCTGTGCGCCATATTCCTCAGGGAAAGACACTTCAACAACCTTCTCATCGCCGACCTTGAGGCCAACGAGCTGCTCTTCAAAGCCCGGAATGAACTGACCGGAGCCCAGAACCAACTGGCCGTTCTCGTCAGCACCACCTTCGAATGGCTCGCCGTCAATCTTACCGAGGTAAGACATTGTTACGCGGTCACCGTTTTCGGAAACAGCACCCTCTTCGCGAGCGTCGAAAGAGCGGTTGCTCTC
This sequence comes from Nesiotobacter zosterae, assembly GCF_033843645.1. Taxonomy (NCBI): domain Bacteria; kingdom Pseudomonadati; phylum Pseudomonadota; class Alphaproteobacteria; order Hyphomicrobiales; family Stappiaceae; genus Nesiotobacter; species Nesiotobacter zosterae. The sequence continues at coordinate 212,212 of NZ_JAWXVZ010000002.1, read as the reverse complement.
TGCGATTTGCTTAACCTGCTCGTCAACTTCTTCGTCAGCGATTTCTACGATCGGACGCTCGAGTTCCAGAGTGGAGAAGTCGATCAGTTCGAATTCTGGCAGAATATCGTACTTCATGGTGAAGTTCAGATCTGCTTCGCCAGCAAGGACGCGCTCAGCGTCTTCTTCTGGCAGATCGATTTCAGGCTGCAGAGCTGGCTTTTCGCTGCGATCTTCGATGGCCTTGTTGGAGGTCTCGTTGATCAGGTTGCTCAAAAGCTCAGCCATTGCCTGACGGCCATAAAGCTTCTTGAGGTGTGCGAGAGGAACCTTACCTGGGCGAAAACCGTTGATGCGAACCTTGTCTTTCATGTCAACAAGGTATTCATCAAGGCGAGTTGCCAGATCAGATGCTGGAATTTCGATCTTCAGTTCGCGCTTCAGGCCTTCAGCCAGGGTTTCTGTTACCTGCATGGTACTTGTCTTCGTCCTTAATCTAGAACGTGCACTCAGCAAATCCGCTGTGATTTGCCTTCGGCTCAGAGAAAGAACCAATCCATTTTAGGGGAAACAAATTTTGCAGGGACCACGTTGCCCTCTGCAACAAACCACCCAAAAACCGGAGGCCTTTCAACCGAACTTTGACAACGCCCTCAACTTTTTAAGTTTCCGATAGGGTACGGTTGTCGTCGAGTTGCACACCGTAATACCGGGGGTTTGGTGCGGCTGGAGGGACTCGAACCCCCACGGTCTCCCGCCAGAACCTAAATCTGGTGCGTCTACCAATTTCGCCACAGCCGCAACGTTGGGTGCTGACTAATTGCTAGCCGCGAGGAAGTCAACCGCCTTAGCCGCTTAGTTTTCCTGCATCTCTCACTTTATCCCATTTTTTTGACAGTTATGGCGTCTTACAAATGGAAAATCACAGTGTCCCCGCGACTTAAGGGTCTCAAACCTGAGCAGATGCATAGGCTGCAGGCAGCTTCGAAATAAGCTCCTCCGGCACAAGCATCGGTCCGCATAGCTCCGCCGCGCGGCCATGAAGCCAAACGCCCATGGCAGCCGCCTCAAAACCGGAAACCCCTTGAGCCAACAATCCACCAATGATGCCGGCCAGGACATCCCCCGACCCGCCTGTTGCCAGCCACGGCGTTCCATTTGTATTGACCGCCGCACGGCCATCGGGTGCAGCAACGACCGTATCCGCGCCTTTTAAAACAACGATTGCCCCACTCTGCTCTGCAGCAACACGGGCCTTCTCTATTTTCGAAAGGGAGCGATCTGCGGATATATCCGGAAACAGGCGCGCAAACTCTCCCTCGTGCGGTGTAAGCACCTGCTGCCCGTGCGCGCCCTTGATCAGACCTGCTAGGCCCTCACTATCTCCGGCAAACGCTGTGAGCGCATCTGCATCCAGCACCACGTGGCGATCACGTGTGATGCTGAAGTGAACCGCCTTTCGGGTTACCTCGCCAACTCCGGCCGCCGGCCCAATGACAACGGCATTCAAACGTATGTCCCCGAGATGGTCCTCGAACTGTTTCGGGTTGTCGCTGGGGCGCACCATGACCGAACTGAGATGCATCGCATGAATGCGGGCGGCGGGCGTAGGTGCCAACACCGTGGTCAGTCCTGCCCCGACGCGCTGACCGGCAAGCGCAGCAAGGCGGGCAGCCCCCGTATGAAACTCGTCTCCGCTGTAAACCACAAGATGACCGCGGTTATACTTGTGCCCATCCACCTGCGGCTCAGGAAGCGCGGCAGCCCATAACTCCGGCGTATTGACAAAGGCATCAATAGCGACTTCCGGAAACACGGTCTCCTGAATGCCGATTTGGGAGATATTCAATGCGCCACAAAGGCCGCGTCCGGGAAACAGGTAGTGACCTGGCTTTCCCCTGAAGAAGGTGATGGTTGCATCTGCCTTAACGGCATCACCCATCACTTGACCCGTCCTGCCATCGAGGCCCGACGGCAAATCGATGGCAAGAATGCGTGCCGCACTCGCGTTGATGGCCGCGACCAGTTCCAGTGACACACCTTCAAGCGGCCGATCAAGACCAGCACCAAACAGACCGTCCACGATCAGATCGTAAGGCCCGAGCTCAGAAAGTGGCGGCATTTGATCGGCAATAGGCGTCACATCCAACCGCAATGATTGATAGGCTTCAAGCGCATCGCCTTTCAGCTTGTCAGCACGTCCGAGCAAGAACACCTCTGCCACGAACCCACGCTGCTTTAGGTGCCGGGCAGCAACAAAGGCATCCCCCCCATTGTTTCCCGGACCAGCCAACAAGATCACCCGGCGCTCGTATGTGGTAAGTCGGCCAGCAGCATTGGCAACCGCCAACCCCGCCTTTTCCATAAGCTCCAGGCCCGACCGGCCGCCCTCAACGGTCAGACGATCGGCTTTTGCCATTTCAGTCGGTACAAGGAGCTCATGCATTCTCAGGTGCCTTTCAGTCTGTGTGCTGCCCAAGCACCACATTTTGCGGCTGGGCCAGCTCGATCAGGTTTCCATCAGGATCTCGTACATATATGGAAAGCAAGGGCGATCTTGCACCCGTTCGGTAGACCGGCCCCTCCTCTATTTTCACTGAATTTGCATTCAGATGCTCGATCGCCTCTTCAATATTGTCGACGAGCAAGCAGATGTCCGCCGATCCCGGCGTCTCTCGCCCTGCCTTGGGCAAAGGTGCATGCTCTGAAAGTTGAAGATTGATTTTTTGCATGCCAAACCGAAAGCCCTTCCGCCCCGCGCCGAAGACGACTTCTTCCAAACCAAGGACTTCTCTGTAAAAGGCACAGGCACGATCCATGTCATGCACGGTGAGTACAATGTGATCGAGTGAGATCAGACGCATGATACCCTCCTACGTGTGGATTGCCTTTACCTTACAACCACCACCCGTCAAGAGCTAGCCGCCAAGCCGTCGCATGATATTTAAGCGGTAAATGTGATTAGTTTTTAATCACAGAGCACAGAATATCATCAATTTCAAATAAGCCTACGGTGAAGCCCTTGGTTCAAGACCGTCCAATTGCCCGATAAACGCGCGTTTTTCGCAGTTCTCGCCAAACTGGCACACTTCCTGCAAACAACGTTAGCATCGATTGCAGAAAGTGATTTTGCCTAGGCACTGATCGCCTGAACACGCTCTGGACAAAATGTGAAAGAACAGTTCAGGTGAAGCCACAAAACGGAGAGAATGTACGGCCATGAAAAAGATCGAAGCGATTATCAAGCCCTTCAAACTTGATGAGGTGAAAGAAGCGCTTCAGGAGGTCGGCCTCCAGGGTATAACCGTGACTGAGGCCAAGGGCTTTGGCCGACAGAAGGGTCACACGGAACTTTACCGAGGCGCCGAATATGTGGTCGACTTCCTCCCGAAGGTAAAAGTTGAGATCGTGCTCACCGATGATCTGGTGGAAAAGGCAGTCGACGCCATTCGCGACGCTGCTCAGACCGGCCGCATTGGTGACGGCAAGATCTTTGTTTCTAACATCGAGGAAGCCATTCGCATTCGTACCGGCGAGACAGGCGAAGAAGCAGTCTAATTTTCAACTTTCGCCCAAGGGAGGAGCTGAGTGGTCGCGCATCACTCCAGAACAAACCACGGGCGAGCTCATCCAAACGAAACTAGAAGCGTAACAAGGGGTAAGGACGTTATGACAACGGCCAGCGAAGTCCTGAAGGAAATCCAGGAAAAAGACGTCAAGTTTGTTGATCTGCGTTTCACCGATCCACGCGGTAAGATGCAGCACGTCACAATGGACGTTTCTCAGGTCAACGAAGACATGTTTGCTGAAGGCGTCGCGTTTGACGGCTCCTCCATTGCTGGCTGGAAAGCCATCAACGAGTCCGACATGATGCTGATGCCGGATCCGGATACAGCGCACGTTGACCCATTCTTCGCGCAGTCCACCATGTCCATTTTCTGCGACGTTCTGGACCCAATCTCCGGCGAAGGCTACAACCGCGACCCACGCATGACCGCAAAGCGCGCCGAAGCTTATGTGAAAGCATCCGGCGCCGGTGACACCGTGTTTGTTGGCCCTGAAGCGGAATTCTTCATTTTTGATGATGTTCGCTTCTCCGCAGACCCATACAACACCGGTTTCAAGCTGGATTCCGCTGAACTTCCATCCAACATGGACAGCGAGTACGAAAGCGGCAACCTCGGTCACCGTCCACGGACCAAGGGCGGCTACTTCCCAGTGCCACCAATCGACAGCTGTCAGGACATCCGTTCTGAAATGCTGACCGTGATGACCGAAATGGGTGTCGTCGTTGAAAAGCACCACCACGAAGTGGCCGCAGCTCAGCACGAACTCGGCATGCAGTTCCAGCCGCTGACCTCCATGGCTGACCACATGCAGATCTACAAGTACGTGGTTCATCAGGTCGCGCACGCTTACGGCAAGACCGCAACCTTCATGCCGAAGCCAGTCTTCGGTGACAACGGCACCGGGATGCACTGTCACTTCTCCATCTGGGAGGACAGCAAGCCAACCTTCGCCGGCAACCAGTATGCAGACCTTTCCGAAAACGCCCTGTACTTCATTGGCGGTGTTCTGAAGCACGCCAAGGCAGTCAACGCTTTCACCAACGCTTCCACCAACTCCTACAAGCGTCTGGTGCCTGGTTACGAAGCTCCAGTTCTGCTGGCATACTCTTCTCGTAACCGTTCTGCATCCTGCCGTATCCCGTTCACGTCCTCTCCAAAAGCAAAGCGCGTGGAAGTTCGTTTCCCGGATCCGACCGCCAACCCATACCTGGCGTTCACCGCTCTGCTCATGGCTGGCCTCGACGGCATCAAGAACAAGATTCACCCCGGCGACGCCATGGACAAGAACCTCTACGATCTTCCAGCGGAAGAACTCGCAGAGATCCCAACCGTTGCAGCCTCTCTGCGTGAAGCTCTTGACGCTCTGGATTCAGACCGTGACTTCCTCAAGGCAGGCGGCGTCATGGATGACGACCAGATTGATGCCTACATCGAACTGAAGATGGAAGAGGTCATGCGCTACGAAATGACTCCACACCCAGTTGAGTTCGACATGTACTACTCCGTCTAATCATCCATGGATTAGATATCGAAAGGCCGGGCAGATCGCCCGGCCTTTTTTATTGCGCTTCCCACCGGCAGGCCGGTTAGTCCCACTCAGGAGCGAAATCCGGATCGGCAATGCGCTTGCCCTCATCCAGAGCCGCAATCTGAGCCAAATCATCTGCATCCAGTGTCAAATCAAGTGACTTGAGGTTGGCCTCAAGGTTCTTGCGTTTAGTCGAAGAAGGAATGGTCACCATGCCGTTTTGGCGCACCCAGGCAAGGGTCACTTGGGCAGCAGTGGCCCCATGCTTTTCGGCGATCGCAACAATTGTTGGGTTGGTGATCGCTTCACCGACGGCCAGAGGCATGAAACCGGTCACCTTGAGGCCAAGCGCCTCGCTTGCTTCCCTCACCTTCCGGTTTTGCAAGAACGGATGCACCTCGATTTGGTTTGTGAAGAGAACCCCCTTGCCCAAGATGCTAACGGCCTCCTCAACCTGAGCAACCGTAAAGTTGGAAACCCCAATCTCGCGGGCCAAGCCGAGATCCTTCGCCTTCTTCAATTCACCAAGGTATTCAGCCATGGGAACACGATCGTCCTTCAACGGCCAATGGATCAATAACAGGTCCACATAGGAAGTCCTAAGCTTTGCCAAGCTTTCATGCAGGCTCGGAAGAAAGGCGTCTTGGGAAAGACGATCGATCCAGACCTTCGTGGTCAAGAAGATTTCCTCACGGGGAACAGGACTGTCATAAAGAGCCCGCCCCACATCCTCTTCGTTCTCATAGATCTGCGCCGTATCGATATGACGATAGCCCTCTTCAAGCGCCATGATCACGGAGTTATAGGCATCATCACCTTTTAGACGAAACGTACCGGCACCCAGTACGGGCATTTCAAGTGTCATAGTCATCTCCTGCTGCCTGCGGCAAAATCAAGTCGCCAGTTGGTGGCGCTGCATTCATCTAACAACATGAAAGCACTGAGATAAGTCGGCAATGCCGCAAGACAGTTTTGCTCTCACCGCGCGAATGAGATCAAATCCAAAGCGCCTTGACGGCTCGCCCAAAAGCATGGATCCACGAGCACAATCGTCACGTACGCGTCACACGATTCAGGCAAGAAACAACTCAGGTTTTCAGCTTCTGACCGGGCTGACTGACCCGCATCGACTTTAAAGCGGCTTGTCCAAGCCGCTTTTCTTTTGCCCTGCAGAGGCAATCTCCTCAAATGAGGTGCGCCACAGCATTCAAGGATGTGATCAGAACTTTTTCGTTCACGAAATATTACAGTTCCTTGAAACCCCGTCTGGGCCACTTACATCAAATCTATAAGACGGGAGGTTTAGAGAATGACACCACCAGACCGACGTCAGCTGCTAGAGCACTAAAACGCTCACCACGAAGAAACCTCTAGTGCGACGGCAGCAGAAACAGAAATTCAAGTACGTATATTGCTTGGCAGTGTTCCTGCCTTGAGTAAAATGGTTCAACTGAGAGCTGCACACACAAAGCTTCCTAAGCAAGCTTTCCAAACCTGACGAGCGCTCCAGCAACCTGAATACGACAACAACCCCGCTTTCCCTTCGAGAAGGGAGCGGGGTTTTTCTTTACTTGCTATCATGTTCTGCCCACCCTGCCCTCCTTGGCCTGGGGTGTTATTGTTGCTGCGCCCTATCAAATTTCGCGACGCGCGCCTAAGGTATTCAACCTACAAATTCATGCAGAAGGGCAATCATATTGAACCAGACAGCTGACCAGGAAATTGAAGTCCTTCCCAACTTACCGTCCTTAAATCTTTCCGAGACCAAAACCTTCTATCAAGGCATGCTTGGCTTCGACCGTGTCATCTATGAGGATCAAAACACATTGATCCTGCGCCGCAAGACCTGGGAGATCCACTTCTGGCTCTGCCGCAATAAGGAAATCTGCAACAACTCCAGCCTCTATGTCCGCGGCCAAGGTATAGATAACCTCTACCAGGAGTTCACCAAAGCGGGCCTTTCAAAAGATGGGGCTTCAGAGCCCAGACTATCGAGCTTTGAACTGCGCCCTTGGAACATGAAAGAGTTCTACATTCACGATCCGCATGGGAATTTGCTGAAGTTCGGTCGAGCTCCCAACGAGGCGGAAACAATACCTGATGCTCGCCCCTGAACAGATAGAAGCCTTTTCCCGCCTCCCTGTCCTCCTCAAGCATTGTCAGGATCCCTGGTGGATCATCGGAGGCGCGGGGCTGCTCCTTCATGGCGTTCCTGTCCAACTGAAAGACGTCGATGTACTGTTGTCCGAACGGGATGCAGTAGCATTGCAGCGGCGCCTCAATTTGCCCAACGTTGTTGACCGGTGCTCCGACCGTTTTCGCTCCAAAATTTTCCTGAAATTGGAAGCGCCGATCCCGTTGGAGTTCATGGGAGATTTTTCTGTTGCCACCAAGGAAGGGTGGCACATTTTGGTCCCGAGAACGCGGCAACGCTTTTGCGCCGGTCATTTTGAGCTTTGGGTGCCGGACCTGCCAGAAATGATCAACATTTTGGAGATGTTCGGGCGCGACAAGGATATGAAGAAGCGCGCGCTGGCACTCAATCACCTCATGGCCAGCACCCAACAAAAAAAGGCGGTGCACCCACCGCCTTTTTAGAATGACTACACGCGCAATCTCAGATCATTCGCCATATACGTCAAAATCGAAGTACTTCGCGGCGATTTCCTGATACTTCCCGCTCTCACGCAGGTCCTTCACGGCCTTGGAGAACAGTGCGTTCAGCTCCGCCTCGCCCTGACGCATACCAACGCCAACGCCTTCACCATGAATTTCAGGGACTGGTGCCATTGTGCCAAGCAGCTTGCAGCAGGCACCATCTTCAGACTTCAGCCAGTCAGACAGCACAACAACGTCATCGATCACCGCGTCTACACGGCCCCCTTCAAGATCGAGCTTGTACTCGTCTGCACTTGGGTAGGTTGTGATGGAAGAACCTTCGAACTTCTCTTCAGCAAAGATCGCGTGGGTCGTACCTACCTGAACACCAAGGTACAGCCCATCAAGAGCCTCTGGCGTTGCCTCCGCAATATCGCTGTCTTTCAAAACTGCGATCCCAGGAGGGGTCTGATAGTACTTTTCGGAGAAGTCGATGAATTGCTTGCGCTCTTCAGTTGAAGACATGGAAGCCATGATTGCATCATACTTGTTCGCGATCAGGCCAGGAATGAGGCCTTCCCAATCCACTGGGAACCACTCGCATTCAACCTTGGCTGCTTCGCACATGGCATTGCCAAGTTCGATCTCAAAGCCCGCCAACTCACCTGCAGGCGTGGTGTATGCAAACGGAGGGTAAGAGGCTTCGGTTGCAATCCGCACCTTTGTCCACTCTTTTGCCTGAGCGCCACCTGCAATAGTCAAAGCTACCAAAGCGGTCGCTGCCAGTGCCCAATTCTTTTTCATTTTGTATCCCCTTGTCTGGATTTGCGGCGAGCGCTTGAAGCGCAGTTTCGGCCACGACATGAGTTGAACTAGACCGCCAAAGCGCTGATATTTCAAAGATGAATTGCAAAGCGCACAACGTTATTTTTGCCGACTCCGGCAACTTGCAATTTATCCTGAGATTATGCCGGATATCAGGCTCATCCCCCTTCAGTCTGGCGAACAATTCGAAGTTGCCTCAACATTTTTTCACAGCCCAAATTCCGCAGAATCAGTTTCAGAGCTTCCATTAGAAACAATTGGTCATTTTAACGTGGTCAATATGGAGCCAATCTCTATCATTTTGAAACATATTAGATCTCATTTTGGAAACTCTTCGAGATTGGGAAAGCTTTGCCGGGCAGACCGTTGGACTGGCCGCAAAAACGGATGCAACCCAAAACATTCTCCTTTATAGAACGCACAACGACTTACGCCCGAGGAGGCTGGTCACGTCTTTGCAAAACAGGTTTGGGAAATGAGCGACTATAAATCCGAATTCATGCGGGTCCTCGATGAGCGAGGCTTCATTCACCAGTTGTCCGATGCCGACGGGCTGGACAAGCTCCTCGCAAGCGAAACCGTAACCGCCTATATCGGCTTCGACTGCACCGCTACCAGCCTGCATGTGGGCTCTCTGGTGCAGATCATGATGCTCTATTGGTTCCAAAAGACGGGTCATCGTCCAATCACCCTCATGGGTGGTGGCACCACACGCGTCGGCGACCCAACCGGCAAGGACGAAAGCCGCAAGGTGCTTTCTGACGAAACCATCGAGGCGAACAAGGCTGGCATCAAAACAGTCTTCGAAAAGTTCCTGACATTTGGTGATGGTCCTACCGACGCTGTAATGCTCGATAACGCCGAATGGTTGTTGAAACTGAACTATCTGGAATTTCTGCGGGATGTGGGTCGACACTTCTCCGTCAACCAAATGATCCAGCGTGACAGTGTGCGCCTGCGCTTGGAACGCGAGCAGCACCTCTCCTTCCTAGAGTTCAACTACATGCTCTTGCAGGGTTATGACTTCGTGGAACTCTTCAACCGCACAGGCTGCCGCCTCCAGATGGGCGGCTCTGACCAGTGGGGCAACATTCTTTCCGGCGTGGATCTCGGCCGCCGCATGACCGAAACGGAGTTCTTTGCGCTCACCACACCGTTGCTCACAACCTCTTCTGGCGCAAAGATGGGCAAGACCGCGGATGGCGCTGTTTGGCTCAACTCGGACATGTTGTCCCCCTATGACTATTGGCAGTTCTGGCGCAACACGGAAGACAGCGATGTCGAGCGCTTCCTGAAGCTCTTTACAATTCTGCCAATGGAAGAGATCTCCCGTCTCGCAGCCTTGGAAGGGGCTGAAATCAACGAAGCCAAGAAGGTGTTGGCGACAGAGGCAACAGCTCTGCTACATGGCCGTGAAGCCGCTGAAGCTGCTGCCGAGACCGCTCGCAAAGCTTTTGAAGAAGGTGAAAGCGCAGCAGGCCTGCCAACCGTCGAGGTTCCGGCTGGCGATCTTGAAGCGGGTATTGGCCTTCTCTCCGCCTACGTCACAGCTGGCTTGTGCCAGTCGAATGGTGAGGTCCGCCGCAACGTGAAAGGCTCTGCGGTACGCATTAACGATGCGGTAGAGACCAACGAAAAGCGCGTCCTGACCATGCAGGACCTTACCGAGGACGGTATCATCAAGCTGTCGCTGGGCAAGAAAAAGCACGTTCTGATGCGCCCGGCCTAAGCCAAGCGGCAACCCAGAATCACAAAAAGGCCAGTCCAATCAATGGACTGGCCTTTTTTTCATGACTCATTTTCTGAACGCTTCACCTATTGGAACTCAAAGATCTTCCTGAAAATACCGGGTGCGATCGCTGAAACCGGGTTGATGGTGAACTTAGGATCCTCAAAGCTCCCCGTCATTTTGTAGGTCACACCGAACAAGCCACCGTCACCGGAGCCCCCACCGAGGGCCAGTCCAAGGATCGGAACTTTCGAAAGGAAGTTGTTGATGGTGTAGGCAGGTACAAAGGTACCGGTCATGTCCAGCTGCTTGGAAGAGAGGTTCGCTGTCCCCTCAACAGTACCGCCAATAATGGCACCTGCGAGCACACCACGTGTCAGATACAGGATATCTCCATTGCGGTTGAACTCTATGCCCATGCGGTTGAAGGACGCCTCTCCACTTCTGGCAACAGTCGACATCGCTGAATCAGGTTCGCCACGGCGATAAGCTGAATTGCGCTGGCGTGACTTCGCCAAAGCCTGAATGGCTGGATCTTCCGTAATCGAGAAATCCTTGATGACGACATTGCCTTGCCATTGCCGCTCAGCGGGCATATCTACCTGACCGAACGCAAAGCCACCGCGCATTCGGGCAAACAGGTCGGCAAACTTCAGCAGTTCCCCAACATTCTGGACATTGAGAGACAAGCGCTTGCCCCGCTCTGACGGCTTGAGGTCAAACTTGAACGGATTTCGCTGCGAGGTCTGCCCCGAAAGATTCATGCTCTGAAGGGTATCGCCCAGAAGAGAAATCGTGCCGTCCAGCTGGCTCGCCAACACACCGCCAAACCCAGTGACATTGCGAAGCTGAACATTCACCCGAAGGGGTTCATTGCTATCCGCGCCTGAACTGGCATTTGAGGCCTCACCTGTGCCTGCGGACTTGAAGCGTTTGAGTATACCGCGCCCGTCAAGGCGTTGGCCGCGTACATCAACGTCGTATCCGCGCCTTGCATCATGGCGAATGCTGACTTCAACCTCATCATTCGGGCGCAGATTGAACTGCGAGAAATCGGCAAATTCCAACTCGCCATCATTGCTGAGTTTAGCATTTCCGCGAATTTCCACGCCGTCCGATAGCAGCGCAAAGTTATGAATGGTGCGCCCGCTGTCGGATTCCAACATGCGAAAACGGGCCTCTGCCTTCACGCCAGAAGCCTTTGTCCATCCAACGGGGTCCAGATTGATGGTCGTGCGCGTCAGGTTCAGACGATACACCTTTGTCCCATCAACCTCTGAAAGCTCAATCTGAAGTGGCCCGCTCAGGAACTGTGAAAGATCAAGCCCCTGCTCAGCAAGCGCATCAACCGTTGCATCAAGCACAATGCCTTGCCGCGAATGGCCTTCCACGCCGTCCATCGGGCTTTCAAGATCAATTTGTGCCTGAAGGCCGTTCAGCTTGCCGGCCCCTTGAACGGTAACGGACTCCTTGTTTGCAACGACGACCAGATCAGCCTCAGAGATAATCTGATCACCAATCTCGCGGCTGCTGGAAAACCCTTTGGTCTCAAGCTCTGCCCGCCATACGACGTCATCAAAGCTGATGTCGTCTTGTACCGGGAACGCGGCCTCAACCTTCAGCTTGCCCGCACCAGTCAAATCGCTGGGGACGAGCTTGAGGCGCTCAAGCGCCCGGAACGGCTCCGCATTGACCAACACACCAAGATCAGCAGCGGCCCCATCAATTACCAAGGACAGATCGTGAGACCGCTCAGGCCTCAAAGCAAGGTTCAGTGTCTTGTAAGTTACCTCATCGACATGGATGATCTTGCCATCCTGCATGCGGAACTCACCGTCCTTGGCTTCCACAATCAGGGTTTCGTTCTCGATCCGTCCAGTGCCGCTCAGGTTCGAAGCGATCGGCAAGCTATCCAGAGTGGCAAGCGCCGCATCGTTGATGTCAAAGCTGGCCGTGACGGCATCGCCAACCCAGCCCCGGTTGTCCGGATTGCCATCAAAAGAAGCGGGCCCGAGTCCTAAATCAAGCCGAAGGTTCTCAACGGCACCGGCTTTTATGTGCTCCACCAACCAATGACGCGTTTTTGCTACCACAGGAACAGGCCACAATTGCAGCACCTGCGCTGCCGTCAGCCGCGGTGCAACCAATGACAAGGCCAACCAAGGGCCATTATCCCCGAAGTACAAAGACCCTGCCACGTTGATGTCAGCACTCAAGCCCAACAGGCGCGCCGCATCAATGAATAGGGTCTTCTGGTTCATGTCGATGCGTCCGTCGACATAAGCGTCAATGAAAATGGTCGGTGGTGCGTTCACGTCGCTTGGCGCAACGACGACCTCCCGCGAACCAAGTGAGTAGGTCCAAGGCGCGCCCGAAAAGGCTGGGGGATTGACTACACCACCAAACACAGCGCGCGTTTGCCCACGCACGAAATAAGAACGCCCGATCAGGATTTCAGGCTCGTCTCGCAGCACCTTCAAGCTGATGAACACTTCGTCGAGGTTCACATCCGCATCTGTCAGATGCACGCGAATACGACCGGTTCGCAGCCGCAATTCGGCCTCCTTGAAGGAACCCGCGGGCGTCAACACAGCCTCGGCATTTGCGAAAAGCGGCGTCCCCCGCCCCTTGTCGAGCGGAAGGTCCACATTACTGGGCAGCAGATCACCGATGGCAACACCGTCCATCTCGACAGAAATGGACCGCTCACCCGTCTCCGGAGAGACCTTCCGCCGCATGTTCCAAGACCAACGGCCCTGTTCGCCCGAAAGACTTGACTCAATCTGAAAGGAAACCTCGTCAAGCACTTCAAAAACGGCATCAATTCCGTCTGCGTTGAACTCGCCGGTAGCGCTGCTGATCGTCACCGCGCCATTGGTCACCGTGACGCTTTGCAGGTTACGGCGTCTGAGTTCTTCCGCTAGCAGGATGCTGAACTTGTCGATGGCAACGACCTGGCTCTGCAGTTTTGGCAGCGGTGCGCTGCGGCCTCCGATAAACAGATCAGCACTTGGGCGGTCAAGGCGTACCCCCGTTACCTCCACGTTGCCGGTAAGCAAGCTGACAAGGCTGACATCGATCTCCGTGCGCGGCAACAACACCTCTGCTGAAGAGGTGCCCGCAACCGAAATCACAGATTCTTCCAGAATGATGACCGCTTCGCCGGATGAAAGATCCAACCGCGCGGCCCCTACCTGCAAGTTGATTGGGCCGTCTTCCAACTGGCCCAGAGCCCACTCCACCAAAAAGGCCATATTGATTGGCCCGGAAGCGGCACGTACAACAAACCCAACCACGAGGACGATCAGGATCGCACCAATGCCAACGAGAGCCCGTCGGCGCCAACTGGCTTTTTTCTGGCGCTGTATCCTTTCCCGCCTTCTGCCTAGCCTCTTTAACAGCGTTAAATTCCTTGTTTCGGCCCGATTGAAAAAAACTCGAATCGATCCAGATGATAACCAGCTAACGATAGGTTGTGCATGCTGACTTCTGCATGACACACTTCTAATAATCGCGATCAGGATTACTCCCGATCAACACCTCTTGAGGAGATGCATGATGACAACTGAGGCTCTAACCGAAGGTGCCCCGGCACCAGATTTCACACTGGAAACGGACGGCGGCGCAACGATCACCTTGGCTGACCATAAAGGCAAACCGGTTGTTGTCTACTTCTACCCGAAAGATGACACACCGGGTTGCACCAAAGAAGCAATCGCCTTCACGCAACTTGCAGAAGACTTCGCAGCTCAAGGTGCCACAATTGTCGGAATTTCGCCCGATACACCAGCCAAGCATGACAAGTTTAAGGCAAAACATGAGCTGACAATCACGTTGGCCTCAGATCCAGAAACAAAAACCTGCGAAGCCTATGGGGTTTGGGTCGAAAAAAATATGTATGGGAAAAAGTACATGGGTGTGGAACGCTCCACGTTCCTCGTGGATGCAGATGGAAACCTCTCCAAGATCTGGCGTAAGGTAAAGGTTCCCGGACACGCTGAAGCCGTGCTGGAAGCTGTTAAATCTCTCTAGCAATCAAGTACATGACGCATACACTCAAAACCGCTCCGGAGCAGAGCATTCAATCGCTGAAATCCGGGGCGCGTGCCATTGTTGCAGCTACCGACCCGAATGAGAAAGCCTCACTGGCTTATGAGGTGGCGCAAAAGTGGTTTTCCGGAGGGCTGGGCCTGCACAGGTCCGCCCTCGACAAGGACATGCCAAATCGTCCGGGCAGACCAGACAAGCCGGTGTTGCTGCCGCCCCGCGATATGCCCAAGCGGGCCATGGGTGGAAAAGCTGGCAAACTGGCCCTGCTTCACTCCCTCGCCCACATTGAGCTCAACGCCATTGATTTGACCTGGGACCTTTTGGGCCGGTTTTGCCGCGTACCAATGCCGCGCTCTTTCTTTGATGACTGGGTTCAGGTGGGGCTGGAAGAAGCCAAACACTTCACCATGCTGGAAAAGCATCTGGCCTCGATTGGTGCAAGCTATGGGGATCTGCCCGCGCATGACGGCTTGTGGCAAGCGGCCCAATCCACCGAGCATGACCTGCTCGCCCGCCTTGCAATCATACCATTGGTGCTGGAAGCGCGCGGCCTCGACATTACTCCGCCCATGATTGAGAAGGCGCGCAGTAGCGGCGATCCGGAAACGGCGCGGGTGCTTGAAGTCATCTACAGAGATGAGAAACGGCACGTGGCCTTTGGCGCAAAATGGTTCCGCTTCATGTGCGATCGTGAACGCATCAAACCGGAACCGAAGTTCCATGAACTTGTTCGCAAACACTTCAAAGGACCACTCAAGCCGCCGTTCAATGACAGGGCACGCTCAGAGGCTGGTTTGACGCCCGGATTCTACCGCCCCCTCATCCGTCTTACCGGATAGACACCCCTAGGTTAGCCTTTATTAACCATAACCCCTTTAAATGGAGAACACTCAAGAGCCAGTGATACCAGTTAGTTTGTAAGGATAATCAATGCTTTCTGCGCTACGGAAAAAGAAGCGAGTCGGGCAGAAGATTCCGCATTACGTCATTCTCAAAACGCCTCGCGGAGAGAAGGCATTTACCTTACATCCGGCAACCGCCGTCATAGCTGGCACCACGCTCCTCGTGTTCTCCATCGGTTACTTTTCAGCTACCGCCTACCTCATGATGCGCGACGAAATGCTGACAACCACCGTCATGAAGGAAACCGAACTGCGCCGCTCATACGAGGATGAAATCACGCGTCTTCGTGGCCGCATAGAGACACTAAACTCAAAGCAACAAATTACAGAGCACCGGGCAAGTGAAAGCCTGACGGATATCCGCTCCCGACAGGCCGCGCTTCAGGAACGCCAAAACAAACTCACCCGCATTCTGGCTTTGGCCAAAGACAGTGGGATGGAAATCGCATCCCTCGTGCAAAGTCCGATCCCCATTCGCAAGCCGACCTCCAGTGATAAACCGAGTTCTGTTCAGGCCTCCGTTATCTCCTTCGCTGAAAATGGTCTGCAAGACTCTGTTGGTGGTGAACCCGTACCACTTGAGAACCCGAGTGCCCTACTCGGTCTGCGGCCAACCACCTCTGGTGTGCCAGCAGCAAGCGCTGCCAGTGCACCAACCGCGGTACCATCACCAAAAGTCGAGAAGGACCTTGAAGAGCTTTCCAGCCTGGAACTTCAACTCGAAGGTCAGATCGACGAGAGCAAGGCCGTATTGGCAGCTGTGCTCGCTTTCGCACAGGCTGATCTGAAATCAATGAAAAGCGTCGCAAGCTCATTGAAAGTCGATGTTCCTGCCGCTGAGCAGGCTTCAGTTGGCGGGCCTTATGTGCCGCTGCCTGGCGCAGACTTCGACACGTTCCTCACTAAGACCGAGCAGGCTCTAGCATGGCGTCATCGGCTTAAAGCTGAACTCAAAGAACTGCCACTTGCCGCTCCCCTATCCACTTCTCGCATTACCAGCCGTTTTGGCGCACGTATGGACCCGTTCCTGAAGCGCCCCGCCATGCACACCGGCGTCGACTTCAAGGCAACCGTAGGTACGCCCATCCGCGCCCCTGCGGATGGAAAGGTCACCTATTCCGGTTATCGGGGCGGTTACGGCAAGTCTGTTGAAATCAAGCACAGCAATGGCATGACGACGCGCTTTGCTCACATGCACAAGATCTTCGTCGACAAGGACGACAATGTGTATGCTGGTGACATGATTGGCGCAGTCGGCAATACCGGCCGCTCAACAGGGCCGCACCTGCATTATGAAACCCGCATCAACAACGCGCCGGTTGATCCGATGCCATTTATTCAGGCTGGAGAACGCCTCGAAGGAATATTGGGAAGCTAATCCCTTCCAACTAAAAAAGGCCCCAAGCAGGGCCTTTTTTGTATCTATTGAGGATCAACCGAGCTTTACTCGATGTCTTCAACGACGTTCTCACCCGTGCCAAAGGCGCGCTGCGCGAGCGTTGCCTCCATGAACGGTGTCAAAGCCCCATCGAGAACATCACCTGGCGCGGTGCTTTCAACACCCGTGCGCAAGTCCTTGACCAGCTGGTAGGGCTGCAGGACATAAGACCGGATCTGGTGTCCCCACCCGATGTCAGTCTTGGAAGCAGCTTCCTTGTTCGCCTCTTCTTCGCGGCGCTGAAGTTCAGCTTCATAAAGGCGTGCTCGCAGCATGTTCCACGCCGTAGCGCGGTTCTTGTGCTGAGATCGCTCGCTTTGACACTGCACTACGATGCCCGTCGGCAAGTGTGTAATACGTACCGCGGAGTCGGTGGTGTTCACGTGCTGACCGCCAGCACCTGACGCCCGGTATGTATCAATCCGGCATTCGCTTTCGTTGATCTCGATGTTGATGCTGTCATCAACCACCGGGTATACCCAGACGGACGCAAAGCTGGTGTGGCGGCGGGCATTGCTGTCATACGGCGAGATACGCACCAGACGATGAACACCGGCTTCCGTTTTCATCCAGCCGTACGCGTTTTCGCCCTTGATCAGAAGCGTTGCAGACTTGATGCCAGCCTCTTCACCGTCGTTGTATTCCATCAACTCGACTTTGTAGCCCTGCTGCTCGCCCCAACGGCGATACATGCGAAGCAACATGCTGGCCCAGTCCTGGCTTTCAGTACCGCCCGCACCGGAGTTGATTTCCACATAGGTGTCGTTTCCATCCGCTTCACCGGACAAGAGCGACTGAAGCTGCAGTTTGTTGACGGAGGTCAGCATCTCTTTCAAAGCAGCTTCCGCTTCGTCGATCACCGACTGGTCATCTTCCATCTCACCCATCTCAATCAGCTCCTGATTGTCGGCGAGATCCTGCTGCAGCTTCCGGATACCAGAAATGCTGTCATCAAGCTGCTGACGCTCACGCATCAGTTTCTGGGCATTGCTCGGGTCATTCCAAAGGTCCGGATTCTCGGAAAGAGCATTGAGTTCATCTAGACGGACAAGCGCTGTGTCCCAGTCAAAGATGCCTCCTCAGCAGGCTTACGGCCTGCTTGATTTCGTCAACGATGGCCTCCATCTCGGCGCGCATCGGATACCTCACTGTTTTATTTGAAGAAGTTAGAGTCTAGCTCATAAGACTGGAGGGCGACATTAATCGCCCTCCAAGTGCATTGCAATCTTGTCTGGTGGTTTTTCGGCCTAATAAAGACCGCCCGTACCCACGGTCACCGCTTCCACGGCAGAAGGAGAAAGGGTTCTGTAAGTACCAATCTCATCTTCAAAACCAATCACGGAATAACTGTTCGGAGGCACTGTACCTGGTTTGAAGGCTTCCAGAATGGTGCCAGGTTCGCCAGCATTGGCACGAAGACCAGTACGGCGGTTGATCGGGATCAACTGCAACCCGGCAGGCAGCTTGAACTCCATTGGCGGTGTGTTCGCAAGAGCGTCCTTCATGAAGGCCGTAAAGATCGGCGCTGCAATCTGGCCACCTGTTGCACCCCGCCCCATGCGTCGGGGCGTGTCATAACCAACATAAACACCAACAGTCAGCTCAGGCGTGTAGCCCACGAACCAAGCATCTTTCTCATCGTTGGTCGTACCGGTCTTGCCTGCAACTGGACGCCCAACTGCCTTAACGGATGTTGCCGTACCGCGCTGGACCACACCTTCCATCATGGAGGTGATCTGGTATGCCGTCATTGGATCAAGAACGCGTTCACGCGTGTCGATCAACTCTGGCTCTTCCTGATTGGTCCAGTCAGAAACGGCACAGGCGTCACATACAAGCTGATCACTGCGGTAAATGTTACGTCCATAGCGATCCTGAATACGGTCAATCAGGGTCGGCTGCACACGGCGACCACCGTTGGCAATCATCGAATATGCATTGGTCATGCGCATCAATGTTGTTTCACCAGCACCCAGAGACATGGAAAGTACCGGCATCATGTTGTCATAAATACCGAAACTCTTGGCGTACTGCGCCACGAGATCCATTGTCATGTCCTGAGCAAGACGCACGGTCATCACGTTACGCGAAAGCTCAATGCCGGTGCGCAGCGTGGACGGACCGTAGAATTTGCCGCCATAGTTCTGCGGACGCCAAACACCAAGCCCAGGCCCCTGCTCGATTTCAACCGGCGCATCCAGCACCACGGAAGAAGGCGTATAGCCGTTATCGAGCGCAGTTGCATAAACGAATGGCTTGAACACCGAACCCGGCTGACGCCATGCCTGCGTTGCGCGGTTGAACTCGCTCTGGTCGAAGCTGAAACCACCAACCATTGCCAGCACACGGCCCGAGTTGGGATCCATGGCAACAAGCGCACCGGAAACTTCAGGCACCTGACGCAGTTCATAGGTGTCACCACCGGTCTTTTCGACGTAAACCACATCGCCCGGCTTCAGCACTTCCTGAACATTTCGTGGTGCCCGCCCGTCAACTCGTGCCCACTTCATGTCCTCAAGAGAAAGGCGAGTGCGCAGTCGTTCGGTAGAGAGCTTTCCACCAGCAACAGTCTCAGGGCGAATGCCGACGATGGCATTTTCATTGGAAGTGGAAAGCACGATTGCCGTTGTCCACTCTGGAACATCGTCCAGACGCTCGACCTTGGCGAGCTCTGGCCCCCAGTCGTTCGAGGTAATTTCCAACGTTGTGAGCGGACCGCGCCACTTGCCACGAGAACGGTCAAACTTCAACAGGCCTTCCTTGAGCGCCCTGCGAGCCAGAATTTGCAGTTTCGGGTCAAGCGAGGTGCGAACAGAAAGACCACCTTCATAAAGCCGCTCTTCACCATAGCGACTGGCAAGCTCTCGGCGTACGGCCTCAGAGAAGTACTCTGCACCCTTCAAACGAGTGCCAGTTTCGCGAAGCTTCACTTCCAGCGGCATCGCCTTGGCTTCTGCAGCTTCCTGCGGATCCACATAGCCGTTTTCAACCATCCGGTCGATCACCCAGTTACGACGCTCAATAGCGCGGTCCCGGTAGCGGAACGGGTGATAGTTGGACGGCCCTTTGGGCACGGCGGCCAGGTAAGCCATCTCCGCAAGGTTCAACTCATGAACTGACTTGTCAAAGAGGATCAGGGATGCGGCCCCCACACCATAAGCGCCCACACCGAGGTAGATCTCGTTGAGGTAAAGCTCAAGGATGTGGTCCTTGGAATAGGTCTGTTCCATACGCAGCGCCAGCAATGCTTCCTTGATCTTGCGCTCATAGGAAACTTCGCTGGTCAGCAGGAAGTTCTTTGCCACCTGCTGTGTAATGGTGGACGCACCAACAAGACGGCGACCAGAGCCACGGTTGCGCAGGTTGGTCACAATCGCGCGCGCAATGCCCTGAGGATCGATCCCCATATGCTGGTAGAAATTCTTGTCTTCTGCCGAAATGAAAGCCTGCTTCAACCGATCAGGAATAGCCTGGATTGGCAGGAAAAGCCGACGCTCACGCGCAAACTCATCCATCAGCTGGCCATCCGTGGCATGGACACGGGTCATTACCGGCGGTTCATAAGTCTGCAACGCTGTAAAGTCGGGCAGATCTTCGGACATTTTGTTCAGATAAATCCAAAGGCCAGCAGCAGCAATCAAGCCGAATACCGCAGCTACGCCAAACAAATATCCGAAGGCTCTAACTAAAAACTTCATCTTTCGGGCTCGTCTCCAAATCCCGCAGTGGTCTGGTGCGTGTGTCTGTAGCTGACCTCAGCAGCGGGTCTACTCATTTTCGAGTTGCAGGCCCCACCTACCGCTCTTTTAGAGTTCAGCTTCATGCCCCCTCATCGCGCCTTAATATGGCAATGCTGAGGCGTTGCTTTTGCGGCACAAAGCGCACAACTGTTTAATCCTGCTGCACATTCTGTGCAATGCGCGCTTTGAAAAAAGAATTTATGGCCTGCACCAAAGCAAATGACACCCTGTCGCGCCACTCATCAGAGCCTAGCATCTTCTCATCTAACGAATTGGAAAGAAACCCAAGCTCGATCAAAACCGAGGGAATATCATAGCTTTTCAGGACCTGAAATCCTGCAGACCGAAGCGGATTATTGATCAGCTTTGTGGCGCTCTTGAGTTCCTCAACCGCCAGCCGGGCGAAATGAATGGAAAAATTCTTCGCCTCACGCCGCGCCAGATCCACAAGAATATCTCCCACTTCATCCGGCTCTTCGGAAAGATCAACACCCGCCAGAAGGTCAGACCGGTTTTCGCGCTGAGCCAGCGCCTCGGCCAATCGGTCAGAGGCCCGTTCAGACAGCGTGTAGATGCTTGCGCCTCGGGTCGTGGACGCCCCGCGCAAAATGGAATCAGCGTGAACGGAAATAAACAGGTCGGCCTGAAGCTCACGCGCGATATTAACCCGGCCACGAAGCGGAATGAATCGATCATCATCCCGCGTCAGATGGATGGTGTAGTTACCTTCCTCTTCGAGCTTCTCTTTCAAAAACTTGGCAAACCGCAGGACGATTGTCTTTTCCAGCGTCCCGTTATCCCCTACTGCGCCAGAGTCGATACCGCCATGCCCAGGATCAATCACGATGACCGGGCGATCGGACCTCTCTGCAGCGGTCTTTACAGCCCGATCTGATTTTCCACTGTGCTGCGGCCGCATACCAAGCGCAAATTCTTGTGCCTGTTTTTCAAACGAGGCCTGATCCGCCTCAACCAGATCCAAAACAAGGCGCGTAGGCTGATCTTGAACGCCCGGCAGAAGGAAGGACTTGTCCAGGTTCACCGGGCCAGTCAGGTCTAGAACGACACGAGAGCGGCCAACAAAAACCTGTCCATAACGCCAGGATTCCACAAGTCCCCGCCCCTCGGCTTCAAATTCCTCAGGGAAATCAAACTCAACTTCCGGCAGATCAATGATCACTCGGTTCGGATTGGCAATAAATGAAACGTGATACGCGATCTCACGATCCATATCGATAATGAACCGTGTCCGCACGTTGTCACCGGCTACCCGAGCGTCGACGACCTTGGCGCGTTCCGGTGGCTCCAGCGCGTCGGTCGCACCGGAAAAAACAGTCAGAAAAGCCAATAATAGAGCCAAAAAAAGCATGGTCTGCCTTAAAATGGCACCGTTTATTGCACTACACCCTCTGGATGCTAGGCGTGAGATCAACAATCCCCTCCTCACAAGCCGCACACGTCCACCTCTAGCGGCTGCCCGATTTAAAGTGGCAGCACCCTAACTTTCAGAGATCGCAAAAATGTGGCTAACCTCGATAAAATAACGGGTAGCCGCCTTTTCGCTCCTTAACACCCTACTAAAAGGTCTGTGTCAAACTTTGAGTTCGATTTCCCCAATCTTGCCAAGTGGCTCTCCTGATCGTAAAAGAACATGTCAGGTTTCTGATTGCCTCCCGTAATTTGGAGCAATCATTCTCACGTTAAGGAGCATTCAAGACCTTGAAACCGCTCTTGGCGCATGGGAAAAGGAAGTGATCCTTTGGCCGCGAATCCAAGACCTTAGGCAGAAAGAATAACTCTGAGGCACCTAAGGGGATTGGACCAAGCCGCCAGATGGCAAGATGGAATTTAGAAAGTTTGCAGGCAAATGACCTGCAAAAACTTGTAGATAACAGTCCCGGATCTGATCGGGGGAGCGAGGGCACTGCCCTTCCTTCGGACCCGTCAGAATTCAGGACACCCCTGTAGGTGGTGCGGAACGTTCGGCACCAACCAGTTTGCGGGTCAGGACATTGGTCTGATCGGCAACCCAATGAGATCTTTGAGGACACGGTTGCACAAGATGCGCGCCAATTTGAAAACACTGAAGACAGATACCAGGGCTCGTTTTGACGTGCCAACCGGTCTGTTGAGTGCAGCGCGTCGCCGATCCTCCCCTTCAGTTTTTAACATCGACAAAGTAGCGACCCACAACAGCACGTTAAGGCTCGAGCGCCGTTTGCGCCGGCCGGTCTGGTGGGTCGTGGAGAACTGCATTCATGGCAAACAAGATGCTGATAGACGCGACCCACCCGGAAGAGACCCGGGTGACGGTCGTACGCGGAAATCGGGTTGAAGAATTCGACTTTGAAGCTGCCAACCGGAAACAACTGCGCGGCAATATTTATCTGGCCAAAGTAACAAGAGTAGAACCTTCTCTTCAGGCCGCATTCGTTGAGTACGGGGGAAACAGACACGGATTTCTGGCTTTCAGCGAAATCCATCCTGACTACTACCAGCTCCCCAAGGCTGATCGCGAAGCATTTGAACGCCAGCTTGCTGAAGAAGCTGCGGCCCATCAGCGTGAGCGCGAACGCCGGGAACGTGAAGAAAAAGAACGCGAGGAGAGCAAGCGCTCTGCTGCACGGCGTAGCGATCAGGACGATGACGTCATCACTGAGGACATGCCTGAGGATGAGGACGCGCTGGATGACGACAGCGATCTAAATGCGCCAGATGATGACGATGAGGACAGCATCGAGGAAATCGTGCCGGAAGGCGCGTCCTACGATGATGATGACGACAGCTCCGATTCTGAAGCGACCGATACCACGTCTGATGAAGACGAAGTAAGCCAGTCCGCGCCGACAGCAAAGTCTGGGTCTGACTCTTCTGATGATGATGAGACATCCTCCGACAGTGCTGATGCAGCTGACGATGACAACTCCTCTGAAGCCCTCTCATCTTCAAATGACTCAGATGACAGCGACGACGATGAAGCGTCTGACGATGACGACGAAGATGGTGACGCTGAGCAGGCTCAGGCGCGCGGCGATCGCCGTCGCCGTTCCCGTGGCTCCCGCCGTCGTCGCTCGCGCAAAGGCCGCAGTGGTGACGACAAGGAAACCCGTTCATCCGACGACGCCGAAGAAATCAGCTCAAACGACAGTGACAGTGACGACGACTTCGACATCGCTCCAGAGCGTGCGCGCCGTCTGCGCGACAACTACAAGATTCAGGAAGTTATCAAGCGCCGCCAGCTTCTGCTGGTTCAGGTGGTAAAGGAAGAGCGCGGCAACAAGGGTGCAGCTCTTACCACTTACCTGTCTCTGGCAGGTCGCTATTCCGTCCTGATGCCAAACACGGATCGCGGTGGCGGGATCTCTAGAAAGATCACCAAACCGACCGACCGCAAGCGCTTGAAGGAAATCGCTCAAGATCTGGGTGTGCCAGTTGGCATGGGCGTGATCTTGCGCACAGCAGGTGCAAGTCGCACCAAGGCGGAAATCCGCCGCGACTTCGAATACCTCATGCGCCTTTGGGAAAACGTTCGTGAACTAACACTGTCCACCACCGCACCAAACCTCGTTTACGAGGAAGGCAGTCTAATCAAGCGGTCCATTCGCGACCTCTACAACAAGGACATCGATCAGGTTCTGGTCGCTGGCGAAGAAGCTTACCGTGAAGCCAAGAACTTCATGCGGATGCTGATGCCGAGCCATTCCAAGAATGTTCAGCCCTACCGGGATGTGGTGCCTGTCTTCAATCGCTTCGGCGTTGAAGCACAGCTCGATGCCATGTTCTCGCCAGAGGTTACGCTGAAGTCCGGCGGTTACATTGTCATCAACCAGACTGAAGCTCTGGTCTCCATCGACGTGAACTCCGGCAAGTCAACCCGCGAACAAAACATCGAAGACACGGCCCTCGCCACCAACATGGAGGCGGCAGAAGAAATCGCACGTCAGTTGCGCTTACGCGACCTTGCTGGCCTTGTGGTCATCGACTTCATCGACATGGAAGAAGGTCGCAACAACCGCGCCGTTGAACGCAAGCTGAAAGAATGCCTGAAGGCAGATCGTGCCCGCATTCAGGTTGGCCGCATTTCGCATTTCGGCCTTTTGGAAATGTCACGCCAGCGTCTGCGTACCGGCGTTCTTGAGAGCTCCAGTGTGGTGTGCCCGCATTGCCGCGGATCCGGTATTGTGCGCTCCACGGAATCTCTGGCTCTGCACATTCTGCGCTCTGTTGAAGAGCAGCTGCTGCGCAATGCCAGCCATGACCTGATTATCCGCACGCCGACGGAAGTGGCGCTCTATGTGCTGAACCACAAACGCGATCACCTCATTTCGCTTGAGCAGCGTTTTGGACCGCGCATCACTGTTCAGGCAGATGACAGCGTGACCGGAGAGCACTTCACGTTGGAACGCGGAGAGCCTGTCTCTGCGTCCCCTCGCCCGCAGGTAATGCCAGTGTCCGTTCAGCAGGATGCTCTGCCGCCTGTTGAAGACTACGAAGACATCGAAGCGGACGAGGAAGCTGAAGTAGAGGCAACCAACGACGAAGAAGAAGAAGACCGCGAAGAAAAGTCCGGTCGCCGTCGTCGTCGTCGCCGTCGTCGCCGTGACAAACGCGATCAGGATCAAGTGCAAGCTGAAGGCGATGAGGCCGAGGCAAGCGAAGATCAGGAAGCGGATTCCGAAGCCTCTGCAGACGGCGAAGCAACCGAAGCAAAGGATGGCAACGAAGACGGCTCCGAAGATGAAGACGGATACGACCGTCGTCGCCGCCGTCGCCGTGGTCGTCGCGGTGGACGCCGCAGCCGCCGCAATCGCAAAGAAGATGGCGAGTTGGAAGCCGCAGATGGCAACGATGACGCTTCCTCAGAAGGCTCTGAAGGTGCCGAGGACGCTGCAGTCGTTGAGGCAACTGAACAGGTGGATGCCAGTCCAGAGGAAGCTGAAAAGGCCGCAGAAACCACAGAACAGACTGATGCCAGTAAAGGTGCTGTCACTGCTGAGGAACCTGCTGCACAAGCCTCTCCAGAGGCTGAAGCAAAAAGTGTTCAGATAATCGAAATCAAGGAGCCGGCGTCTGAGGAGGCACCAGCCGCAGCAGCAGCCCCGCTTGAAGAAGCGGCTATCGCTGATACCGAGGCTTCGGCACCTTCAGGTGACGAAGGCGCTCAAAAGGCTGAAGAAGCAGAAGAAGCTACTAAAACAGCTGAGACTGAGACCGTAGAAGCAGCGCAAGGTGTTGAAGCAGCTTCTGAGGCGCCTCGCGAGGAAGCTCCGATCGCCGAAGAACAAGCTATCGAGGCCGAAGCAGCTCCTGTTGAGGCCCAAGAAGAAAAGGAAGAGGCGACCCCTTCTAAGGCTCAGGAGCCAATCTTGGCCGAAGTCGTCTCTGAGGAGGAAGAGCCCGTGGCTGCTAAACCTGCAGCCAAGTCAGCCCCTGCTCAGCCTGTGGTGACAAGCGAAAAGCTGAACCCGGACGAGTCGGTTGAAATGGACAAGGATGCCCCGCGCCGCACAGGTTGGTGGCAGCGCCGCTCCTTCTTCTAAGCAGCTCTTGAAGCGCAAAACAAAATGGGCGGCCTCGTGCCGCCCTTTTTATTTCCATCACGCGCTGGCAATCAGAAGTTTGCCGTCCATGCCTTCAGGCGTGTCATGGCTTCCCTGATGTCCTCGGTCGGTCCGGCAAATGAGAAACGCATGTATCCCGCACCGTGCGCCGGGTCAAAATCCGCTCCTGGCGTCGAGGCCACAGAAATTTCTTCCAGCATGCGCTTGCAGAAATCGAGACTGTCATTGGAGAATTTACGCACGCCTACATAGGCGTAGAATGCCCCATCAACAGGCATGACTTCGTCAAATCCGGCTGCCGCCAACCCATCCAGCAGAATGGCGCGATTTTCCTGATAGACCGCTTTGACGCGTTCAAGGTCGTCCTTCACTTCAAAAGCGGCGGCTGCCGCAATCTGAGAAAGCTGCGGCGCAGAAATGTAGAGGCTCTGGGCAATCCGCTCAACGGGCCTGACCAGCTCCTCTGGCAAGATCATCCAGCCGATACGCCAGCCTGTCATGCAGTAGTATTTGGAGAAGCTATTGATGATGATCGCTTTTTGAGAAAATCTGAGTGCTGTTTCCTCTTGCACTTCATAGGAAAGGCCATGGTAGATCTCATCGGAGATAAACCAGATGCCTTTTGCCTCGCACGCCTCAACAAGGTCCTTCAAGGCCTCGGGGGTCATCATGGTGCCTGTCGGATTGGCGGGACTTGCTACCAAGACCCCTTTCAACGGCGCCTCTGCATGAGCCTTTTCGATGTGCTCTGGCGTGAGTGCCCAGCGGGTCTCGGGTCCCACCTCAATTTCAACGGGTATAAGACCAAGTGCTTTGAGGATATTGCGGTATGCCGGATATCCGGGGGCCGTTAACGCAACCCTGTCTCCGGGATCGAATGCTGCCAGAAAAGCCAGATTGAACCCGGCTGAGGAGCCGGTGGTCACCACAATCCGCTCATCTGCAACGTCCACGCCATAGTGCTCTGCGTAGTGCTTGATCAACGCGTTACGCAAGATGGGCATTCCGCGCGCTTCCGTATAGCCAAGCTTGCCACTCGCCAATGCGTCCTCTGCAGCCACCCGAACATGGTCCGGAACAGGCATTCCCGGCTGACCCACTTCCATATGCAGAACGCGTGCGCCCTCCGCTTCCAGCTTGTTGGCCGCAGCCATCACATCCATGGCAATAAAAGGGGCGACCTCACTCCGATTTGACGGTTTAAAAATTGCCAAGTCCCATTACCTCTGTATTGTTGGAGATCAGATTGATCTCATTTATGCTTTGTCAAAATCCCGCCGTCGTTGGATGCTCTAGGGTTACACGAACTATTCGGGAATTTACGACATAAACTGCCTTAGTTTTGCTGCGCTACGTCGAAAGGCACACTCTTGCTGAAACGATTCTTTTCGAACCTTAACCGGCCAAGGTCTCGTCGCGCTACAGCTACGTCCGTCGCAAGGAAGTCTGTTGCAACAGTAGCTGCCACTGCCATTCTTCTTCCGCACCTGTTGGTGGCCCCAGCTCAAGCTCAGAGCCGAAAGCTGCCTTTGGTGCGCGATGCGGAAACAGAGAACCTGCTGCGCGAATACGCCAAGCCCATTTTTCGTGTGGCTGGCCTGCCTCAAGGTCAGGTGGACATCATTCTCGTGAATGACAAAAGCTTCAACGCCTTTGTTCCCGACTCACGCCGCATGTTCATCAACATTGGCGTGCTCATGGAAGCCAAAACGCCTTCAGAAGTGATCGGCGTGATCGCCCACGAAACAGGCCACATTGCGGGCAATCACCTTGTGCGCATGCGTCAGGCAGCCGCCAATGCGGAAATCATTTCCGTAATTGGCATGATCCTCGGTGTGGGGGCCGCAGCTGCCGGGGCTTCAACCGGTAACTCCAACGTGGCAGGTGGCGGTGCCGCAGCAGCAATGAGCAGTGGCGCACTTGGTCAGCGCACGTTCCTGGCCTATCGCCGATCAGAAGAATCCGCAGCCGATCAGGCAGCCCTGCGTTACCTGGAGCGGACCCAGCAATCCGCCAAGGGCATGCTCACCACCTTTGAGCGCATTGCAGATCAGTCTCTGTTTGCCGCACGCCATGCCGATCCCTATGCCATCAGTCACCCGATGCCGCGCCAGCGCTTCAACGCGCTCAAGGAGAAGGCTGAAAACAGCAGGTATTTCAACAAGCAAGATCCGGAGCACCTGCAGTTCAAACATGACATGGTCCGGGCCAAGCTTCTTGCTTTCACCAGTCACCGCAACACCGTCTACCGGCAGTATCCGCGCAAGGACAAGACCTTACCAGCGCAATACGCCCGCGCAATCGCGTCCATGCGCGCTGATGGCTTGAATAAGTCCATACCGCAGATCGATGCGCTGATAAGACAGATGCCGCAGAACCCATACTTCCACGAGCTTAAGGGACAAGCTCTGCTGGAAGGCGGTCGTCCGGAACAGGCGGTCGCCCCGTTCCGTAAGGCGCTCTCCATGTTCCCGGGCAATCCGCATTTCGAGATTTGGCTCGGCTTTGCCATGGTGGCTTCGGAGCGAAAGGACTACCTGCCGGAAGCACGCCGGTTGCTCACAGCCGCACTGCAGAAAGACCCATACTCCCCTGTGGGCTACCAGCAACTCGCCATCGCCCATGCCCGCTCAGGCAGTCCGGCCATGGCGGATCTGGCAACAGCAAGGGGCTTGATGGCCCGCGGCGATGTTCGTGCAGCTCAACGCTATGCGGCCCGCGCTCAAAAACAATTGAAAACCGGTTCACCGTCTTGGCAGCAGGCTGATGACATTCTGTCTTATAAGGTAGACAGAGCACTTAGATAATCGGTACTCGAAGATTCGTTGAACCAGTGAGGCCGCTCGCCAGTTGCGGGGGCACAGGAGAAACTATGCTGAAATCCACTTGCAGAACCTTGGGACTTGCCTTCACGGCCCTGGTTGCAATCACCACCGTGTCGCAGGCTCAAGAGACTGTCGAGACGCGCTCCGATGTAGAAAAAATCATCCGCGAATACCTCATTGAGAATCCGGAGATCATCACGGAAGCTCTCACTGAACTTGAAAAGCGCCGTGTTGCCGCTGAACAAGAGGCCAAGAAAGAAGCCGTCGCCTCGCTTTCAGACATCATCTTCAACTCTGAAAATCAGGTGGTACTGGGCAACCCTGAAGGCGATGTGACGCTCGTTGAGTTCTTCGACTACAACTGCGGTTACTGCAAGCGCGCCATGAGTGACATGCTTCGCTTGATCGAAGAGGACAGCAACCTCCGCGTCGTTTTGAAGGAATTTCCGGTTCTCGGCCAACCTTCAATGGAGGCAGCTCAGGTTGCCATCGCCGTCAACGATGTGGCGCCAGAAAAGTACGAGGACTTTCACACCAGCTTGCTCACCCAGCAATCTCGTGCTTCCGGCGACACAGCCATGCAGATTGCCCTCACCCTTGGCATTAGCGAAACTGACCTCACCAACTCCATGGAATCCGGTGTAGTACAGGCTACTTTCCAAGAGGTTTTCGAGATCGCCAATCAGCTTGGTCTGAGCGGCACGCCCTCTTATGTCATTGGCGACGAGGTTGTCATTGGCGCAGTTGGCTATGAGACCTTGAAAGAAAAAATTGCAGACGCACGGGACTAGGAACAACCCGTAGGTGTTTTTTCCGCAAGTTTTAGCGGGAAATATTGCTCTTGCTTATGATCGGACAGACAAAACCCTTTTCCTCTGTCCGATCAACTTCTATAACAGCCCCATGAAATCGAGGTTGACCTAAAGAGGGAGTTGCGCTGATTCGCGCCCCGTAGGCTTGGGCACAGACTCTGTTGTATTTTCAGGCACTAATTCCGTTACTGCCTAAAGAAAGACTTAGTTGTTCAGCATATCCCTCACAAATTGGCAGCCAAGATACTGAGTGAAGCTGGAATGGCACGGGAAAGTCCTGCTGACCACTTCAACGAGAGTTCATGCCCCGTGTAGCGCTCGCAGTGCGAGAGGAAAGTAAAGCACAGGGTAAAAGCAGAGCATCATGGGTCTATTGGATGACGCTGTCCTAAAACTGACCGGCCTGCTGATTTGAGAGTGGCGCCCCTCGTGCGGCGCCTGAATGCTATTTAAATGGTCCTTGGCTTTACGCAGAGCCGGACGTCACGAACTGGACGATGAGAAACGATGACGAAAGAAACAAAGTTTGACCAGGATCTGATCCGTCAGCTTGCGACTCTTCTGGATGAAACCAATCTGACAGAGATCGAACTGGAACAGAAAGACCTACGTGTACGCGTTGCACGCCAGATCACCGTTGAAGCTCGTAGCGTGGCACCAGCAGCAGCTGCTGCGGCTCCGGCACCAGCAGCGCCGGTTGAAGTGGCTGTTTCTGCAGATCCTGCGAACCATCCTGGCGCAGTCACCTCCCCAATGGTTGGCACCGCCTACATGGCTCCAGAGCCAGGCGCGCGCAATTTCGTTGAGGTGGGCTCCTCCGTTCGCGAAGGCGAAACCATCATGATCGTCGAAGCCATGAAGACTATGAACCAGATTCCGGCAACCAAGTCCGGTAAGGTAACAGCCATTCTGGTTGAAGATGGTCAGCCAGTAGAGTTCGGCGAACCACTCGTCATCATCGAATAACGGGCGAAACGCTATGTTTTCAAAGATTCTCATCGCAAACCGCGGCGAGATCGCACTTCGCATCCTGCGCGCCTGTAAAGAGCTCGGCATTCAAACCGTTGCCGTTCACTCCACAGCCGACCAGGACGCCATGCATGTGCGACTGGCTGACGAGAGTGTTTGCATCGGGCCCCCTGTGGCCCGTGACAGTTACCTGAACATCCCTGCAATTCTGGCCGCCTGTGAAATCACTGGCGCCGATGCAGTACACCCGGGCTATGGCTTCCTCTCCGAGAATGCCCGCTTTGCGGAAATTCTTGAAGCGCACGGCATCACCTTTATCGGCCCTACCTCCGAACACATTCGTGTTATGGGCGATAAGATTCAGGCCAAGACCACCGCGAAGGAACTGGGCATTCCAGTTGTTCCTGGCTCAGACGGCGGCATCACCTCAGAAGATGACGTGCATGCGCTGGCCCGCGAAATCGGCTACCCGGTTCTGGTAAAAGCTGCAGCAGGCGGCGGCGGCCGCGGCATGAAAGTGGCGCGCTCGGAAGAAGAGCTGGACACGGCCATCTCCACTGCACGTTCCGAAGCAAAAGCTGCCTTCGGTGACGACGCGCTTTACATGGAGAAGTATCTCGGCAAGCCACGTCACATCGAAGTTCAGGTACTGGGCGACGGGTATGGCAACGCAATCCATCTGGGTGAACGCGACTGCTCATTGCAGCGCCGCCACCAGAAGGTGTTCGAAGAATGTCCTTCCCCTGCCCTCAACGATGCTCAGCGCCAGGAAATCGGTGAGATTTGTGCCGCAGCAATGCGCAAGCTGAAATACCGCGGCGCAGGTACTGTCGAGTTTCTCTATGAAAACGGCGAGTTCTATTTCATCGAAATGAACACCCGTCTTCAGGTGGAACATCCGGTAACTGAAATGGTGACCGGCATCGATCTGGTGATCGAACAGATCCGCATTGCCTCTGGCGCAACACTCTCCATCAATCAGGAGGATGTTCGTTTCGAAGGTCATGCCATCGAATGCCGCATCAACGCTGAAAACCCTCGCACCTTTGTGCCCTCTCCAGGCACCATCACCTACTACCACCCACCAGGTGGTCTGGGCGTACGCGTGGATTCAGGCGTCTATCAGGGTTACAAGATCCCACCTCACTACGACAGCCTGATCGGCAAGCTCATCGTGCATGGCCGCAGCCGTGTGGAATGCATGATGCGACTGCGCCGGTGTCTGGGTGAGTTCGTGGTGGATGGCATCCAGTCAACCGTGCCGCTATTCTCTGAGCTCGTGGACAATCAGGACATCGCAAACGGTGCCTACGACATCCATTGGCTTGAAAAGTTCCTCGAAGACAGCAAATAGTTAATAGCTTAACTAGTCGACGAGGTCTCATGGCAGCCCGGCACGATCATGTGCATTTGGAAATCACGCCTCACGTATTGCTAAAGGCCTATGCGTGCGGCGTTTTTCCTATGGCTGAATCGGCTGACGACCCGGATTTGTTCTGGGTCGAGCCCGAAAGACGCGGGATCATCCCGCTCGAAGGGTTTCACGTTCCCAAGCGTCTGAGACGCACCGTGAAATCGGACCGCTTCAAGGTCATCGCCTCCCAAGATTTTCAAGGTGTCATAGACGGCTGCGCAAGTCCTGCGCCCGGCCGTAAGCGCACTTGGATCAACGCAGAGATACGCCGCCTGTACTGCGAACTCTTCAAGATGGGCTACTGCCACACAGTCGAAGTCTATGAAAACGACAAGCTTGTCGGTGGGCTTTATGGCGTTTGCCTTGCCAGCGTGTTCTTTGGTGAGAGCATGTTCTCAACAGCGCGTGATGTCTCCAAGATCGCCCTTGTTCATCTTGTCGCTCGGATGAAGGCAGGTGGCTTCACTTTGCTCGATACCCAGTTCGTGACCGATCACCTGCAACAGTTCGGAGCGCTAGAGATCCCGCGCGATGTCTACAATGAGCTTCTGGACACAGCCCTTCAGGAGCCGGCCAACTTCTTCTCAGAGCCATCCCAGATTACTGGTGCGCGGGCGCTGGAGTTAATTGACAGCCCCTACTGATCCTTTGCACTCACCACAAACGACAAACCGGGCACTTGGCCCGGTTTTGTTTATCACAAGAATGGATTAGGACGCGGAACTGGAATGTTCCCGGAGCTTATGAAGTCATCCCCTGCCAATGGATCATACTCCGGCGCGTCGGCCACGGGGGGGCCGCTATAGCCCTCAGGAGGCGGCACTTCCGAATATCGCTTACAGTTCACCAGCCAAATATCGTAGACGCCGTGCTCAACGGCGTGAACACCGGGGTTCGCGGCAAACATCCAGCCCGTGAAAATTCGCTGCACTTCATTGTTCAGCGTCACCTCGTCCACCTCGATAAAAGCAGTGGTCTTTGCCGCTTCTGTCTCAGGCCGGGTGAAACAAGCGCGCGGGGTCACCTGCAGTGCACCAAACTGAACGGTCTCGCCAATGTAGACGTCAAAATCAATGATCCGGCCAGTGATCTTGTCCAAGCCATTAAAAACGGCAATCGGGTTCTCTATTTTGGAGGCACGCGCGTCGTCCAATGTCACAACACTCCCAAAACCGAGAGCTGCAAGAGCCACAAAGGCCGTGGAACATAAACGGCGGCGCAAAACTTTGAACGTCATTCTATCCTGATCCGGAAAACTCGTGATTCAGCAGTGATATCGCCTCTAGGCTGTAGCAAACCATTAGCCGCTCGAAAAGGTCGGAATTGGGCAAAGCTATGGCTAATTTCCAAGATCGCGGTTTATTCCCAGCTCTGTGGCACAACCCCATCACTCAGTAATGCAATCAAAATCTCAGCAAAAGCCAGCAGCAATCTAACTGTTGGTGAACTGAACGGCGGGCACCCCGCCCGGATACCCGCCACCCCTAATATTTCAGGGGTGATGAGGTAAGCATTTGAGAACCCTCGTTTTGGATGCTGGCCCTAAACAACGAACATTGGGGGCCACCCATGGCAAACTCAAAAATTGCTCAAGGCGCTAGAGTCTTTGCAGCCTGTACAGCGCTTGCTGCCAGCCTCTTGATTTACTTGGGCACCTGCGTGGGTTTGGCTCAAGAGACAACCGCCGTTCAAGGTCCGCAGCCGCTCAAGCTGGGCAGTCAACTGGAAGACCGCTCAGATGCCTATATTCTGCCTTTAGACGCCGACTACTGGTTGAAAAAATACCCTCTGGCTCCCCTGGACACCAGCTCTCCTCGTGCCACTCTGGAGAGCTTTCTTACCGTCATGGCAACGGCAAATGATCTCGTGATTTCGGCCTATGAGGCCAACATAGAGCACCTGCGGCAAGCCGCTGAACCGTCGCTGAGCAGAGAGCAGATTGATGAGCAGGTTTATCTGGCAAAGCTGCTCTTTTCTCGGGCAAAGAGCGTGTTTGACTGGTCACAGCTTCCCACCGCCACCAGGAATCAAA
Source organism: Nesiotobacter zosterae (assembly GCF_033843645.1). Taxonomy (NCBI): domain Bacteria; kingdom Pseudomonadati; phylum Pseudomonadota; class Alphaproteobacteria; order Hyphomicrobiales; family Stappiaceae; genus Nesiotobacter; species Nesiotobacter zosterae. The sequence continues at coordinate 178,241 of NZ_JAWXVZ010000002.1, read as the reverse complement.
CCTCTCTTGAGTACGCCATGCTCATGAAGGAGGTATTGGATCGCATCCCGCTTCCGGCCCCGGACAAAGTGCCCGGAGAGCAGGCAGGCACCTATGACTACCTGCAGGAAGGGCTGCCAGAAAAGTGGACGCTGCCTCACACCCAGATCACGCTGGCGAATGTGCCGGATCGCGGATACTTGTTTGCGCCAGAAACCGTCGCTCTTATCGTCACACAGTACAATCAGATCAAAGACTTACCAGCACTTCAAAGCGCAAGCCCGGACTTCTTCACGTTCTACACCACAAGCCCCGGTGAATTTCTTCCCCCAGCTTGGTACACCTTCATAGAAGGCGGAGAACCATGGTTGTTCGAAGTCTATGAAGGGCAAACCACATGGCAGTGGATCGCACTTGTCATTGTGGGGCTGGGGCTATTCCTTGTGTTGGCAGGGCTTCGCCACGTACACCGCCGTCTGACCCCGCCGAGCACCCCCATTCGCCGCCGCATGTTCCACATGATCATGCCGGTCTTGGTTCTCTTCGCAGTTCAAGCGTTCAGATACGCGGCCATTGAAGAAATCAACATCGGCGGTTCTGTCATGATCGGGATGGAACTGACCATTGAAGCCGTCTCATGGATCCTCATTGCCATCCTGACTTATCAGTTCATCTCCGCCATTTCGGAGTTTGTTCTCGCCCAAAAGCGGGCCAAGTACCTTGAAGCTCTGGATGTAAGCATCATCCGCACGGGCTTCCGAGCCATTGGCATGGTCGCAGTCATGGGCGTGCTTGCCTACGGTGCAACCCGTCTCGGCATCCCTCTTCTGGGCGTCATTGCAGGCCTCGGCGTCAGTGGTCTGGCAGTTGCTCTGGCTGCTCAACCCACCATTGAGAACCTGATCGGCGGAATCATCTTGTATGCAGATAGAATGGTTCGCGTGGGTGAATTCTGTAAGTTTGGCGAGTTCTCCGGTACCGTTGAAAACATCGGCGTGCGTTCAACGCGCGTGCGCGCCAAAGACCGAACCCTCGTCACCGTAGCCAATGCGGATTTGGCCAAAATGCGCATCATCAACTACTCCCGCCGCGATCGCACGTACCTCCTTCAGGAAATCGGCCTTCGCTACGAGACAAGCCCCGACCAGCTGCGCAACATACTCATGGAAATCCGCGAGTACATCTGCGCCCACCCTCAGGTTCTCGAAAGCACGGTCCGCGTCCGTTTTGTGGGTTATGGCGATTCATCCTTGAATGTGGAGATCGCCGCCAACATCCTGAAGCCCGGCTATGAAGACTTCTTGGCTATTCAGGAGGACATCCTCTTTGCCATCTACCTCATCGTCGAGAAGAACGGCTCAGGCTTCGCCTTCCCATCCACCACCGCCTACTTCACCAAGGATACCGGGCTGGATGTAGACCTGAAAAAAGCTGCCGAAGATACGGTTCAGGAGCTGCGTGCGAGCAATCGCTTGCCCTACCCCACCTATGCCAATCAAGGCATGGAGTATGGCGATCCATTGGAGGACGGCGCTGCTACCCAAGGGAATGATGAAACCACGCGGGAAAAGCGTGGCGACGGCCGGTCCGCAGCCTGACAACAGGCCAAACAAAAAGGGCGCTGGAATTACCGGCGCCCTTATTTTCTATCGGAACAAACCGCTTGACTTAGGCAAGCGCGGCCAAGCGGGCCAGTGCCTCAGTGGTCTTGACCTTGCGCTCAGTCAGCTCCACAACGCGGTCTTTTTCACCCTGGACAACCTCTGCCGGAGCCTTTTCAACGAACCGTGGGTTTTCAAGCTTCTTGGTGATCTTGATCAGCTCACCATCGATCTTGCCCAGATCCTTTTCAAGACGCGCCTTTTCGGCATCCAGATCAATCACGCCCGCCAGCGGCAGACAGACCGTGGCTTCACCAACCACAATCTGCGCAGACCCCTTCGGTGCTTCATCTGCAACCGATACAGTCTCTGCACGCGCGTTCTTCATGATCGCAGCTTCATGGATCTTCAAGCGGTTCTGTGTCAGTTCAGACGCACCTGAAAGCACCACAGGCACCTTCGCACCTGCTGGAACGTTCATTTCGGAGCGAACGCTGCGGATCTGCATGATCATGTCGATCAGCCAGTTGATTTCCGCAGCAGCGTTCTCATCTTCGCCGACAACAGAAGGCCAACGAGACAGCGCCAGCAGCCCTTCACGGGAAGAACCTTCCGCTTCAACCGTGCGCGCCCAAAGCTCTTCGGTAATGAACGGCATGAACGGGTGCAACAGCTTCAGGATCTCGTCACGCGCCCAAGCCGCTGTAGCACGGGTTTCTGCCTTTGCTTCTTCGTCAGCACCGCCAAAGATCGGCTTGGCCAGTTCCAGATACCAGTCACAGAAGGTATTCCAGACGAAGCGATAAGCTGCACCTGCCGCATCATTGAAGCGATAGGTGTCAATGGCTTCGGTAACCGCGCGGATCGTGCGGCTGGTCTCTGTCACGATCCAGCGGTTCACGGTCTGCTTTGCCAGAGCCGGATCAAAACCTTCAACGCGCTTGCATTCGTTCATCTCCGCAAAGCGGCAGGCGTTCCAGAGCTTGGTTGCAAAGTTGCGATAACCCGCCACACGACTGGTTGCCAGCTTGATGTCCCGGCCCTGCGCCGCCATGGCAGCCAGCGTAAAGCGCAGCGCATCAGCGCCATACTCATCGATCAGCTCCAGCGGATCCATGACGTTGCCCTTCGACTTGGACATCTTCTGCCCCTTCTCGTCGCGGACAAGGGCGTGGATGTAAACCGTGTCGAACGGCTCGGTCTTCATGTAGTGGTTGCCCATCATCATCATCCGGGCAACCCAGAAGAAGATGATGTCGAAACCGGTCACAAGAACTGAGGTCGGATAGTAACGGGCCAGTTCCGGGGTCTTGTCCGGCCAACCGAGAGTAGAAAACGGCCACAGCGCAGAAGAGAACCAAGTGTCAAGCACGTCCTCATCGCGGTAAAGGGCTACCTTCTCGCCTTCACCAGCCTCATGGGCTGCAAGTGCATCGTTGATGTCCATCAGCGCCACAGGCTTGCCATAGAAGCTCTCAGCAGCTTTCAGAGCGTCTTCTTCAGACTTTTCAACGAAGACCTTGCCTTCAGGACCATACCATGCCGGGATGCGATGCCCCCACCAAAGCTGGCGGGAAATACACCAAGGCTGAATGTTCTCCATCCACTCGTAGTAGGTCTTGTCCCAGTTGGCCGGAACGAACTTGGTTCGTCCTTCCCGAACGGACGCAATCGCAGGCTGTGCCAGCGTCTTTGCATCCACATACCACTGATCGGTCAGCATCGGTTCAATTGGAACACCGCCGCGATCACCGTGCGGAACCATATGCGCATGGTCTACAACTTCGTCCAGAAGCCCCTTGGCTTCCAGCATTTCGACAATGCGCTTGCGTGCAGCGAAACGCTCAACGCCATCCAGCGCCTCGATGGTGGCCTTCAGATCGTCAGAAGCCTCAACGCCTTCAAGGAAGTCGGCATTTTCCGCCAGAATGATGTTGGCTTCACGATCCATGATGGAGATCATGCGCAGGTCATGGCGCTTGCCGATGTCAAAATCGTTGAAGTCGTGCGCAGGCGTCACCTTCATGGCACCAGTGCCGGTTTCCACCTCAACATAGTCATCAGGAATGATCGGAATACGGCGGCCAACCAGCGGCAGGATGATGTCCTTGCCCTGCAGGTCTTTGAAGCGTTCATCATCGGGATGAACGATAACGGCCGTATCACCCAACATGGTCTCAGGACGCGTGGTCGCGATCACGATGTAGTCGCGCGTCTCGAACTCGGTTGCCTTGCCCTCTTCATCAAACGCAATCGGGAACTGGTAGGTCACGCCATCCGCCAATGGATAGCGGAAGTGCCACATGTTACCCTGCGTGTCCTTTTGCTCAACTTCCAGATCGGAAATCGCGGTCAGCAGCTTGGGATCCCAGTTTACAAGGCGCTTGTCCTTGTAAATCAGGCCTTCCTTGTAAAGCGAAACAAAGACTTCCAGAACAGCCTTGGACAGGCCTTCATCCATGGTGAAGCGCTCGCGGGACCAGTCACAAGACGCACCAAGACGCTTGAGCTGATTGAAGATCATCCCGCCGGATTCATCTTTCCACTGCCAAACGCGTTCAATGAAACCTTCACGGCCCAGATCGCGGCGAGAAGGCTCGCCATTGGCAGCCAATTGACGCTCAACAACCATCTGCGTTGCAATGCCAGCGTGGTCCATACCCGGCTGCCACAGAACGTCGCGACCGCGCATGCGCTGGTAGCGAACCATGATGTCCTGAAGAGTGTTGTTCAGTGCGTGGCCCATATGAAGTGAGCCTGTCACATTGGGCGGCGGAATCACGATGGAATAGGTCGCAGCACCGTCGTCTGCTCCTGCTCCGGCCTTGAAAGCACCTGCATTTTCCCAGGTCTCGTAAATCCGCGGCTCAACAGAGGCCGCCTCATAGGTTTTATCCAGCATACTTCTTTTCTTCCACTTGCGGGGTCTGCATGGTGTAAATCGGAAGCCAGTTCCGAAGTCAACCGGTGTAAGCCGGTAAAGCCAACTCCCATCGCAATAAAAAAGCGCCACCGGCCGGCAGCGCTTTCAGGTCATTTCGTTTTTGCCTGATTAGCGACCGCGGGAGATCCTTTCGATCTCCTGTTTCACGAGACGCTCTACCATATCGGGAAGGTGCTGATCCAGCCATGATTTCAGCATGGGGCGCAGCATATCCGCAACAAGATCATCAAGGGTTCGTGCATTCTGAGAGAGCACGGTGTTCGCCAACCCATTGAAGGCAGAGGAAACTGCCTGATTGGCGCTTTCAGAAAGCAGTGTTGGCGCAGCCGCCTCTACCTTCTGCTCAACGGTTTCCAGAATGTCATCGGCATCCACTTCCGGCGCACCGTCGAAGGAAATATCACCGCGATCATCATCCGCAGTTTCCGGCATGCCCTTTACCAGGTCCATCTCCGGCTTTTCTTCCTCAACAGCCGCGTCTTCGGTCAGCTCGAGAACATCATCAACCGAATCCACTTCCTGTTCCGGTTCATCATCGTCTGAACCAAAACCACCCGGGGAATCAAAGAGCTTGTCCAGATCGTCCTGAGACAGATCCTTGCCCTCTTCCAAATCCATATCACCAGCTCCGGAGTCTGTCTCTTCTTCAGATATAATCTTTCGAATAGAGCTCAAAATCTCCTCCATGGAAGGCTCTTGGGTCTTCGAAGCTTCTCCCATGGCATCCCCCTCGTTCCGTGAGAAAACATGGCTCGAAGTTGCAACATACGACTCGAGCGCCAACAATTAATCATCAATTAATATTAAGGGATATAGACCCTTGATGAACACCACGCGACAGAGTTCAAAGCTTCTCTGCCCACAGAAAACCCGAGGATTACTCAAGGTTTTCCAAAAGAAAAAGGGGAGCTTACGCCCCCCTCATCTCAATTGAGATCAATTAGCCCTTAGCGGCCATCCGGCGTACGTAAGCCGATCCACTTGTCACGCACCGCGTTATAGTGCTCTCGCGGATCATACTGCGGCACGGTCAGCCCAAGGTGGGTGTAGTTCAGGCGGCCAACAGAGCTTAGGAGTGCGTAGGCTGCAACAACCTTGTCGCGCTGTGCGGTAATCAGGGTCACACGCGCATCTACCAGATCGCTCTGCGAGTCGAGAACATCAAGTGTGGTCCGCTGACCAACGCGCTGCTCTTCAACAACACCTTCCAATGCCAGCGTCGCAGCAGCCACTTCAGCCTGAGCTGCAGTGATCGATGCTTCCGATGCGTTCAGCTGGCCCCAAGAAGAGATCGCCTGCGCGCGCACCGTGTCGCGTGCCACGTCAACCAGAATCTCGGTCTGGCCGAGTTCTTCCTTGGCCTGACGGATCGCGGAGTACTCGGTACCCTGCTGATAGATTGGCACAGTCACGCGGCCGAAGATGGACGCCGTATTGGTGGTGCCGTTGCCACCTAATGAACGACCATTGGAGCTGCGGTAATTGCTTGAAAGATTACCCTCCACGTTCACCGTTGGCAGCAAGGTGCCTTCCGCAGTCTTGACCGCAAAGATACCGGCATCAACGAAGTGAAGCGCCGACATGATGGAAGGATGCTCTTCCTGACCGACCGCAATTGCCTGACTCACAGACTTCGGCAAGAGGCTGGCAACGTTGGAACGTGGGTTCAGGTTCTTTGGATCGACACCAATCACCTGACGGAAAACCGCGCGGCTTGTATTCAGATTCGCCAGTGCGGTGTTCAAAGCGGACTGAGAACGCGCGCGCCCGGCTTCCGCCTGCGCAACATCTGTACGAGTGCCCTCACCCACGCTGAAGCGGTCCTTGGAGGCCCGCACAAGCTCTTCCTGGAACTTCAAGTCACTCCGGCGCAGCGCCACGATACCGGTATCCCGGATCACGTCCATGTACGCCGTTGCGGCCTGCAACAAGGCGGTCTGCTCGGTCACACGCAGGTCTTCCCGCTGTGCCCGCACAATCGCTTCCGCCTGCCGGGTTGAGTTCACTGTTCGGAAACCGCGAAACAACGGCTGAACCACCTGAACGGCGACCGTCGTGTCGGAGAAACCGCCACCCGTGAAGCCCTGATCAGACTGGTTGACCATGCCTACAGCCGCAGAGCCGGTGATGGATGGACGCCAACCGGCCAGAGCCTGAGGTACGTTTTCATCTACGCCACGCAGCTGAGCGCGAGCGGCGTTGAGTGTCGGATTGTTTTGGTATGTAGCGGACAGTGCGTCGCGAATGGATTGCGCATGTACGGCAGATGCCGAAACCATCAAACACGCGCCTGCTACTGTCGCCAGAAGTCGTTTAGAAATCACTTTTACAGCCTCAAGTCAGGTGCAACGCTTTACCGCTGCCTCGAACCAATTAATTCCAACACCTGCGACCAACGTATACTGTTCACATCCGCGGTCTGGAACCCGAGGACACTCGAATTCCGCAAAAAAAACAAGTGCTGAGGCGAACGAGCAACAATCGCGAAGTTTTTGGCAAAACTTACAGGTCGAACACTGTTTGTACTTGATTTGCACGAGTCGGACTTCACGCAAACTACAGGATGTCCGCTTCTCCACGACTTTCGCAAGGATGCGTCGCGATTTCTTTACAAAGCATTAACTGTAAATCTGCGGGTTTTGGTCCCCTCCGCAGATTCTACTCCGTTAAAATGTAAAGCTCTTTGGCTTCTCGAAACCCGGCAGAGGGGCGCCACTGGCATTGAAGGCAAATCGAGAACTCACAGTTTCCTGTGTCTTGTAGTAGATATTCGCCTCGCCTGTTGGCCCAGACTGCTCGATTGCCACCAGACGACCATCGTTTTTAAGCTGGTCAAAAAGCGCAGAAGGAATCGATTCGACCGACCCGTCGATCACAATCACATCGTATGGCGCGTCCGAGGCGTACCCCTGGCGCATCTCGCCATCGATCACGGCAGCGTTTTCGATGCCCAGATCGGCAAGAATGGTAGAAGCTTCGGCGGCCATGGCCTCGTCCTGCTCAACGCCCACCACGGAATCGCAGAGCTTGGACGCAATCGCCACGCTGTAGCCCGTGCCAGCGCCAACCACCAGCACCACATCATCTTTTGCGATGCTTGCCAGCTGCAGCAGCTTGCCCAGAATGTGCGGCTTCAGCATCTTGCGCAGGCCAGCACCGTTCATGGGGATGTCTTCATCGATATAGGCGATGGACTTCTGCTCTTCCGGCACGAAAGTCTCGCGAGGCACTTCCCCCATAGCATCCAGAATGCGGAGATCTGTAATGTCATTGGTGCGAAGTTGATTATCGACCATGCGGGTTCTGGACTGCACGTAGTCGGCCATAACGTCCTCATTTTCAAATCGGATAAGCTGGTAGGTGCATATCGCCCCATGCACGCAAATACAAGCACGCGCACTGCCAAAAATGAAGCGTTTTTACCAATATGCCCCTCTCTTTCGTCGGTAACCACTGCAGGACAGAGCGACGCAGCCGGACCGTCAGGCTAGCGGCACCTGCGGCAAAAAGTAGTGCAGCGCCACGCGAACGGCCCCGCCCGTAAAGCTGCCGCCGTTTGCCGTCAGTCTCACCCGTGTGGGGCTGTAGACGGCTTGTGGGCCAATCACCCCTGCATTGGTCGCGCCTTCTGCAGCGCCCAATGAACCACCGAACTTGGATGTCTCCCCGCTAATGCCACAGTCATACGAGGATGCACCGCTCACCGCGGTTACGGTGCGCGTTGAAACGCAAAGCACGATGGCTCTGTCCGGAAACTGGATTGACGTCTCCACCACACTGCCTGAAAGGTCGGAGAGAAGCTCCTCCACCACATGGAAGCCCGAATGCGCCCCTGCGGGAGCCGTTGCGACAATGCTGTTGCCGAACACCTGAAGCCGCTCCGCAGGCCCATCCCCCCCAACCCCGAGATTGGTTCCTCCGCCACCACCAACGCTCAAAATGCCGCCAAGGCCCGCAGGCGCGCTGATGATCGTCCAGCCTTCCCTGCCATAAACGGCAAGCGCTTCTTCTGCGGCGATGTAAACCAGCTGGCCCTCGACCGGGGCCAGCAGGGACCACGCCCCGTCAACAAAGAAAGCAAGCTGCCCCTCGCGCCCTGCCCAAGCATCCACGGGATTGGCCGACACAATGAAGCCCTGCCCCTCCAGGGCGCTTGGTGGCGCGCTCAGGTCGCGCCGTTCCACCGCGCAGGAGACCAGTTGGTCAAGCCGAAACAGCGCCTCATTGTGAGTGACATGCTTTTGCGCCTGAGAGGACGCGATGAAAGGCAAACCAAGGCGCGCAGAAGAAGACATGACCAAGCCCCGCTGAGAATGAAACCGATGCCCTCCACTGTGCCTGTCGCCCCAGTTAGGGGGATAAGTTTTTTGCAAGCCCTCGCAGCCATCGCCGCCATAACAAAACCCGACGTCACACCGCTGCAACAAACGCCGTAAAACCCCTGAGCCCCGTAGGTTTTTCACAATTCTGGGGCGATATTTTCTGATGGACGCTTGACTATCTCCGCCAAATGTCAGAAAAGCCACTCCACACCACAACGGCGGCCTCTTGGCGGAGTGGTGACGCAGCGGATTGCAAATCCGTGTACGCCGGTTCGATTCCGGCAGAGGCCTCCACTCTTCTCCCCTTAATTTTTTGCTGATCAATCAGTCATGCTCTGACCTATGGTCATTGAGCTTTGGCGTATGACTAAACGGCAAAACTGATCAGCCTGCTATCGGGACTGCCTCTCCATGTGATGCCTGCATACTCAAGTAAAGCTCCGCGCAAGCCACGCAACCTTAGGGTGCCTCGGCAATAATCTCTTGGAGTTTAGGCAATGCTAAACAACGCCCCTAAAACCTATCCTGTGGCAGTTCAAACAGACGAGAATGGCGCAGCTACAATCCGCGTTTTTTTTTGAAGACCTTGATCTGGCAGACTTTCACACACTTGTTCTAAACACCGAAGGAATGCTTGGAACGGGCATAGTTACATCAGATGACATGTTCCAATATGATCCCGGAACCGCGTTCGACCATCTCGCAGCAGGTGAGACCGCGATCGAAACTTTCTCCTACACAGTAGCAGACGCTTTTGGCGAAAGCTCAACTTCCACAGTTACAATAACACTGACCGGCCGAAACGATGGTCCAGTAGCGGTGGCCTTAGCACCGCAGACAGACGAACAAACAGCAATCAACATTGCGCCTAGCTTCACTGACCCCGACACCAACGATAGCCACAGTTTGCAAGTTGACACCACGGGCACACTTGGAACGGTGACAATCAAAGAAGATGGTACGTTTTCATATGATCCAAACGGCAAGTTCGATGCCTTGAATCACGGAGAACTGGCCACCGACACATTCACATACACTGTGACAGACAATCATGGATCAAGTTCCACTGAAACAGTGACCGTGACCATCCAAGGCGAGAGTGAGAGTGCAGCAAGCCCCGCCAAGATTGTCGCCTCTGACGCAACTACAGGCGACATGTTCGGCAGGGATGCGCAAATTAACGACAGTGGCGTTGTTGTTGTTGGATCGCCGAGCGATGATGGAAAAAGAGGTTCCATTTACGTATACACGCCAACAAGCGACGGTGACTACACAGAAAACAAGTTGATTGCGGCTGACCGAGCAGCGAGTGACTGGTTTGGTGTTCGCACTGCAGTAAACAGCACCGGGACAATAGCTGTAGCAGCGAGTGGCGATACGGTTAATGGAGTATCCTCTGGATCGATCTACGTTTTCATACCTGACGAAACTGGCAGTTATACATCCACAAAACTAACACCTTCCGATGGCCGCACGGGAGATGCTATTGGCGTTCGCGGCCTTTCCATGACCGAAGCAGGCGTTATAGCGGTGTCTACTAACTCCGACAAGATCTATGTTTACACGCCAAATGGTGAGGGTGACTACATCGAAACCAAGCTCGTTTCTTCGTTTCGCGGCGGACACCTCGGCTTCGGCGGCTTTATGGACATGAATGAAAACGGGACTATCATAACCTCGGCACAATACATAAAGGATGGCCCAAATAATCTGGCGCGGGTTTTCACACCAAACGCTGAAGGGCAGTATGCTGAAATGCGCTTACGTTTGCCTGAGGCTGGAAGTTCGATCGCCTGTAATGGCGAGGCACTGAACGACGGTACAATAGTCGTTGGTACAAACCAGTCGGTCTACGTTTATAAGCCTGATGATGTTGGCAATTATTCGGTGACCAAGCTTAGCGGAATTGCAAGTGCCAATTACGACCTAGATGTGAACTCCGGAGGGGTCATCGTGGCAAGCTCCAATGATGTAGCCTCGATCTTTGTTCCCGATGACAACAATGGATACAAGCAGATTGTTCTGAGAGCGTTTGATGGTATCAATGGCGATCCTTTTGATGCTTTCGGTTCATCAGTCTCCATCAATGAAGACGGTGTAGTCGTCGTGAGCGCAAGGTATGACGACGACAAAGGGAAGGATTCAGGCTCAATTTACATCTTCACACCAGATGCAGATGGCAACTACGTTGGGCCGGATGGGACAGTCTATGAGCCGTCAGAGACGCCGCCTGTCATTGAGACTTTCGATAGTGCGCCTCTCGAAGTTATCGGAAGCGATTCTGCGGAAAGCCTTCTGGGTGGTAACGCGGACGATGTCATTGTCGGAAATGGCGGCAACGACATAATAGATGCCGGGCTTGGCAGCGATACTTTGACTGGCGGTGAAGGCAACGACACGTTCCTGTTTGCGTCTGACGAAGCTGGACACGATGTGATTACAGATTTTGTCGCCGGAGCAGGTTCCGAGGATTTGATTGAGATCGACAGCTCAATGTTCACCGACTTCACTGCCCTCATCGCGGCAGCCGAAGATCAAGGTGCCAATACTGTGATCACAATCGATGGGGACAGTTCAATCACCCTCAAAGATGTAAACATCGCTGACTTGCATCAGGATGATTTTTCCTTCCTGTAAAGGTCACTGATCACGATAGATGAAGGGGCCCTGCCCCTTTATCTCCTCTCCGTTGCCACCCAGTACGCCATCGCCCGTTTAGTAGGAGAGCACGAACTGGATCTCGATTTCGTGGTAAGGCCCCTTTTGCCCGCTCCAACTGTGATAGACCTCCCGGCTCTCACCCGAGATCACATGGCGCGAGAACGAAATGTCCTTCAAGAGCGGCCCGTAGCCCTTGGTAAACAGGCCCTGCATGGTGCCCTGATAGCGCGTTGAGGCCGCCATCACCGGCTCCAACCGCCTCACAGTGAGCGCCCCGTCATACCGCGCCGGTTTCCTGATTGGTCGGCACATCTCCCAGTCAAACAGCTCCCGCCCGTTCTCTGGCAGGTTGTGAGAGATGAACACCCAAGGCCCAGCCACCTCAAGACCGAACCGGTCGATCTCTGCTTCGATCTGCGCAGTAAGGCCCGGAGACACATCCTTGATATCGTGAATACACAAGCGTTTCTTTGCGCTTATGACCCACATGTCAGCCGTTTCTACGATATTCATTTTGCAAACCTCATGCATGTTCAAAGGCACCCCGTATTGCTTCGAACCGCACTCAGAGATAACCGAAGAATCCAATTGGCCAACTCAGATTATTAGAAAAATTTTCTGCTAGAAGCTTTGACCTAAGGCATAATCGGAACAACGTTCCGCCAAAGGCCGCATCTTGCCCAATCGCTTACACTTCCTGCTTCAGGAAAGCATTCAGCAGCTTCAAGCTGGCCTTGTGGAAGCCAAACTTTGTCGGCGTGCGGGCAACATCGCCCGTGAACAGCGGCACCCACTCCATCATCTCAGAGGCAATGAACGCCCCCGGCGCTTCGAGGGGCTGATCTGAGGCATAAAGCTCCGCCAAATAGCTCAGCTGCAAGGAAAGATGGTCTGCAGGTTCCCTGCATTCTCCCAGCATGGCAAGGCCAGCCGTCTCCAGCCGTTCCAGCATGCGTTCGTGAGGCGCGTCAAACAGGCACCGCCCCTTGGTTGTGTAGTAGGACGCATAAGGCAACGGCGCGCCCGGCCCGCTTGCCAGAAACAGTGATGCGAAGTCCGTTGCAAGCTCCAGCTCTGCTGAGGGGGAGTGCTGCCACCGCTTTATATCACCCTTGATTTCCTCAAGCGGCCCAGCGCTTGGCAGTCCGATGGCTTTTTCCAGTTCAGCAGCAAGGTCCTTGAACCCGCCCCGCCCATAAATCTGCATCTGCTCCAGGCTCAACTCCCTAAAGAACACGCCAGCAAACCACTCGCAGAGCACCGCAGGGCCAAGGGGCGCTTTCACATCCATGATTCACCCCTGCCTTGAGCCGCCACGAGCGCGCGCGCCCTTGCTGATCGTTCGGAAACAGAGGCTTTCGCTCGCCGCCTTTGGCAAGACCACCCAGACACCAATACTGCTGGACTGTTCCGTCTGGTGTGCGCCATCCATGTTCTTCATTGTTTTGCCTCACGCAGATTTGCATGAGTATTTCAGGATGGTTTGACACTATGGCGTCAGATTACGCAGCGTCAATCACTCTTTGTGGCATGCCGCCGCTCTAGGGTGACGTCTCTGGGTGTTTTTGGGTGCTTGCACTCAGGCAATGCAGCAGTTTTCCGCCAGCCTTGCGCCCCTCTTTGCTCACCAACCACAAGGCAAGCTTCTCGCCGTGCGCTTCAAGGTCCGCCAGCGCATCGTCATCGTCGCCCTCCACCTGCGCGGCAAGGCGAAGCATGTCCTTCAGGATCTCGCGGCCATCCTCCTGTGCGTCTTGCGGTAAAACATTTTGCGCCATACCGAAAAGCCCGGCGACAGCAACAGATTCAAGCGCCATTGTCACGAGGGGGGGGCCTTCAAGAGCGGCGTACACCATGATACTGCCACCGACGGTGGCGACCGCGGCATACTGCTTGAACCGGCGAAAAATCACGGCATGTTCCCTTCATCATCGGGCAACAAAAGCAGACGACCTGCCCCTGCGCGTCCTCCGATGACGCCCTCAAGGTTCATGGCGTGAGGCTGTTTTCGCCGTTGTGGTGTTCAAAAGGTAAAGCCGCTGCCCGCTTTCACCTCACCAAAGGACAGAGCCACCACTTTCCAACCGTCCTCTTGTGTCCCGCGCAACACGATAACCTGCTTCACGGTTTGGGTTTCACCGCAGACATCGGCCCATGTCAGTTGATTGGTAGCGATGGCAAGCTCCCCACGCCCTGTAACGGCCCAATCGGTAAGTTCAAAGAGCCGATGGTCACAGTGGGCCTTGTTTTTGAACAGCCGCTCCATCGCTGTAAGGCCAATCAGCCTTTTAAGGTGCGGTGCCATCTGAAGGGCTTCCTCACACCAATAGCCGCGCCACGTATCAAAATCGTTCTTGAGAAGAACCTGCGTCCAGTTGAGAATCGTTTGCTTCACAGCCTCGCAGTGGGCCTCACTCAGGCCTGGCTCGCGGGCGGCGGAAACAAGAGGGCTGCACACTACCGCCAGTGCGGCAACCGGTGCGCTAATGGAACTTTGAGGCATGGCGTTGCGCGCTCCTTTTCGGAGTCTGGCCCAGCGCTCTAACCTCCAAGCAGCAAGGCCTGTTTTGTTGGGCAGGTTTTCGGCCACCTGCCAACGCCAAGGAAAAGGTCTAACGCCCTCCCTGTCAACCAAAACCCCGCTGAAAGCTTAGCGCAGCCTTTCAAACAATCACTTGCCGCGCATTTGCGCCGCCGCGCCGGGCGCATGGAAATACTCCCGCTTTCCCGTCAGCACCAAGGCCAGCTCATCGATCTCGTCCACCACCCCGTCAACGCAGCGCGCAAGGCCGGAACGCGGCCGCAACGTGGTGCGCACTTCAATGAGTTGCTGGCGAATGGCACCAAGCTGCTTGAGCAGATCTTCCCGGTCGAAATCCATCGGTCTTTGCGGTCGGCGTGAGGTCATGGTGCCTTTTGGGTTCCATCAGTCTTGGCGAAAGCGGCTTTTTGTTCTCTATATGTTCTATGAAGCCATTCCCCCCTTCAGGTCAAGTCTGGAATGCGACCAAGGCCCCTTTACCCCTTCCTCCCAGCACTGGTAATCCCCGCCAATCACAAGCTACGTGCTAGGGATTTAACGGTATTTGCGCTAAACCCAACGGGTCGGCCACAAGGAGACTATCAATGCGTCATGGCGGTGATTTGAGCGAGGCCATCGCCCGCTTCGGTGGGACGGAACAAGGCTGGATGGATCTTTCCACCGGCATCAACCCGCATGCCTATCCCACCGCTGGCAACCTTGCGCAGGCAGACTGGGCCAGCCTTCCCACCTCCAAGGCGGAAAGCGATCTGATTGCCGCCGCACGTCGCGCCTATGAGGTTCCAAGCCACCTTGTCATGGTCGCCGCGCCGGGCACACAGGCCCTCATCTCGCAGCTCCCTTATCTGGTCGAGCGCACCACCGTAGCCATTTTGTCTCCCACCTACGCCCCCCATGAGGAAAGCTGGGCGAGTGCCGGACACACGGTTATGAAAGCCCCCTCACTTGAGCACCTCCCGCAGGCAGCGCGCGTGGCGGTTGTTGTCAACCCAAACAACCCCACCGGCACGCTCTATGGTTCTGAGGCGCTCCTCGCCACTGCACAACAGCTGAAGGCGCGCGGCGGTCTGCTCATTGTCGATGAAGCCTTTGCCGATTGCCTGGAAAAGGCCAGCTTGCTCCCTCACCTCACCGACCTGCCAGTGGTGGTACTGCGCTCCTTTGGTAAATTCTATGGCTTGGCGGGTTTGCGTCTGGGCTTCATGATTGGTTCTCACCCTCTGTGTGATGCCATGAAGGAAAGGTTGGGCACATGGGCTGTCTCTGGCCCAGCGCTGAAGATCGGCACGGCAGCGCTTGGAGATAACATCTGGCGCCGGGAGATGCGGACCAAGCTTGTTGCGGGAGCACAGCGCCTTGAAAAACTGGTTGCATCCTGCGGTATGGTGCGCGAGGGAGGAACGCCGCTCTTCTCGCTCATTTCTGGGGTAGATGCCGAGGCCCTTCATGCCCACTTGGCCGCCCAGCACATCTGGACGCGGCACTTCGACTATTCAAAGACGTGGCTGCGCCTGGGCCACCCTGCTTCACAAACCCATTGGCAGCGCCTGGAAACTGCCCTGACCAGCTACAAACCTTGAGGACCGCTCCCCATGATCTTCTTCGACCATATGCTCTGGATCGTGGTGCTCGCGTTGCTTCTGGACGCCCTTCTGGGCGACCCGGATTGGCTTTGGAAACGGTTCCCCCATCCGGTCACCGTCATTGGCAAGGCGATTGACTGGACCGACAAGCGCCTGAACACCAACGATCTGTCGTCTCAGGTGCGCCGTCTCAATGGCCTGCTGCTTACCGGTTCTCTCACTGTGGGTGCCCTTGCCATTGGCTACATCATGCAAGACCTGCTGGAAGAAATTCCCTTCGGCGAGGTTCTCATCGCCGCGCTGGGCGCGATCCTTATCGCCCAGAAAAGCCTTTACGAACATGTTGCCGCCGTGCGCGATGCCCTGCGCACCAACGGGCTGGAGGCGGGGCGCGCCGCTGTCTCACGGATTGTGGGCCGCAACCCGCAGGCGCTGGACGAATCTGGCGTCTCCCGTGCCGCCATTGAATCATGCGCTGAAAACTTCTCCGATGGCGTGGTTGCCCCCGTTTTCTGGTTCGCCCTTTTGGGGCTACCGGGCATTTTGGCCTATAAAGCCATCAACACCGCCGACAGCATGATCGGCCACAAGACAGAGCGCTATCAGGAGTTCGGCTGGGCCAGCGCCCGTTTGGATGACCTTGTCAATCTGCCCGCCTCACGCCTTGCAGGCTTGCTCATCTGCGTCGGCGCCTTTGCCGTTGGCACCGCGCCAAAAAAGGCCCTCTCCGTGATGATGAGTGACGCCGGGCAGCATCGCTCTCCCAACGCCGGCTGGCCAGAAGCCGCCATGGCGGGCGCATTGGGTATCGCACTGGCAGGGCCACGTCACTACGCAGCCTACTCGGTTGACGCCCCCTACATGAACGACATGGGCCGCAAGTCCGCCAGCCATGAAGACATCACCAAGGCGCTCAAGGTCATGTTCTTTGCCTGCGGTGTGCAGGTACTGGCTCTGGCGGCCCTGTCCATTCCCCTCTAACCACGTCAGGTTCTATGTTGATGGCTCAAAAACCTTCATCAAGCCGCACTGACGTTCGGTCTCCAGCCCATTGTTTGAAGCGCATAAGCGCTTATCTTGGCAGCAAGATCTCTTCCGCACCAACCGCTTGAGGAAACAAACGTGCTGCCATTCAACAAAGCCGCCGACAACAACAAGGGCTTCATTCTGGAGAAGCTTCTGAAGCACTTGCCAGAAGGGTCGACAGTTCTGGAAGTTGCCAGTGGCACCGGCCAGCACGCTCTCCACTTTTCCAAGGCCATGCCAGCAATCAATTGGCAGCCCACGGACTTGCCTCACCACCTGCAGGGCATTTCCGCCCGTTTCGAGCTGGAAGGGCAACCAGAGAACCTTATGAGCCCGCGCGCGCTTGACATCTCCGCTCTGCCTTGGAGCACCCAGAGTGCCCTCTTCCAGCAACACTTTGACGCGCTCTACGCCTGCAATTGCCTCCATGTGATCTCTTGGGACCTGGTTGAAGCATTCTTCCAAGGTGTCGATGGCACGTTGAAATCTGGCGGCCACCTGTTTTTGTATGGCCCCTACAAATACGAGGGCGCGTTTACAACGCAAAGCAACGAGCAATTTGATGGCTGGCTGAAGGAAACGTATCCCGGCGGCGGCATTCGTGATTTCGAAGCGGTCAACGCCCTTGCCGAGGCCATTGGCCTTACCCTTGTTGCCGATCACGCCATGCCCGCCAACAATCAGTTCTTGGTCTGGAAGCGTTCCTAACCCACACGCGACCGAGCAATTTCAAGAATGCGGTCGCAGTCAAGATGCTCTTCCAGATGATCAGCCAGTGCCTCCATCGCCAGCTCCACCTTGGCCGAATACCCAAGCGTGGAGCGGGCACCAAAGCCTTTCAAGAACGCTGCGCGAAAACCATCTGAACCAAACAGGCCATGCAAGTATGTGCCAGCAACCTGCCCGTCAGCAGATTGCGCGCCATCCTCGTGACCGCCCAGGGTCAAGAATGGCCGCGCGCAATCACGCCCCGCCGTCCGTCCAATATGGATCTCATAGCCCGACACCGCCTCACCGCTAGAAAGGTGCGTACCTGTCTGAGCCACCACGTGCTTCTCCGCTGTAAGCACTGTCTCCACATCAAGCAGGCCAAGCCCGTCAATAGTGCCCGCAGGCCCTTCAATGCCATTCGGATCACTGATTGTCCGCCCAAGCATCTGATAGCCCCCACAAATGCCGAGGACCCGGCCTCCACGGCGCACATGGGCAGCAATGTCAATGTGCCAGCCTTGGGCCCGCAAGAATGCAAGATCCCCCATGGTGGACTTGGTACCCGGCAGCAAAACAAGATCAGCATCCCCCGGCAGTGCTTCGCCCGGATAGATCAGGCGGAGCGTCACATCCTCTTCAAGCCGAAGGGGATCAAGATCATCAAAGTTGGCAATGCGGCTGATCACCGGCACCACCACTTTGAGTTTTCCCTGCCCGCGCTTGTCATCAAGGCCAAGCGCATCTTCTTCCGGCAGATCACCCGCCTTTTGAAACCAGGGCACCACACCAAGGCTCGGCCAGCCACTGCGGTTTTCAATCTCTGTCAAACCGGAATCAAAAAGTGAAGGGTCCCCTCTAAACTTATTGATGAAAAACGCTTTTATGCGCCTGCGCTCAGAAGGTTCAATCACCACAGATGTGCCAACGACAGAGGCAATCACCCCGCCCCGATCAATGTCACCGGCAAAGATCACCGGTACATCCAAGGCCTCCGCAAAGCCCATGTTTGCGATGTCGCCAGCCCGCAAGTTGATCTCAGCCGGAGACCCCGCGCCCTCCACCAGGATCAGGTCGGCGTCCCGCTCAAGATGCTCAAAGCTCTCTTGAACATAGGGAAACAATGTCCCTTTCTGCTTTCCGAACTCACGCGCTTTCAAGGTCCCAAAGCGCTTACCCTGTACGATGATCTGCGATCCGCTGTCGCTCTCCGGCTTCAAGAGCACCGGGTTCATGTGTATGGAAGGCGCAACTCGCGCACCAAAGGCCTGCAGAGCCTGAGCGCGGCCAATCTCGCCGCCCTCGGCAGTTACGGCTGCATTGTTGGACATGTTCTGCGGTTTGAATGGGAGAACCCTGAGGCCCCGGCGGGCGAACACGCGTGCCAAGCCCGCCACAATCACGCTCTTGCCCACATTGGAGCCCGTGCCTTGGATCATCACCGCTGCTTGGCGTTTACCTGAGGCACCCATCAGCTTTGTGTTTCCGGTTCAGCACCATAAGGCCGGAACTCTTGTGGCACCGGCAAGCGCGTCAGATGCAATTCCAACAGCAAGCGAATGGTTGGGCGCACCCCAAACAGGAGGGAACCGAGGAGAAACAACCAGGTTCCGGCAAAAACAAGCCTGTCGAAAAAGAACAAGACGCTACCGATGACGAACAGCAGCGCAGCAAGAAACTCAATCACGGTTCGCCACAGCTCATAGCGCCGAACAAGATCAGCATGCTTTTCACTCATGTTTCGCAGTCTGGCATCAAACAGTTTCATGGGTCTTCCCGCCTCGTTGGAGGCCTATGGTCTGACAACTGCCATGAATATTCAATGCCTTATTCCAAAAGGTCTGCAAACGCGAACCCATAATTCCGGCGTTGAGTTCGCTCGATTGTGCCGAGCCTCGCCCAGCACAACCCTTTTCCTGAAAGCCCGTGAGAAAGAGCCGGTTACTGGCCGGATCGGAGCGGCCGGCCATTGAACCTTGCCGTCTTGTTGAACCAGGCAAACGCCACAAGGAACAGGAAGGAAACCATCAGCTCGCCGGTTTCCTCAAATGCCCGCAGAGCCGCAGCAATTTCTGGCCCGATCTGTAGGTCATAGTCCACGCGCAGAATGGATGGCAGCCTGTCCGCCGCTTTCGTTGCGAGGAGCAACCCCGCCCCCACAACCATCACCTGACCAAATGCTGTACGCCAGCCCCCACGCAGGAATATGAAGCGAAACAAGGCAAAGACGGAAATGGCAATCACCGCCATCAAAACGACCGCGACAATGCCAAACAGCACTTGTTCGAGCCCAAACTCGCCAGAGGTGTAGAACCGCAGCTTGAAGAAGCTGTCGGAGGAAAATGCCTTGTGCAGGTCCGCCTCGCGCGCCGCAAAAGCCACGAATGTCACCATGACAGACGTTCCGATCGTGTCCAGCTTGCACCGGCTCAACACGGCCAGTGACACGCACAGCCACAATACAACACTCAGTAATTCAACCGGCCCGTTTTCTTCCAGCGCACCCCACCATGTCTGAGGGGAAGTATAGGCCGCCAACGCAGACGTTCCCAGCACCACGCACAGGAATAAAATCGTTGCAAATCCCCATTTTAATGAGAAATAGTCTTCCGGCGCTCTGCCAACCGATGAATCAACCACTAAAATTTTAACCTTTTACATCAAGCGGGCAGCACTGCTCGACAACGATTACTTGAGGCGCACAAAACTGTCACAAAAAGCATGTTTCCGCAGTTTTTCGCCATGCAGAGCCCTTGCTCTGACATCAGTAAAAGCAGTTATTTTGTTGAGTGCGCCCGGCAGCCCGACAACGGAGTGAATGGCTTCAATCCAATAATTCGGGTGGGTTTACCACGATGAGAGGTTAGCCAACTGTGTTTTATAACACAATATGTGCAATAGCCTGGAAAACTAAAGATCAGCTGCACTTGCCGCTTTAAAGGTAGAATAGTTCAAGACCGCTGAACAACAAGCAACAAGGAAAGCTCCTCCATGGGAGCTTCCCCAAAGTCGCTTGAAAACTTACTGCATTCGGCACGAACCCGTCAGAACTCAATGCCTTCCTGCGGCTTCACCCCGGAGCGGAATGGATGCTTGATCTGCGCCATCTCGGTCACCAGATCCGCGATCTCAATCAGCTCCTCTTTGGCATTACGACCGGTAACGATCACATGCACGTCCTCGGGCTTTTCATCGCGCAAGAAGCGCACGATTTCCCCCAGCGGCAAGTAGTCATAGCGCAGCACGATGTTCAGCTCATCCAGCAATACCAGCTTGTGGTCGCCCGAAAGGATCAGCTCCTTGGCGGCATCCCATGCCTGACGCGCGGCCAAGATGTCTCGCTGGCGATCCTGTGTTTCCCAGGTAAAGCCCTCGCCCATGCGCTTTATGGTCACCTGATCGCCAAAGCGCTCCAACGCCATGCGCTCACCCGTTTCAATGCGCCCCTTGACGAACTGCACCACGCCCACACGATGACCGTGGCCCAGCGTTCGAAACACCATACCGAACCCGGCGGTAGATTTGCCCTTGCCCTTACCCGTATGCACGATGACCAGACCTTTCTCGATGGTCTTGGTCTCCATGATCTTGTCGCGGGCCGCTTTCTTCTTGCGCATCTTTTCAGCGTGACGGGCGTCCAGCTCCGCTTCGCTCATGTCTTCTTTGTTCACCGCCATGGGGTTTCCCTTCGTGTTGTATCGCCATCAGGCGCGCGTTATCTCTTTAAGGTTCACATGCACGCTGTTGCGTCGTGGCACCCAAAGTCCGCGTTCGATTGCCTCTTGAAACCGCAGCGCCATCTCTCTCAGAGCGGCCGGATTGCTTTCGCGCAGGAATGCCAGCACTTCATCGTTTTCAAAGTAAGCCTCATGCAACTGGTCAAAGTGATGGTCTTTCACCGCGTTGGTGGTCGCGCCAAAGGCAAACAGGTAGTCAAGGGTGGCAGCCATTTCGAAAGCCCCCTTGTAACCATGGCGCATCACGCCCGCGATCCACTTGGGGTTTGCCGCCCGACCCCGCACCACGCGCCCAATCTCTTCTGACAGCGTGCGGATGACAGGCCGCTCGGGCCGTGAATGGTCGTTGTGGTAAACCGTCGGTTCCTTTCCGCTGAACCTCTCAATGGAGGCCGAAAGCCCGCCTTCAAACTGGTAGTAGTCATCGGAATCCAGAAGGTCATGCTCCCGGTTATCCTGATTATGCACCACGGCCCTTGCTGCGCCGAGACGGTTTTCAAGCTCCGCTGGCGCATTTACGCCGTCGCTTGCAACGCCATAGGCATATCCGCCCCATGCCACAAAAGCCTCAGCAAAGTCTGAACGGTCTGACCAGATGCCCTCATCAATCAAGGCCTGCAGGCCTGCCCCATAAGCGCCGGGTTTGGAGCCAAACACACGGAAAGCCGCACGCTGCCAAGCGCTCTGCTCATCATGTCCCTCGGCACGCAACTTGAGTGCATCCTTGCGCACATGCGCGGCCAAAGGGTTGGCCTCTTCCGGTTCCTCCAGCCGCGCAATTTCACCCACAGCCTGATCAAACAGATGCATGAGCTGCGGGAATGCATCACGGAAGAAACCGGAGACCCGAAGCGTCACATCCACACGGGGCCGCTGCAGCTCCGACAAGGGCACCACCTCAAACCCGGTCACCCGTCCTGAACCGGGCTCCCAAACGGGCCGCGCGCCAATCAACGCAAGCGCTTGGGCAATGTCATCTCCGCCGGTGCGCATGTTCGCCGTTCCCCAGCAGGAAAGCACCAGTGTATCCAGCCATTCGCCTTCATCCTGAAAGTGGCGCAACATCAAGGCTTCAGCACTACGAGCACCGATCTGCCATGCGGTCTGCGTGGGAACACCGCGCACATCCACCGAATAGAAGTTCCGCCCCGTCGGCAACACGTCCGGTCGACCACGCGAGGGCGCACCGGATGGTCCCGGCTCGACAAAGCCGCCGCCCAGCGCCCGCAACGCAGACCTCACCTCACGTTCAGAAGAGCTTGCAAGCCTTGGCAGAATCTCTTTCTCAAAACCTTCCATCACCGCAGAGGTTGCCTGCCACCCTTCTGGCACTGGCAACTCACCCGTGACCAGCCTCAAGCAAAGCAGCTCCAGCCGCTCCACCGTATCCCCGTTGGACCGCCAAAGATCACCGCTCAGCTTCGCCAGAAAATCCGGTTTGGGTCCGGTATAGGCCCCAGCAAAATCACAGGACAACGGATCAAACTCTGTTTGAATCAGATCCTTTGAAAGCGCCCGTAACAGACTCTGATCATTGGCGCTTTGCCCTCTTGGCACCCGCAGCAATGCCACCTTCATTTCGTCGAAAGGCCGGCCTTCAGGTTTGCGCCCAAAGACATGAAGACCATCCCGGATCTGGAGTTCTTTCAGGTCACACAGATGGGCATCAAGCCGGGCAAGACGTGTTTCCTCGTCCATATCGCTGGTCAGGCCGATATCCAGATCAAGGCCGTGGGTGGCCGCCAAATCCAGCAGCTCCTTGGCAAGCACATCGCAGCGCCGCGTGTCCACCCCACTGGCCTGATAGAACTCATCCAGCAGGTTTTCCATTTCACTGGCAACGCCATGGCTTTCCGCCCGCGCCAACGGCGGCGTCAGGTGATCAATGATCACCGCTGCCGTGCGCCGCTTGGCTTGCGCCCCTTCTCCCGGATCGTTCACAATAAACGGATAGATGTTGGGCGTCGGCCCCAGCACTGCCTCGGGAAAGCAACTTTCGGAGAGCGCCAGCGCCTTGCCCGGCAGCCATTCCAGATTGCCGTGCTTGCCGAGATGCACAACGGCATCAGCACCAAACGCGCTACGCACATGAAAGTACCAGGCAAAATAGTTGTGCGGCGGCACCAGATCCGGGTCGTGATAGGTCGCTTTCGGATCGATGTTGTAACCACGTGCTGGCTGAATGCCCACCACCACATTGCCAAATCGATGCAGGCTCAAGCGGAACTCGCCCTCCGCCACATAAGGGTCGCACTCCGCCCCCCCCCAGCGCGCTCGAACAGCCCTTTGCACGCCCATCGGAAGCTGAGCAAAGCAGCGCATGTAAGCCTCAAGGCTCAGCGTCTCACCGGCTCTACGGGCACCGCGTCCCTCCAGCGCATTGGTTGGCCCTTCAGAAAGCAGCGCCATCAGCTCGGCACTTGAGAGCGGCGCGCTCCCAACGTCATAACCGGCCGCCTTCATCTCGGCCAGAAGCACCGCACAAGATGCCGGAGTGTCCAACCCCACCCCATTGGCCAAGCGACCATCCTTATTGGGATAATTGGCGAGCACCAGCGCCACGCGCCGCTTGCCTTCAGGCAGCTTTGACAGATTGGCCCAATTGGCCGCAAGCGCAGCCACATAGGCAATTCGGTCGTCTTTGGGCGCAAACCGAACCGGCGCCCACTGGGTCAAAGCGTCCTTCTCGCCATCTTCTTTAAAAGAGACAGCACGGGTCAGTACCCGGCCATCCACCTCTGGCAGCACAACATGCATGGCAAGGTCCCGTGGCGACAGTCCTTGCGTGCTCTCAGCCCAACTGCCTTGCGAGATAGAGGAGAACACCACTTGCAGCACAGGCGCTCCCGGCGCATCAAGAATGGTCTCAAAGTGTTGTGCACCGGCCTTGCTCAGTGCAAACGCTGTAGCGTTGAGCACAACACTTGGCTTCACCGCATCAAAGCTCTGCTGCACGACAGCGGCGCATTCTGCATCCTTCAAGCTGCTCACATAGAGCGGCAGCACGTTCAGCCCTTGAGCCTGCAAAGCTGAAATGAGCGCATCGACAGGAGCCAGCGCTCCGCTTTGATAAAGCGCACGGTAGAAAACCAAGGCGGCCACCGGTCGTTCCCCATCAAAACGCGCGGTGATCTCCCGCAGAGTTGGGAACTCCATGCCAGAGGCGTAATAGCCACACTTGGGGAGCGGACGCGGCTCAGCAACCATGTTGGGATCAAGGCCCGGCTTTAGGCCCTTCAAGCTGGCAGCATACTCAAGCGCTGCGGACACATTGGCGGGCCCACCTTCAACAAAGTAGCGCCAAAGCCGCTTTACAACACCAACCGGCAAGCTGGAACGGGCTGCCAGCACCTCATCCCACTTGTCATCCCCCGGCATCACGGCCAGGTCGATCACGCCGCGTCTGGCCAGCATCTCCAGCTGTTCCAGCCCATAGTTCCAATAATGCGCCCCGCCCAGCAGGCGCAACACCACAAGCCTTGAACCCTGAACAGTCCGCTCACAGTAAAGATCCACCGAATAGGGGTGGGTAAGCGCCAGAAAACTGGCCGCCCGCACACTGTAGCAAGGCGCGCACTGCTGCACGGCACTAGTCATCAGTGCCAGCTCCGTGTCCGCCGCGGAAAGAAACAGAATGTCAGCGGGGTCCTGTTCCAGATCCACCGCTTCGTTCTGCTCGTCTATCCCACGCGCTTGACCTGCAAGAATATGCATGGGTTAGACCAGTTCCTGCGCGCCAAGAGCCTCCAGAACAGCCGCTTGATCGAAGCCGGCAAGGCCGATGACAACCAACTGTCCCGCCCCTTCAGTGCCCGCAGCAAACCATGCCTCAACACGAGGGCCGACCGCCTGCACCATGGCAGGAGCCTTTTTGCCATCCACCGTAACCGAGCCTTTGATGCGCAGCACACCTTTCACCGCCATGGCTTTGGCCACGCTCTGTTCAATTGAACCGAGAGAGCCATAGGTCGGCGCGCGCACCACATGGCTCACAAAGTCATCGTGACTGTGGTCATGGTGATGATGATCGTGGTCATGTTCGTGGTCGTGATCATCATCCTGATGATGGTGGTGGGTTTCATGATGCGCCTGTCGGCCTTCCATGTTGTCTTCGGCCTGCGCATTCCGGCCCAGCAGCACTTGCAAAGACAGCTTTCCCTTTTCCGCTGCCACCATCTCGACGGCAGGCCGCAAACGCTGGCCCAGTTTTTCCTTGATACGGGCAAGCACGTCTTCATCAACAAGATCCGCCTTGTTGATCACCACAAGGTCCGCGCATTTCAGCTGATCTTCAAAAAGCTCTTCAACAGGGCTTTCATGGTCCAAAGACTCGTCCGCGTTGCGCTGGGCATCCAATGCCGCCTCGTCTCCCACAACGCGCCCTTCAGCAAGAGCCGCAGCATCAACTACGGTCACCACACCATCCACGCTCACCGCTGGCTTCACCGTTGGCCAGTTGAACGCCCGCACCAATGGTTGCGGCAGAGCAAGACCAGAGGTTTCAATTAGGATGGCATCCGGCGCAGGATCACGCTTCAGGAGCATTTCCATGGTTGGCAAAAAGTCGTCTGCCACCGTGCAGCAAATGCAGCCATTGGCCAGCTCCACCACTTCGTCGGCGCTGCAGTCCGGGTCAGCGCAGCCATTTACAAGTGACCCGTCAAATCCCATTTCGCCAAACTCATTGACGATCAGCGCAATGCGCATGTTCTCGGCATTCTGTAAGAGGTTGCGCACGAGGGTGGTTTTGCCTGCCCCAAGAAACCCGGTCACAATGACGGCAGGGATCTTTGGTTGGGCAGCAGAAAAGGAATAGGTCACAGACGGATCTCCGGATGCAAGGAAGGTTTGATCTGAACAGGCTGTCCGGCAGCAACAAGCACCACCCGGTCACATAGACTGGCCATGTGCTGATTGAGGCGTCCGGCTTCATCGCGAAAGCGCCGCGCCAACGGATTTTCGGGAACAATACCCTGCCCCACTTCGTTGGTCACAAACACCACTGGCCCGCGCAGGAAGCCAAGGCTGGCGCCAAGCTGGGCCGCCGCATCGCTGGTGTCCCGATCTTCCAGCATGAGATTGGAGAGCCACAGCGTCAGGCAGTCCACCAGCACCGCCCGATCAGGCCGCGCTTCACGAAGCAACACATCACTCAAGGCAATTGGTTCTTCAATGGTGGTCCACCCATCACCCCGATCGCGTTGATGCCGCTCAATACGCTGGCGCATCTCGGCATCAAACGCCTGTCCCGTGGCAATGTAGACCTTGCTCAGCCCCGATCGCTCGATCAAGCTTTCAGCAAAGCTGCTTTTGCCAGAGCGCGCCCCGCCAGTTACCAGCAGGTGTCGCGGCCGCGTGGTTGTCGTAGCTTCAGAAACTTTCAGATCGCTCATCAGCTGCCCTTTCTATAAAGGGCCATATAAGCATTCGCGAAGGCGCGAGGGCAAAGCCCCGACCGGCAATACATCATCGTCTGGCGCTCCTTGCCGTCCACCCGACAGCAGTTAAGAGATATGGAAGCTCCAGCCGGTCTCCTGGCTCGCGACTTATGGGGTTGCTTCGTCTTCCCAGCCCGAAAGGCCAGTGACATGGTGAAGAACCCAAATCGCTCACAGTTGCGGGGGCAGCTGCGGCTCACCAACACGTCAGTTAACGGTAATTAACCCGTGATGCCGCATTCCCGTTTCATCTGAGGCGCGCAGAGCTTAATGCCGCTCAACCGCACAACAGAACTGGAAGCCTTTGATAGGGACTAAGTAGCACTGCGCAAATGCCGCTTGTCAATCAATCTCTTGACAACCTAAATAATTCACAGCGCTGGCAAATGGCGGTTTTCTGCCCTTTTCGAACGCCCCTTTCCTGCGCTCACAACAAAAGTGTTGGTTCTGTCCACAAACTCCCGATTTTTTGCAAAAACGGGCTTGGCAAATCGAACCGGCTTTTATACAAACCCCCTCACGCAAACGGCGACGGCGCGCTCACAAGGCGCAATGATCCCCGGTAGCTCAGTGGTAGAGCAAGCGGCTGTTAACCGCTTGGTCGCTGGTTCGAATCCGGCCCGGGGAGCCACTCCCCCGTTTGCATCTCTCCTTGATGGAGATAATCATTCGCTAGAATGATTGGGTAATCCCCGGTAGCTCAGTGGTAGAGCAAGCGGCTGTTAACCGCTTGGTCGCTGGTTCGAATCCGGCCCGGGGAGCCACTTTTTTGACCCAGCAGACAAATTTGTGACTGTTTTTGGCCGATCACGTTTTCGTGAGGTGCCTTTCCCCGTTATCCCAAACAATCAACAACGTGAAATTACGGGCTAATTTCCGCAATAAATCCATTTCGTTAGGTATTTGTTAAGAATTGCGTCGGTTACCGTTTAGTAACGCTAGCGCGAAACGGGATATTTATACAATCGTGGTCTTATAGCCTTCATTCCTGACTTGTTTAGGCTTCTCCTAACGCAAAGCCGCGGTAATTTAGCGGTTAAAAATAAGAATTGCGGAGGGTCACGTGTTGAATACCCATCTGAACTACCAGATCCCAATCAAAGCCAAGCGCTTTGTGAGTACCGCCGCACTCGCCTTTCTCCTGGTGGCAGGAGTGGGATTGGGAGCCGCATACACCTCGGCGTCGAGTGCCACCACCATAACAAACAAAGCCGCAAAGGCTGATCGCGCCGTTACCTATTCCATGCCGGAGGATTACCTCGATGTAACCCTTGCCCCCGCCCCCGGCAGTGGAAGCGACGACCCACTGGACAGTGAACTGTCCATCTGGGTCGGCGAAGTGGAGCTTAATAACGAAAAGCAAATCTGGGTCGAGTTAATCGATGACCATGGTGAGGTCGTGTACGATTCCCGGATCAACGAAAATGAAACACACCTGCTCCCCGATGGCCGTGCACTTGTTGTAACTGTCATGCAGGTTGAGGTTCCACTCGCAAAGACTGCCCCGACTGTAGCGAAAGACCAAGCCCGCCTGCAAACGAACGCAGAAAAAGTCGTTGTAACGCAAAAAACGCATGAAACGACGCAAACCAACGTTCAGGTCGAATTCGTTCAGGAAAAGGCCCCACACCCGATCCATCGTCAGTCCTTCATGGTGCGTGCGGGTGAAATTGGAGAGACAGTGAGCAAGGCCCTAGTCTCACTGGTCAACTAATAAAAACAACAGACCGGACCTCTCCTCAATAGAACCCCTGTTTCGCCGCAGGGGTTCTTTTTGTTTTCCCAGAGATTTTGATCCTAAAAACCAGACCCTCATTAGTTCAAATTTCCAAGATCACTCTAATCTTGACAGGGCGTAGCTTGTTCCTGATCGCACAAACCCTTAGCTTCTGAGTAAAGTTCTATAGCCATTGCCAGTAAAACGAGGCTTTTCATGACCGCCCGAAGCTCAGTGATTGACGCCATTGGAAACACTCCCCTGATCAAACTCCGCAAGGCATCCGAGCTAACAGGTTGCGATATCTACGGAAAAGCAGAGTTCATGAACCCGGGACAATCGGTGAAGGACCGCGCTGCCCTCTTCATCATTCAAGATGCAATTAACTCCGGAAGATTGAGACCGGGCGGTGTGATCGTGGAAGGCACCGCCGGAAACACCGGCATTGGCCTGACCCTTGTGGGCAACGCGCTCGGTTTTCGCACCGTCATTGTTATTCCCGAAACACAGAGCCAGGAAAAGAAAGATATGCTGCGCCTGGCAGGGGCACAGCTCATCGAGGTGCCTGCGGTGCCCTATCGCAATCCCAACAACTACATCAAGGTTTCAGGCCGGATCGCAGAGGAACTGGCCAAGACAGAACCCAATGGCGCGATCTGGGCCAACCAGTTTGACAACACCGCCAACCGAGACGGCCATATTGTTACGACCGCCCCAGAGATCTACGCGCAAACCGATGGAAAGATTGACGGTTTCATTTGTGCCGTTGGCACAGGCGGCACGTTGTCAGGCGTAGGCAGAGGCCTCAAAGACAAGAACAAGGACATCACCATTGGTCTTGCCGATCCCATGGGAGCGGCGATCTACAACTACTACAAGAATGGCGAACTCAAGTCCGAGGGCTCTTCCATCACTGAGGGGATTGGTCAGGGGCGTATTACCGCCAATCTGGAAAATGCACCCGTAGATATCCCCTTCCAGATCCCTGATGCAGAAGCACTTGAGATCGTATTTGACCTTCTCGAGCATGAAGGTCTGTGTCTTGGGGGCTCATCCGGCATCAATGTCGCAGGAGCCATTCGACTGGCAAAAGAAATGGGACCCGGTAAAACCATTGTCACCATTTTGTGTGACTACGGCACCCGATATCAGTCAAAGCTGTTCAACCCGGAATTCCTGCGCTCTAAGGAACTGCCCGTCCCTAAATGGATGGAACGCAAGGTAGATATTCCCGTCCCGTTCATCTCCGAGCAAGCTTAGTCTAAAACCCAAGGTTTCGGATCTTTCCTAAACCGATGAATGTGTTATCCATGCGGTCAGGAGTTGCATCGCATGGATACCTTGTTTAGCACCGTCACGATTATTGCCCTTATCACCGCGTTTGTGTACGGCCTGTCCATGGTGTGTGCAGCCCGAGAAATCATGTGGGGCCGCACGTCCTCAGGCACCATCGCTTGGCTGCTTTCTCTGTTCTTCCTACCCTTCCCCACTGCTTTTCTGTATCTCATTTTCGCTTGGAAACGCTTTGACGATTATGGCGAAATCCAGCGCGGCCTCAGCTCCTTTGAGCAAGACATCAACAAGCGTCACGGCGCTCTGATTGATTATGAAGCCAACGAGGCCTGGACCGTTCACAACCGCATTACCCCCCTGCCATTCTTGAAGGGAAATGACTGTAAGCTCCTGATCGACGGAGAAGCCATGCTGAACTCCATTCTTGATGGGATCAGGCAGGCTGAACACTTTGTTCTCGTTCAGTTTTTCATTGTCAAAGATGATGAAGTCGGTCAGGCGCTGGCCGATGCAATGGTGGAGAAAGCCCGCCAGGGCGTGCTTGTGTACTTCCTTTATGACGATGTGGGCTCCCGTAATTTGTCATATGACTATGTGGGCCGCCTGCAGCGCGCGGGGATAAAGGTGAGCGGCTTCAATAAGCGCCACAGACTTCTCCGCCTGCTGGGCCCCATGCGTCTGAACTACCGCAATCACCGCAAGGTTGTCGTCACAGATGCCAAGACCTGTTGGGTCGGCGGGCATAACATCGGCCGGGAGTATCTGGGGCTTTCCCCCAAGTTTGGGCATTGGCGTGACACCCACGTTCGGGTTTCTGGACCTGCCACCATAGCCGCCGCTCTGTCGTTTGCCGAGGATTGGCAATGGGCCACGGGTGCCCCCATTGATCTGGCTCTTCCTGATGAGCTGGAAACGCCGGGCAATCAGCCGGTTCTGGTTATGCCCACAGGCCCGGCAGATCCGCTGGAGGATTGCGCCATCGCGTTTATGGAGACAATCTCCCGTGCCCGCGAACGCCTCTGGATTGTCAGTCCCTACTTCGTGCCAGGTATCGAGATACTGACGGCCCTCTACGCAGCCGCCCTGCGCGGTGTCGATGTGCGAATTCTGCTGCCCGAAAAGGCGGACCACCGGCTGGTCTGGCTCGCAAGTTATGCCCATGCTGATGACCTCATCAACCACGGCATCAAAGTCTATCGCTATCAAAAAGGCTTCCTGCATCAGAAGGTCATTCTGGTGGACGATGCGCTTGCAGGTGTCGGCACAGTCAACTTTGACAACCGGTCCTTCAACATCAACTTCGAGATCACTCTCTGGTTCACCGGAGCCAAGATGATTGACGACACCGCCCGCATGTTGCGCACAGACTTTGACCACGCCCGCCAGACCGGCCTCGCTGAACTGAGAAGCCGCCGCTATGCTTTCCGTATTCTGTGTCAGGCCGCCAAACTGTTCTCGCCAATTCTTTGAGGCAAACCACAGCCCAGTTGAAGCCATCTCCATTGACCACTTGACGTCAACCGTTAATCTCTTCGTGATTTCAAAGCGTTTGCCAAGGTGAGCCATGACAGAACCTTTATTCCGAGATGAACCTTACCTGCGTTCCTGCGAGGCCACCGTGACCGCGGTTTCAGACGGTGGTCTGGTCATCCTTGATCGAACCTGTTTCTACCCAACCGGCGGAGGGCAACCTGGCGATTCTGGCAGCTTCGAGCTGGAAAATGGCGGAAAGCTGAAGGTCATCAATACCCTCTATGGTGAGACCAAGGAAGTCATTGCACATCAACTGGCTGAGTGTGAAACACCGCCACAGGTTGGTGAAAGGCTCATTGCGCATCTTGATTGGCAGCGCCGCTACAAGCACATGCGGGTGCACACCGCCCTCCACCTTCTGTCCGTTGTGTTGCCTTACCCAGTAACTGGCGGGCAAATTTCAGAGGGCACAGGACGGCTTGACTTCGACATTCCCGAGGCCACGCTGGACAAGGAAGAACTGACCGCCAAACTCCAGGCACTGGTGGACGAGGATCACCCAGTTACCTTTGAATGGATCACAGAGGATGAGCTGAACGCCAACCCAGATCTCGTCAAGACCATGAGCGTAAAACCACCGACTGGCAGTGGCCGTGTTCGCCTCATAAGAATTGGAGAACACGTAGACCTGCAACCCTGCGGTGGCACCCATGTTTCTCACAGCAACGAGATCGGTCGTCTCCGAATTTCCAAGCTGGAGAAAAAGGGCCGCCAAAACCGCCGGGTGCGCATAGAACTGGAGGATTGATCAATGCCCGGAACCCCACTGGTAACGACCAACTGGCTTGCTGAGAACCTGTCCCGGCCAGATCTTGTAGTGCTTGACGCCTCTTTCCATCTGCCAACATCAGGGCGAGATGCAAAACAAGAGTTTGTTGAAGCCCACATTCCCGGCGCACAGTTCTTCGACATTGAGGATATCGCCGATCAGAATACCGATCTCCCGCACATGCTGCCGAGCGATGCGGAGTTCACCGAGAAAGTAAGCGCTCTTGGTGTTGGAAACGACAAGACTGTGGTTCTTTATGATGCAGCAGGTATTTTCTCAGCGCCCCGTGCCTGGTGGATGTTGCGCATCTTTGGTTTGACGCAGGTGTACGTTCTCGACGGTGGCCTGCCCAAGTGGCGTGCCGAAGGTCGCCCTCTTTCAGACACCCTCGATGTCCCTGTACCAGGTGCATTGAAAGGCATGCTGGACACCTCAAAAGTCTATGATCTTGAGCAGGTAAAAGACGTGGTGAATGGTGCCGATGGTGTGATCGTCGACGCCCGTGGCCGTGGCCGGTTCACGGCGGAAGAGCCAGAGCCGCGCGAGGGTATGCGTTCAGGGCACATGCCAGGTGCCAAGAGTGTTCCGCTTGCCGAGCTGTTGATTGATGGTGCCTACAAGTCCCCCCAGGACCTCAAGAAAATCTTTCATGATGCGGGTATCAACGCCAACACACGAGCCGTATGCACCTGCGGGTCTGGTGTAACCGCTGCCGGTATTGCCCTCGGGCTCACCCTTATCGGCCACGAAGACCACGTTGTTTACGATGGCTCCTGGGCCGAATGGGGAAGTCGGCAGGACACCCCAGTTTCAACGGGTAGCGCATAGCTCTATGCCAGAATCAAATTGATAGAGAAGCCTCGCAGAGCTTTGTTTCTGCGAGGCTTTTTTCTTTACGCTAGATGCCATAGCGATCCAACGGCGTTTTGGGCGCCTTGCCACCGGATAACGCGGTCATGACCGCAGCGCGAGTACCTGGCAGATGACGGAAAGTTTCAAACCCGAGAGCATCCACAACACCCTCCCGTGGGTGGCGAAGCATGATCTCATCTACTGACGCTCCCGCCAGCCGCCGGACACCTGCGCCGAACAAGTCACAAACGGCACCACGCGAAACCAAATGAGCCTCTGCACCATGAAGGCGGCTTGAAACATAGGCGTTCAGGTGAAGGGCCATCGCATCCCCTATCCGGTTCACCTTTTCCGTATCATGGCCTTTGGCAGCAAGATGGGCGCACGCACGCTCCGCCCCACTCACCGCGAAGCAACACTCCTCTGGATGCGCGTCCCGGTCTGAGGCAATTCCCAGATCATGCAGAATACACGAGACAAACAACAGTTCTGGATCATAGTTCAGCCCGGCATGGCGGCCAAGCAACGCCCCGAACAAGTAAGTGCGCCAACTGTGGTGAAGCAAAGCCTCGGCATGTGTCTCTTTGGCCAGACTAAGCGCATCATTCACCAAAGCGGTCTCCTCGGGCAACAATTCCTCTAGCAGCGCCCGCTCAGGCTGCAGCAGCCCAAGCCTTCTCCGAAAAAGATCACCAAGCTCGATGAGTTCTAGATGCGCCATGTTTCGCACGAGGGCGAGACGCTCAAGACGTGTCAGCCGACCGCGACTATACCGCCCTTCTCGACGCCCCCAGGTCAGTGTGCCCATTTGATTGATCGACACTGTTTGTCCTTCTCATCTCCATCAAATTTATGTACTGTTTCGCATAATAATAAGCACCAATCAAATTAATTTGCGAAGCGGTACATAAATGACGGAACACAAGTCGCGGGGCCGACCACGAAAGTTCAACAGGGAAAAAGCTCTGGAGCAGATCAAGGATCTGTTTTGGGAGAACGGCTTTTCCGCCACAAGCCTTGATGACATTGCCAAAGCAACGGGCATCAACAGGCCAAGTCTCTATGCTGCCTTTGGCAACAAGGAGGACATGTACATTGCGTCTCTGGAGCTCTTTGCAAAAAGCATGTCCACCATGGCAGAACAGTCCCTTGAAGAGGCTCCTGACCTGAGAACCGGACTGATAAACATCTTCAACGGGGCCATATCAATCTATACTGCGGGGCTGGCTGCGGCTGAGGCCAAAGCCGATGCAAAACTGGGATGCTTCGTGGCCTGTACGGCACCCGCTGAAACCCTTCATTCTGAGGCGATCGGGACAGCTCTTCAGAAAATCATTTCGGAGCTGGACGCCAAATTCGCGGTGCTGTTGCAAGAGGGTAACCGCACGGCCCCAACGATCCCGGAGGAACAACGCCCACTTGTCGGTCATCTGCTCGGTATACTTCTCAATGGGATCAGCTTGCGGGCTCGTGCGGGCGCGAACGCGTCAGAACTGAAGCAGATTGCAGTCCACGGTATCGACTGCCTGCTGACGCCACAGCATCCGTAAATGCAAAGAGCCCGGCAACTCGCCGGGCTCCATATCGTCATTACAGCGTCTCGTTGAGATCAGTGATGCAAGATCTGAGAGAGGAACAGCTGGGTGCGTTCGTGCTGAGGATTGGTGAAGAATTCCTCAGGCTCGTTCTGCTCCACAATCTGCCCTTGGTCCATGAAGATCACGCGGTTTGCCACTTTCCGTGCAAAGCCCATTTCGTGGGTGACGCAGAGCATGGTCATGCCCTCTTCCGCCAGCCCAACCATCACATCAAGCACTTCCTTGATCATTTCCGGGTCAAGTGCAGAGGTCGGCTCATCAAACAGCATGATCTTTGGGTTCATGCAGAGCGAGCGGGCAATTGCCACGCGCTGCTGCTGACCACCCGACAGCTGACCAGGATATTTGTTGGCCTGCTCAGGGATCTTCACGCGCTCCAGATAGTGCATGGCGACCTCTTCCGCCTGCTTCTTCGGCATCTTGCGGACCCAGATCGGAGCCAGAGTGCAGTTCTCTAAGATGGTCAGATGCGGGAACAGGTTGAAGTGCTGGAAGCACATGCCAACTTCACGGCGGATTTCATCAATGCGCTTCAGGTCGCTGGTCAGTTCAATCCCATCTACAACGATCTTGCCCTTCTGGTGCTCTTCCAGACGGTTGATGCAGCGGATCATGGTGGACTTGCCGGAACCAGACGGACCGCAGATAACAATACGCTCGCCCTTCATGACATGAAGGTTGATGTCGCGCAGAACGTGGAAGTCTCCGTACCACTTATTCATACCGATGATGTCAATAGCAACTTCAGTCTCTGAAATCTGCATCTTTGAGCGATCAGCCTGAACTTCAGTCAGATTAGCTTCACTCATTCTTGTTTCTCCAAATATCTTTTTTGTTCTTCCTCTGGTCCGGACCGTTAGTGACGATCACCGGCGCTTAGCTTGCGTTCCAGATACATGGAATATCGGGACATTGCAAAGCAGAAGACGAAGAAGACGAGCCCAACAAAGGCATAGAGTTCAACAACCAGACCATTCCATGTGGAATCCGCAAGGATCGGCTGAATAATGCCCAGCGGATCCAAAAGGCCAATCACGGAAACCAGCGTGGTGTCCTTGAACAGACCAATGAAAGTATTCACGATTCCCGGAATCGAGATCTTCAAGGCCTGTGGCAAAATGATCAGGTACATGGACTGCCAGTAGGTCAGACCAAGGGCATCTGCGGCCTCATACTGCCCTTTTGACAGCGCTGCCAAACCTCCGCGGATCACCTCAGCCATGTAGGCAGAAGCAAACAGCGTCACCATGATGAGAACACGCAGGATGATGTCGAAGTTGGTTCCCGGTGGCAGCAGATAGTTCAGCAACGTGGACGCAACAAACAACAGCGTGATCAGCGGCACCCCACGAATGAACTCAATGAACGTGACGCAAATCAATTTGATGAACGGCAAATTCGAGTTACGCCCAAGGGCAAGCAACACCCCGATCGGCAGTGAGAACGAAATACCGGTTACCCCAATGATCATGGTGAGCAGAAAGCCACCGAAATCACTGGAATTTACGCGTTCAAAGATGAAACCGTCGCCCCACAGCAGCGCGAACGCCACAAGCGGATAAATGGCGGAGAAGAAAAACAATTGCTTGCGAGCGGGAACCGCATCCCACAGCACCGGCAAAAGAGCTACCCCGAGCAGAATGAATGCCAGAACCGGGCGCCAGCGCAGCTCCTCGGGGTAGAACCCGAACATGAACTGATCAAAGCGCGCAGTAATAACCGCCCAGCAAGCCCCTCCGGGCGACAGCTGGCGACATTCATCAATCGAATTGGCGAACCACACCGCATCAACAAATGTCCACTGAACGAGCCCAGGTATCATCCATGCCAAGAAGAGCAGCGACAGGATTGTGAGAGCCGTGTTGAGCCGAGATGAGAACAGGTTCTCCCGTGTCCACGCCAGTGCACCCGTGGTCGCAATTGGCGCCGGCTCTGCTTCCTTCGGCTTTTTGAGAACAAAAGCAATGGAGCTATCTTTTGTCATCTCAGCGCTCCTTCAACTTCACAGAGGCGTTGTATTTGTTCATCACCGCTGAAATGGTCAGGGAGACCGTCAGGTAGAAAGCCATTAGCAACAACACACATTCCATTTCTCGGCCGGTCTGGTTGAGCGTAATGCCGCCCAGAGTTCCGGTCACGTCCATGTACCCTACTGCAATCGCAAGCGAAGAGTTCTTTGTCAGGTTCAGGAACTGACTGATGAGCGGCGGAATAATGACGCGGAGCGCTTGCGGGAGGATCACCAGGTTCATGGTCCGGTTTGGACGCAAGCCCAGAGCGTAGGCTGCCTCAGTCTGCCCCTTGCTGATTGCCTGAATGCCCGAACGTACGATCTCCGCGATGAATGCACCGGTATAGATCGACAACGCTAGCCACAGAGCAACCAACGAGTTACGCAGATGAATACCCCCTTGGTAATTAAAGCCTTTCAGCTCCGGCGTCTCAAGAGAGATGGGTGACCCAAGAGCAAAGAAGACCACCGTGGTTGGAACCAGAAAAATCGCCAGACTGATCAGGAAAACAGGCGTGATCTGCCCTGTTTCTTCCTGACGCTTGTGCGCCCAACGACGGAAACCCCAGATGGAGGCAAGTGACGCCAAGAAGGTTGCAACAACAATCCAGCCAGTTTCGCCAAGAACCAGAGAAGGTATATAAAAACCACGGTTTGTCGCGACCACCATGCCGTCAAGCATGGGTTCACTGGCACGCGGACGTGGCAGCACTTCAATAAAGATGGCGTAGAGCAACAGGATTTGCAGCAGCAAAGGAATGTTGCGAACCACCTCAATGTAAACGGACATAAGCCGCGAGATCACAAAATTCTTGGAGAGGCGAAGGACGCCTGCAATCACGCCGATAATGGTAGCAAGAATGCAACCGAGCACCGCCACAAGCAGCGTGTTCAATATGCCAACAACAGCTGCCATCCAGTGCGGCGAGCGTGAGTTGTATTCGATGAGCCGCTGATTGATGTCGTAATAGGCCGGCTCAAACAAAAAGCTGAAATTGAAATCCTTACCGAGGGCGGCAAGGTTGGTAATGATGTTGTTAATCAGGTACGCACCAAGCAGCATCACGATAAACAACGCGATGATTTGAATGGTGGTGGACCGATAGCGAGAATCCGTCCACAGCATCCCGAGTCGGAACTTCTCCTCCGGAGAATAGGTCGCTACGCTCATCAGCTGTCCGCTCTTCTTTGTTGTTCTTAGAAAAAAGGCGCTGCAACCGCATCCAACTGCAGCAACAGCGCCCTCTTTTTCAGGTCAGATTAACGGAATGGAGGCGCGTAAAGCAGGCCGCCATCAGTCCACTGAGCATTCAGGCCACGAGCAAGACCAATCTTGGTGTCTTCACCCAGGTTCTGGGAGAACAGCTCGCCGTAGTTGCCCACCGCCTTGATTGCTCTGAGAGCAAACTCGTTGTCCAAGCCGACCATTGCGCCGTATTCACCTTCCGCACCCAACAGGCGTGCAATCTCGGTGTCGGCACCTGGTGCAGTCGAAGCGGCTTTCTTCTCGTCAGCATTGGCTGCGGTGATGCCCTTTTCTTCTGCGATGATCAGAGAGTTCAAAGTCCAACGAACGATGTCTTCCCATTCGTTGTCACCATGACGAACGAGCGGGCCAAGCGGCTCCTTGGAAATGATCTCTGGAAGGATCACGTGATCTGCCGGGTTTTCGAAGCTGGAACGGCTGGCAGCCAGACCGGACGCATCAGTGGTGTACACATCACATGCGCCTGCAAGGTAATTCTGACGAGCTTCAGTGTTGGTTTCGATTGGCACTGGCTCGTAAGACATGTTGTTCTTGCGGAAGTAATCGGCAAGGTTCAGCTCTGTGGTCGTACCAGTCTGGATACAAACGGTTGCACCGTCCAATTCCTTGGCAGACTCAACGCCTAGCTCCTTTGGAACCATGAAGCCCTGACCGTCGTAGTAATTCACGCCAATGAATGTGAACTTAAGGTCAGCATCACGGCTGAAGGTCCAGGTGGTGTTACGCGCCAGCATGTCAATCTCGCCAGAAGCGAGTGCAGTAAAGCGTGTCTTACCTGTTGTCGGTACGAACTGAACAGCTGATGGATCGTCAAGAACTGCGGCAGCCACTGCACGGCAAACTGCAACGTCAAACCCCTGCCAATCACCAGCATCGTCAATCTGCGAGAAACCAGCCAGGCCAGTTGATACACCGCAGTTTAGCGTTCCCCGTTCTTTTACTTCCTCTAGAGTGCTCGCAGACGCGGCTGTCATTGCGGCCAGACCGAAGGCGGCACTTAGTGCTACTGGAAGGATGTTGCTTTTCATAGAATTGGGCCTCTTCTCTAGTCCAATTATTAGCTTTTGCATTTTGGCAGACGCAGCAGGCCAAAGACCAAAGGCCAAAGACCGGGAATACGAGGTAGTACCCTTAAAGCCCCCCAATGGCTTCAACTGCCCCTGTGAAAGCATTCGATGACATTTTTCAGGATCGGTCAAGAGGAAATGGCTAGCCTGAACGTCGAACTTTAGGAGACAAACCTCACAGTTAAGTCATTTGAGTGCTTTATGAGGCGATTGCCTTTTTTTAAATCATCATCTGCACAGGTGTTGTGCAATGCAATATTAGCAACACCAACAATATGATTTTCAAAGACCAAATGTATTACTTATGCAGTAATAGAATATTTATAAATAAGTCTTGATTGAACTGAACTATCAATAATTGTGGCGTAAGCATTTACGGCATAAATGCGAACTCTCTCCGAGTTTCCACGTAGTACCTGCACAAAAAATACGCAAAAATACAAAGCCCGCCGAAGAGAGCTTCTACGACGGGCCTGTTTCAACATGCGAGAGATCAAAAATTGCTTAGAAACTCGGATCTTTGCGCTTTTCTTTATAGATTAGACGTAAGTTGCGGAAATAAATTACCAGACCGAGCCCTTGACCGAGGATAATTACCGCATCCTTACGCGCGATGCCGTAGGTTAGCAGCAACATCCCCCCGCCGACGGAAAAGAACCAAAAGGCAATCGGCACAATGGACTTTCCGACCCTCTCAGAGGCCAACCACTGCACCAGAAAGCGCATCATGAACATGCCTTGGGCAGCAAGGCCCCAAAACATCCAAAAATCGAGGCGTACGACGAAAACCTCGTACAGCCAATTCCATATGCTCTCAAACACTAAGCCTGCTCCGCAAATTCTCGGCTCTGTACGGCAGGCCGTTCGATTTCAACTTCGCTGATGGAAGGCAAGGAACGGCGACGTCTACGCAGCCACCATACGCCATAAAGGTCCAGGATCCCGACAAGTGCGCGATCCCAAATGCCGTAGTTTGAAACGCCATGGCGGCGTTGACGGTCGACGATATCCACGTGAACGACCCCAAAACCCTCACGGATAACCAAAGCAGGCAAAAATCGGTGCCATCCGTCGAAGTAAGGCAGGCGCTTGAACACATCAGTGCGAATGGCCTTCAGACCGCAGCCGCTATCGCGGGTGTTGTCCTTTAGCATCGCCCCGCGCAGTTTGTTGGCTGCCTTGGAAGCATAACGCTTGAAAAGACTGGCCTTGCGACCCAGCCGCTGGCCTGCGGCCAGACCAACAGTCTCACCGCCCGCGTTCAAGGCAGCAAGAAGTTCAGGCATGTAGGCAGGATCGTTTTCGCCGTCGCCATCAATCGTGATGATGATGGCACCACGCGCGTGGCACAGACCGGAGCGTACCGCACAACTTTGCCCGCCGGAACGATCATGCCGCAAAACACGCAGGAAGGTGTTTTCCCTCCCGTAATCCTTGAGAACCTCCCCGGTTCCGTCGGTCGAGCCATCATCGACAACCAGTACTTCAAATTGATGGGAGTGAAGTGCTGCAGCAATTTCATCAAGCAAGATGGGGAGATTGTCCCGCTCGTCCTTCGCAGGTATGACCACGCTGATCTCAGGTGCCCCCCGCGTTCTTCCGCCATTCATCACAATATTCCTGTATTCTGTCAGTCTGGTCCTCCAAAGGGAGCAGCCAGTCACTACGCAGTTTTGGTCTTGGATTTTTCTTTGGATGGCGTACGCACGTGCTCTGCAAATGCAGAAAGCCCCAATGCCATCGAAGTGCTTCCGAACGCGGGAACGATGTTCCCATCAGAACAATACTTGAACCCGATCTGCCGTCGGGCCATCCAGCGCGCGATTGCATAGGACACACAGCCCCCAAGCAGAACGCCTGCAATCACGTCACTGGGATAATGTGCCCCAACCATAATGCGGCTGAAAGCAACCCAGAACCCAAGCACCAGTATCAAGCGCCGATAGGTTGGGAAAATAAGAGCCAGCGCAACCGCACAGGCGGCAACCGACGTGGAGTGCCCGCTGGGCAAGCTGGTGAATTTGCCATGCCAGATGAAGGGGTCAAAGTGGACTGGTCCCACGGTCTCATAGAGCTTCGGACGTGCCCGACCAATGTTCCACTTCAAGATGACGGCCAACAGGCCGCTGCCGAGTACACTGACAAAAACAAAGCCAGAGTAGGTCATCACTATATGGGCACCAAGGCGCGCACGCATTGCCATTGCAGTATGGTTTTGAGCCAAAACGGCCAAGAACAACACACCGCTTATGGAAAGCATCCAGTCGGACTTGCCCAAATCAGTTATGTGCCTGAAAAACGGGCCATAGCCATCTGGCATCTGCTCCAGCCACGGTGGCACCATGGCATCAAACAGCACGATCGACAGACCAACGAGCATCAAAAGAACTGCGGCCAGATCCTGAGGTTTATGCCCTTCAGGCAGTGGACGACGTAATCGGGAAACACGCCCGCGTCGTGACCTCATCAAACTCAAGATCTGTTTGAACTGAAGGCGCATGCGTTCCAGAACCGTCTTGCCCCAAGAAGCGGCTTGGCCAAAAGCCTTGGCACGCGCACCGCTCTGCGAAGTCCCCCTTAGCTCCTTGCGAAGGTAAGGTGCACTCTCATCTCCTGCCCCGATGCTAATCGCCCTATCCCCCGTTAACGTAGACCCCAATGGTAAGTTGATCACCACCGTTGATGTTCAGTCCGGAAACAGCCCCTGCTTTTTCGAGCTTCACACCAAGATGTCTGGCAGCGTCTTCAAATTGCACAGCGTACTTGCTTTCAACGGTGGCCACTCGGCATCCGTCTCCAGCGTCGTCATTCAGGAATTCTGCGGCAGCACTCGCATTCCCTAGGGTTATATCTGAGTTTAGAAGGAAAACATAGCTCGGCTCATTGAACCCTACTGTAATCACCTGCGGTTTTTCGCAGGATGTGGCAGCCTCAATCTGCGTAACCAGACGAGGCGAAAGCCAGATCGGTTCCAAAGCCGGACCAACGAAAGCCCAGAAGCCAAACAACATGAAGATTGATGAAGCCGCCGCAGGCCAGAACGCGTTGAACACATGGCGCCGCTTCATCTCCCGCGCTGCAATCAATCCAAACAGAGCACCGATTACCGCAATAATCACGCCGGGAGGCGATGGCCAGGCATTCACGAAAATGGGAAGCGCAACGCTGCCAACTGCCACAAGAACCGGAACGAGAGCCAGCAAGAGCGTCGCGGCCCAATAGAGCCCCGCCCGCTTTGGCAGTTCCAGCTTGTGAATGAGAACGAAACATACGGCCAGAGCCACGGCTGGCAGCGCAGGCATGGTGTAGTGCGGAAGTTTGGTAGAGACCAGTTCAAATACGATCCATGTTGGCACCAGCCAACTGGCAGCAAACACAATGGCATCCGTCTTCCGCTCCCGCCAAATACCCGGGAAACCCAAAAGAAGGAAAGCAGATAGAGGCCAGAACAAGACCAAGCTCGCGGCCAAATGCGTTAGAGGCGGCGCACCATGACTTTCCTGCCCCGTCGCAACCTTGCCAAGCATATCGCGACCAATGGAGTCTGCGAAAAAGCCCCCATCTGTTGCGATGTAGATGGCCACCAGCCAAGGCAACACAATAGCCAACAGCAGAAGAAGCCCAAGAATTGGGCGCAGGTGCCTGAGCCATGCCACTTCCCGCTTGAAAAGGCACAGACCGGCAACAGTAAAGCCAGAGACCATCAGGATAATCGGCCCCTTGATCAAGGTACCAGCGCCAAGCGCCATCCAGAACACGAGCGGATATACCCACCTGCTGAACGTGTCTTTAGTGCGCGCAAGCCAGATACGAGCGAGCGCCCCTTGCGCCAGTACGACAGTGGCAAGCAACATCGCATCGGTTTTTGCGAGCCGTGACTCTGTCGTCAAAATGAAGGTCAGGGCCACAAATGCCGCGGAAGTAAATGCAGCAGGTGATGACATGAATGCCATACAGGCCCAATAGGTAAAGAGAACCGCCAGCGTTGCACCAAGTACAGAAACAAGACGATAAACCCAGATGGGAGCTTCAGCGCCGTATCCTGTCAGCTTGGTCATGCCTGCTTGCAGCCAATAAATGCCAACGGGTTTCTTGTTGCGACGCTCATCAAGGAACTTGATGTTCACGTAGTCGCCGGACTGAACCATCTGTTTGGTGGCCTGCGTGAACCGCGGCTCATCACGGTCAAGTGGCGGTACAGACATCTGCCCTGGCAGGAACACGGCCAAGCAAAGCAGCAGGAGCACCAAAGGAGCAAAAGCACGCGCACCCACCACCCTCAAACTGCGGGGTACCTTGTGTACCTCATCGCCACAACCAAGATGTGGCGCGGCTTCCTGGGTTTTCGCCCCTATCATAAACGCTACCCTTACAACTCTAAACACATGGCTTAGAATACGCCTGCCCGGCCGCAACGACACTTCGTAAATAATGTCTAAAGATTCGCAGCAGGCACATAAAACCTGCATCCTGTGGCATTTTATTAAATGTCGAAGCTTTTTCTTCAATCAGTGAATAACTTGGAAAAGCCTGAGGACCATCCCTCTTGTTTTGAGGCAGTGTCATGCTTCCCATTTTCCCGCCACTTTTGTGGGAGAACTGTCACTCCGCTCAAAATTGGGGAGCAGATTGCGGGCACCCCGAACAATCTGAGGTATACAAAAGCGATGAGACAATACGATGGCGTGCCACGCCGTTCACGCACAGCCGCCCTGTGGCTGGCCGCAGCACTGAGTTTGGCCGCTGTTGGTGGATGCTCATCCATCTCTGGGCTGACAGGCGATGCCCCGGAGATCTATCGGGTTTCCGTGAACGACCAGGAGGCCCTGCAACAGACCAATGCCTGGCGCGCAAAGCACGGGCTGGCGGCCTTGAAGCTCGACCCACACCTGAAAGAAGTCTCTCAAGAAATGGCCGATCATGTGGCCTCACGCGACTCTCTCAAGACCAGTCGGCACACTGGCGGCAGTCTGATGCGCCGAACACAGACCAACGGTTATCTGTCGGCCGCAGGCGCAGAAAATCTGGGCGCTGGCTACGCTTCCATCACAGCGGCTATGAACGGGTGGAAGAACTCGAAAGACCACAACAAAAATCTCCTCAACCCCAATGTAACCCACATGGGTATAGCGCGAACCAACCGGAAAGACGGCACCTACCGCAACTTCTGGGTCATGACGCTGGCGGCGCCCGTGGACGAACTGCCACAAAGCATGGGGCCCGTGCCCGCGCCAACGGCGCAAACGTCTACAACGCTCTCGTTCTAAGCGGTGTAGGAGCGCCCACAAAATTCAAGGAGGTCCCGCGCCTGCTCTTTACGGCGCGGGGTCACACAACCATATTCACCGGGTAAGAGTTTCAAATCTCCGGAGAATATAAATGAGCGAAGGCAGCTCCATCCTGCTTGCAGAGTGGGATACACCGTTTGGTCTCCCTCCCTTTTCAAAATTCAACTCCGATGACTTCTCCAAAGCCTTTGATGAGGCATTGCAGAAAGCGGAAGAAGATGTTGCTGCCATAGCAGCAAACACCGATGCACCAACCTTCGAGAATACCATTCTTGCGCTAGAGACAGCTGGCCGAGAACTCACTCAAGTTGCTTCTGTTTTCTTCAATCTCTCCGGTTCTCATACCAATCCTACACTTCAGGCAACGGAGCGCGATGTAGCTCCCAAACTGGCGGCGCACAGCTCCAAGATCCTTTTGAATGCAGATATCTTTGCCCGCATCAAAAGCCTCTCCGACAACATTGACTCTATGGGGCTTGATGCAGAACAAAAACGTGTTGTCGAACGCTATATGGTCAGCTTCACACGCGCGGGTGCGGGCCTTGATGAGGCCTCAAAAAAACGCATGGCCGAAATCACGCAGCGCTTGGCCACACTGGGTACTCAATTTGCGCAAAACGTTCTGGCTGACGAAGCAGACTACAAGCTGGTTCTGAAAACCGAAGCAGATATTGAGGGCTTGCCTCAGTTCCTCATTGATGCTGCCAAGGAAGCAGCAACCGAGCGGGGAGACGAAGGTGCCTATGTCATCACCCTTTCCCGGTCTTCCATTGAACCGTTCCTGCAGTTTTCAAAACGCCGCGATTTGCGCGAGACCGCATTCAAAGCCTG
Source organism: Nesiotobacter zosterae (assembly GCF_033843645.1). Classification (NCBI taxonomy): domain Bacteria; kingdom Pseudomonadati; phylum Pseudomonadota; class Alphaproteobacteria; order Hyphomicrobiales; family Stappiaceae; genus Nesiotobacter; species Nesiotobacter zosterae. Next base: position 133,474 of record NZ_JAWXVZ010000002.1, on the reverse strand, counting down.
GGCCAGCCGCGGAGAAAAGCCAGGCGACACCAGCAATCTGGAGATCATCAAGGTAACTGTTGCCCTGCGCCAGGAACGAGCCCAACTGCTCGGTTTTGACAGCTTTGCTGCGTTCAAGCTGGACGACACCATGGCAAAAACACCTGCGGCGGTAACGGAACTACTGGAAAACATCTGGAAACCAGCACGCGCTCGCGCCCTTGAAGAAGCGGCAGACCTTCAGGAAATGGCGCAATCACAAGGAGACAACCTGGAAATCGCTCCTTGGGACTGGCGCTATTACTCTGAAAAGGTGCGCCAGAAGAAACACGAGCTGGACGAGGAAGAGATCAAACCCTACTTCCAACTCGACAAGATGATTGAGGCGGCCTTCTACACAGCAAACCGCTTGTTTGGCATCTCCTTCAAGGAGATTGACGATGTGGACCGCTACCACCCCGACATCCGTGTGTACGAAGTGCTGAATGCTGATGGCAGCCATCGCGGCATTTTTATTGGCGACTACTTCGCCCGCACTTCGAAACGGTCCGGCGCTTGGATGAGTGCATTCCGAAAACAACACCGCACCAACGGAAACGTCACGCCCATCATCGTCAACGTCATGAACTTCTCGAAGGCCCCCGAAGGCGAAAAGACCCTGCTGACCTTTGACGATGCCCGTACTCTGTTTCACGAGTTCGGCCACGCGCTCCATGGTTTGCTCTCAGACGTGACGTATCCGGTGATTTCGGGCACCAGCGTGTCTCGCGACTTCGTGGAACTCCCCTCTCAGCTCTACGAACATTGGTTGTCAGAGCCAGAGGTTCTTGAACGCTTTGCCGTTCACTACAAGACAGGAGAACCCATACCACAGGCTCTGCTGGACAAGTTGCTGGCGGCAGCAAACTTCAATCAAGGCTTTGCAACAGTGGAGTATCTTGCAACTGCGATGGTTGATATGGCGATCCATAGCGAAGCTAAAGATGACTTTGACCCGCAAACCTTCGAAAAGGAGGTGCTGGAGCGCATAGACATGCCATCACAGATCATCATGCGCCACCGCACGCCGCACCTCGCCCACGCGTTTGCAGGCGATGGCTATTCGGCTGGCTACTACAGCTACATCTGGTCTGAGGTGATGGATGCAGATGCGTTCGAAGCATTCAAGGAAGCTGGTGATCCGTTCCATCCGGAAACCGCGCAGCGTCTTCTGACCGCCATCTACTCAGCGGGTGGAAAGCAGTCTCCAGAACAAGCCTATCTGGATTTCCGTGGCAAAATGCCAAGCATTGAGCCCCTTCTAAAGGGGCGCGGTCTGGCGGAAACCGAGGTGCCAGCTTAAGCCTCGCGCAAGTAAGAATCTGCAAGGTACATCCGGGCGCTGACTTGTCCGCGCCTCTACTGATGCACCAAACTTTAAAGCGAGCTGGGCCCCACCCCTCTCGCTTTTTTTTTAGGTTCGCGACTTGCCGGAGACGCCAAAGACCCGCGCCAGACCGACCAGAAAAACCAACAGCCACCCCATGATCATCATGAAGCCACCCGTTGGCGCTGCCATGGGAAACAGCCGTGTTCCGGAGAAAAACCGGAAGGCCAGATCACCGCAGAAGAGCCCTAGTCCGGCAAAAATGATCAGCAGTGCAAATCCGAGCAATCTTGAGCGAGTGACTGCCAGTGCAAGTCCAAGAGCGATAAATGCGCCAGCATGAAGCATGGTCATCTGCGAGATGGTGGAGAGCAGCTGCGCGCCGACCCCATGCGAAGATGCTGCCGCCGACAGGATGGAAATCACGCCACTTGCCCCGCCAAGTGCCAGACCCAGCCCGAGCCCGCCGGATGTCTCGATCTCTCTGGGTTGTTCCATAGTGCCCCCTAAGGTGCGGCGTTCACTCCATTGAACGCCGAAAATGAGTCTGCCATCAACCTTACCAGTAAGGTCCAGAGCATAAACGAAATCAACGCTTCATATCTCGCTTCCCTAAGCCTTGGGGAGAGAGATACGTAAACGCTACTCATGGGTACTGAAAAACACGATACGCTTACTTTAGCCCACCCGTCATGCGAGCCAAAGTTGATGTTGTTGGATCTGCGGCATCCAGAATACGCAACTGGGCTTTCGCCTGCCCTTGCCACGTGTCAATGGAGAGCACACCAGCCAAATGAAGGTTCTTGCCCCGTGCCTCAAGCAAAGCCCGCCCAAGAGGTTGATCTTCAGCCTTGAACGCAATTGCCTTCAGATTCCCTCCATCATTGGTAGCGATTGTCACACGAACATGACCTTTTCCAATAACATCCGCGTACTTAATTCTCACTGAGGGAAAAGCAAAGATGGGTTCCGGGTGAGATGCCCCGTAAGGGCCCGCACGCTCTAGTGTTTCCAGAAGGTCCAGAGTTGCTCCACTCGGTGCAAGCACACCATCGATGGTCAATTCATGATCCTGAGCGGCAATGCCAACCGCCTCTGACAACTGAGCGGACAAAAATGCCTCAACCTCGGCTAGCTTTTCTCGTTTTACTGTCAGGCCGGCAGCCATGGCGTGACCACCGCCCTTCTCCAGCAAGCCCGCTTCAACGGCCGCTCTCACAGCTGCACCCAGATCCACACCGGTGATTGAACGTCCTGAGCCTGTGCCTACTCCGTCTTCATTAAATGCAATGGCAAAGGATGGACGGCGATAGCGCTCCTTGAGGCGGGAGGCGATGAGACCCACTACGCCCGGATGCCAGTTGTCTGCCCCGGTAAGAAGGATGGCAGGCGGTTCTCCATTGGCATCAAGTTTTTGAAAAGCCTGACCTTCACCTTCCTCAAGCATGATCGCTTCAATTGCCTGACGCTCCTGATTGAGGCGCTCGAGCGTTGCTGCGATGTGCTCTGATTCTTCACGAGAGCCGCTGACAAGCAATTTGGCCCCGAGCGCGGAAACTCCAATGCGCCCTCCTGCATTGATCCGTGGACCAAGCATGAAGCCAAGATGATACGGCGTTGGTTTGCCATTCACGCGGGAGATATCGGCAAGAGCGGCAAGGCCGACATTGCGACGCTGGTGCATGACCTGAAGCCCCTTGACCACATAAGCGCGGTTCAGGCCCTTCAAAGGCACCACATCACATACAGTCCCCAGAGCGACCAGATCCAACAGGGCCATCAGGTCAGGAAGGTTGGTTGCCCCACGCTTGCGCAGTTCGCGGTTTAACGCCACCAGGAACAGGAAGGTCACGCCGACGGCGGCGAGATGCCCTTGACCAGACAGATCATCCTGACGGTTTGGGTTCACCAGTGCGGTAACATCCGGGAAGGTTTCACCCACCTGATGGTGGTCAATAACCACCACTTCCAGCCCCACACGGCGCGCCTCGTCAAAAGCTTCAAACGAGGTACTGCCGCAGTCAACTGTGATCAAAAGGCGCGCACCACCGTCATGGAGCTGCGAAATCGCTGTTGGATTCGGGCCGTAGCCATCAATGATACGGTCCGGAATGTAGAACTGAGGCTCGACATTCAACGCGCGGAAGTAGCGTAGCAAAAGCGCCGTAGATGTTGCGCCATCCACGTCATAGTCGCCAAAGACTGCAAGCGGCGTTCCGGCATGCAGCGCATCAGCGATCCGGGTTGCTGCCTTGTCCATATCCTGCAGGCTGGAAGGATCCGGCATCAGATCCTTGAGGGACGGGTCTAAAAAGCGATCTGCTTCTTCAAGACCAACGTCGCGCCCGATCAGCACCTTCCCTACTACATCAGGCAGGCCGGTGCGCTGAGACAACGCAAGCGCTTGCGCATTCTGCGTACCATCAATGCGCTCTCGCCAAATGCGCCCTGCTGAAGAGCGGGTTACACCAAGAACGGTCCGTCGTTCGTTTGCATCGCTTAGACTGGTCGCTGTCATGACTATCAGGCTGTGGTGATTCCGGTCAAAAAAGCAAACGGGCGAACACTCAAAGGGTCCGCCCGCTGAACCTGTTGAATAAGACTGGTGAAAATCAGTCTAGATGAAACTTGTCCAGATGGGAGTGCTGCGCAGAGATGTATCGCACAGTGCCCGTAGTGGAACGCATCACAACCGTGTGGGTGGTGATATGGTTGCGACCAAACTTGACGCCCTTGAGGAAATTGCCGTCCGTAACGCCGGTCGCCGCGAAGATCACGTCGCCGCCAGCCATTTCTTCCAGGGTGTACTTGCGATTAATGTCGTCTATGCCCATTCGCTTGGCACGTTCCACCTGCTCATCTCGGGTGATGACCAAACGACCTTCCATCTGACCACCGATGCAGCGCAGGGCTGCAGCAGCCAGAACACCTTCCGGAGCACCACCGATACCAACATATAGGTCGATACCGGTCTCTTCCGGATTGGTGGTGTGAATGATGCCTGCAACGTCACCGTCACCAATCAAATAGATGGAAGCGCCAGTTGCACGAATGTCATCAATGAGCTTGGCGTGACGTGGACGGTCCAACACGCAAACCGTAACATCGGAAACGGAAACGCCCTTGGCCTTGGCTACACGCTCCAGATTCTTCTCGATTGGATCGTCAAGGTTGATCGTTCCAACAGGATAACCCGGGCCGATCGCAATCTTGGACATGTAGCTGTCCGGTGCGTTTAGAAGGTCGCCTTCTGGTGCCATCGCGATTACCGCGATGGAATTCGGCATGTTCTTCGCACAAATGGTGGTACCTTCCAGCGGATCAAGCGCGATATCGACCTTGTCGCCGTTCTTGTTTCCCACCTTCTCGCCAATATAGAGCATTGGCGCCTCGTCACGCTCCCCTTCACCGATAACCACGGTGCCATCAATTGGAAGCTGATTGAGCTCGCGGCGCATAGCGTCCACTGCAGCCTGGTCTGCGGCCTTTTCGTCCCCCCGACCCCGCAGTCTTGCAGCTGAAACTGCTGCACGCTCAGTTACACGTGCCAGTTCCAGCGTCAGAATGCGATCCATTACGAAATCATCGTCCGCTTGACTATCAGCCATTTAAACCCTCAAGTTCAGATCACCAGCGCTTCTCGCACCAGCGTTAGTCCAGTTTTTCAATTCGCAGCATCTGCGGAGCGCCTACTGTCACCTTTTCAGCGGCAATCAGTTCCAACGCTTCGCGAATGGCCAGCTCAGTGGTCTCATGCGTGATGAGAATGACCGGCTGGGGCTCCGCCGTTTCCAGCGCTCCTGCCTCGTGTGAGCCAGGTTCGCGGCGGTTCTGCACAATGGATTGAAGTGAAATGTTCTTTTCCGCCATGCGCTGCGCAATCACAGCGAATGCGCCTGGACGGTCATCCACCGCAAGTCGAATATAGTACCCACCTTCATGCAAGCGCATCCGCGCTTTCGTATAGGGCTCTAGAGTTTTCGCGGCTTGTCCAAAGACGGGCATGCCATCTTCGCGCGCAATATCGGCAATGTCAGAGATAACCGATGAGGCGGTTGCATCACCGCCCGCGCCCGGCCCGACCAGTACAACCTCGCCCACCGCATCGCCATCAACAGCGACCGCGTTCAACACGCCATCAATGCGTGCAATCGCTGAGTGCTTGGGTACCATGGTTGGATGAACACGCTGCTCAACGCCTGTATCCGTTCGCTGCGCCACACCCAAGAGCTTGATACGATAGCCAAGCTCATCGGCCGCTTGAATATCTTCCGTCGTGATGGAAGTGATGCCTTCCACGTAGATGGATTCGCTGTCGACCTCACACCCAAAAGCAAGACTTGTCAGCAGGGACAGCTTGTGTGCTGTGTCAAAGCCCTCAATGTCAAAGGTTGGATCAGCTTCTGCATATCCAAGACGCTGCGCATCCGCCAAACATTCAGCGAAGGAAAGCCCCTCCTGCTCCATGCGGGTCAGGATGTAGTTGCAAGTCCCATTCATGATGCCATAGACGCGGGAAACAGAGTTGCCCGCTAGGCTTTCACGCATGGTCTTCACAATCGGAATACCGCCAGCAACCGCTGCTTCATAATTCAAGCTCACGCCCTTATCTTCCGCCAAACGGGAAAGAGAAACCGCATGTTTTGCAAGCAGGGCCTTGTTGGCCGTAACCACATGTTTGCCCGCTTCAATCGCCGCCCGCACGCTCTCCTCGGCTGAACCACTGTCTCCACCGATGAGTTCCACGAACACATCGATGGAGGAAGACTTGGCGAGCGCGACCGGATCGTCGAACCATTCAAGATTGGAAAGGTCGACCCCGCGATCCTTTGACCGACTGCGTGCACTTACAGCCGTGACTTCAATGGGACGTCCAGAGCGGTTTTCGAGTTGTTTGGCTTTCGCTTTGACGATGCGCACAACAGAAGCACCCACGGTGCCCAAACCTGCTACGCCCACCCGCAAACAATTCTGCATTGTCTAAGCCTCTATCCTTAGCGTTTTTCTAGTATCTTATTCGGTACCGCTGTTATGGCCGATAGAAGATGTTTCAAAGAAGCGGCGCAAGTTTCTTGCAGCTTGCCGGATGCGCTGCTCGTTCTCGACAAGACCAATACGCACAAAACCCTCGCCATGCTCACCAAAGCCAATACCCGGCGCAACCGCAAGGTCGGCTTTCTCAATGAGCAGCTTGGAAAACTCAAGCGAGCCAAACTTTTGGAACTGCTCGGGAATGGGAGCCCAAGCAAACATGCTCGCTTCCGGCGCAGGTATGGCCCAGCCAGCACGTGCAAAGGCATCAACCAATACATCGCGGCGCTTGCGATAAGTCTCCCGCATTTCGACGATGCAGTCTTCAGGACCATTCAGTGCAGCAGAGGCTGCAACCTGAATAGGCGTGAACGCTCCATAATCGAGGTAGGACTTAACGCGGGCCAAAGCACCAATAAGTCGTGCGTTGCCGACGGCAAAACCCATGCGCCATCCAGGCATGGAGAACGTCTTCGACAAGGATGTGAACTCGACGGCCACATCCATTGCACCCGGCACTTGCAGAATTGATGGCGGCGGGGTGTCTCCGAAGTAGATCTCTGAATAGGCAAGGTCGGAAAGAACAAAGATTTCGTGTTTCCGAGCGAAAGCAACCACATCTCGGTAGAATTCCAAATCCGCGCAGTAAGCGGTTGGGTTGGCCGGATAACACAACACCACAGCTATGGGCTTGGGAATGGAGTGAATGACTGCGCGCTCAAGCGCCTCAAAAACCTCTGGGCCCGGTTCAGCGGGAATGGAGCGCAACGCGCCACCTGCCATCAAAAAACCAAAGGCGTGAATGGGATAGCTTGGGTTTGGAACGAGCACGACATCACCCGGTGCGGTGATGGCCTGTGCCATGTTAGCAAAACCTTCCTTGGACCCCAAGGTCGCGACGACCTGTGCTTCTGGGTCCAGCTTTACTCCAAAACGGCGGCCGTAATAGGCAGCTTGTGCACGGCGAAGACCAGGGATGCCCTTGGACGCGGAGTAACGATGCGTGCGCGGGTTTTGAACGGTCTCGGTCAGTTTTTCGACAATATGCTTTGGAGTAGGCAGGTCAGGGTTGCCCATACCCATATCGATGATGTCAGCGCCACCCGCTCGCGCCTTGGCTTTCAGACGATTGACCTGTTCAAAGACATAGGGCGGAAGCCTGCGAGTCTTGTGAAAGTCGTCCATGCCAAGAGCCTCACTTTCTGTATCTGTTTCCTTGCGACTGGCAAATCATCGCTTGAATCATTGAGCTGATGGGCAGGTATGTAGCAGGTGTACGGAAGATTTGCATGGCTTTTAGCGTTCTTCCAGCAGCATTTTTTCAATATATCAGCACGCAAACGCCCGCACAAAGGCGGGCGTTTGCAGAACATAAGACAAAAGGCTAGTTCTTAGCAGGTGAACTAAACCATCCCCTACTGGGCTTCGCTTCCCTGGGATGCAATCGCCTTCAGCTCTTCAATATCGGAGGTAGGTGTTTGTGCTTCCTGAGCGCGGCGCTTGTTCTCTGCAGAAATCGCAAGGAGCTGGCTTTCAGTGGCCAAACGCTGCTCTTGGGACATCAGCGTTGCGCGCTGCTCGTCGGATAGCACGGAAGCTCGTTGTGCAGCTGTTGGCTCCAACGCTTCATAAACAGTCATGGACTCGCCAAACGCACAAGCGCCCAGCAAGCTGAGGAGGCCAATTACTGGCACGAGTTTGCACACACGTTTCATTGCGTTTTTTTACCTTTGAGGACCACGTGGTCTCCCCGCAGACCAAACTTGTTTTTGATTTTACACTGAATGGTGATGCCTATTAACTTCTGCAACCCTTCAAACAGACGTCATGCTCTTACCCTAGACTGACGGGAAGTGCAAACGTCTCAAAGCAACCAATTACATAAAATACGCATCAAATATTTATAATCGATAAATATACCTAACAGACGAGAAATGAAGTCCATTCGCCTGTAAACCATGTGTCTACTGCGCACCCATTCCCATCGACGCTCCGGAACATTCAACTAAAAGCAAATCGCATCTTTGCGTCAAAGCCCCTATAATTTGGCATTATAAAAAGAAGAAGATCACTCAGTTTCGGAATACCGACAGTGCGCGCGTTCTCATTCCTGCGCGGCAAGGGAGGAATAGCACCCGCATTTACGTGAGGCAGTTGGCTATGGGGAAAATCGAAGCAGATGTCCAACGAGCAGAACAATCCATTATTGCAATACATTTTTAATAACCCCGAGGAGTTTGCGCGCAATCTGACCAAGATCGCAGAGCAAGGCGGGAAAGCGCTGGCAGCATATCTTGAGCCGCGCGAAAAAGGACAGGTGCGAGACGAAACCCCGGAAGAGTTGGGGTTGGCAGTAAAGACACTTGCCGAGGTCGGCGAGTACTGGATGAAAGATCCGGCACGCGCTATTGAGGCCCAGACCCGATTGTGGGCTGGCTATATGCAGATCTGGAACAATACGCTCAAACGGATGGCCGGGGAACCATCGCAACCTGCCATCTCCCCGTCCCCTCGAGACAAGCGTTTCAAAGACACAGAATGGGACGAGAACCAGTTCTTTGACTTTGTCAAACAGATGTATCTTCAGACAACAGAATGGGCGGAACACCTTGTCGATGGCGCGACGGACCTTGACGATCACACCCGCCACAAGGCTGCATTTTATGTCCGCCAGATTACCAACGCCATGTCGCCCTCCAACTTCATCCTAACCAACCCAGAGCTGTTGCGTGAGACCATGTCTTGCAACGGTGAAAATCTGGTACGCGGAATGGAGCTGCTGACTGAAGACATCAAGGCAGGCAACGGCGAAGTAAAGCTGCGCCAGTCTGACCCTACCAGCTTCGAGATCGGCAAGAACGTCGCAAACACCCCCGGCAAGGTGATTGCCGAGAACGACGTTTGCCAGCTTATTCAGTATGAACCTGTAACCGAGCAAGTGTTCAAGCGCCCTCTGCTTGTCGTGCCACCTTGGATCAACAAGTACTACATTCTGGATTTGAATGAGGAGAAGTCATTCATCAAATGGATGGTGGAACAAGGCCACACGGTCTTCGTGATCTCATGGGTCAATCCGGACGAACGTCAGGCGAAAAAGAGCTTCGAGCACTACATGAAGGAAGGCATCTTCATGGCGCTCGATACAATCAAGAAGACCACCCAGCAAGACAGTGTAAACGCCGTCGGCTACTGCGTGGGCGGCACTTTGCTGGCTGTCACGCTCGCTTATCTGGCCCACAAGGGTGAGGCAGAACGTATCGCCAGCGCAACCTTCCTGACAACTCAGGTTGACTTCACTTATGCCGGAGACCTGAAGGTCTTCGTGGATGAGGATCAGATCAAGGTCCTTGAAGATCGCATGAACAAGCAGGGGTATCTGGACGGAAGTAAAATGGCGACCGCCTTCAACATGCTTCGCTCTAACGATCTCATCTGGCCCTACGTGATCAATAACTACATTCGCGGCAAGGAGCCCTTCCCGTTTGATCTGCTCTACTGGAACTCCGACGCAACCCGCATGCCAGCTGCAAACCACTCATTCTACCTGAGAAACTGCTATCTGACGAACAATCTCGCAAAGGGCGAACTGGAGATTGACGGGGTGAAAGTTGACCTGAAAGACGTGTCTGTTCCGGTCTATAATCTGGCCACCCGAGAGGATCACATCGCACCGGCAAAGTCAGTCCTTAAAGGCTCTCATTGTTTTGGCGGCCCGGTCGAATATGTACTCGCAGGATCCGGCCACATTGCCGGGGTGGTGAACCCACCCGCTAAGAACAAGTATCAGTACTGGACCAACAAAGGCCTTATGGAAGACATTAATGCGTGGCTCTACTCGGCAGATGAACATCCCGGCTCATGGTGGCCTCACTGGCAGCAGTGGATCCAGGCTCAGGACGACACTCTGGTGAAAGCCCGCAAACCGGGCGCAAGACGTACCAAAATTTTGGAGGACGCGCCGGGAAGCTATGTTAAGGTAAGGGCCTAGAGGCAATTGCCCCGCGTTATGCGCGGGGCTTCCATCCAACGGCACCCGCCGAGCATAGTTTAAAAATGAGGTTCTTCTGGTGTTGCGCGCCCCCAAGCAGCCTTTTGACAAAAGCAAACAACAGCTCCCTGTCGGGCAAATCAAACTACTCGGCATGAACGACAGGACTTGGGAACGCCAAGCAAGCGGATGGAGCGTATGGTCTCGCGCAGCTACACTTCCGGTCCTCGTTGCAGCCATCTGGCTTCACACCACTGTCGGTTGGATGTGGTCGACAGCCATGTTGCTAGCGGTTGTGTTCTGGTTGTGGGCTAATCCGCGCTTGTTCAATCCCCCCAGGCACACGGATACTTGGCACGCAAAAGCGACCTTTGGCGAGCGGATTTGGCTCAATCAGCGTGCTGTTCCAATCCCTGCAAAGATCAATGGCAAAGCGATAGCTTTATCCCTTCTGTCAGGCCTTGGTTTTCTAATGGCAATCATTGGCGCAGTCGGAAACGAGATCACCATGACAATCGCGGGCGTCCTGCTCACATACGGAGCGAAGTTCACGTTCCTCAATGTGATGGTGAAGCTTTACGGCGAGATGCAAAACGCTCACCCGGTTTACAAGTCATGGCTTAGAACACCGGAAAACGACAACTCGCCAACCACGGCGAAAAAGACCAACGCCATCTCCCGCTCCTGACACTCAATTTTTCTGCAGTTTTCGATTGATGAACCATGCATCGAATTTGGACAGATGCGGCCATACGGGATCGTAGCCGCGCTCGTTCAAGAAACGTGCGACGGCCTCCCGCTTTTCCGGGACGTAGTTGTGCTCAACGCATATGAACTCAAATTCTCGGCGAGCAAAATCAATGCCTTCCAGAACGTGGATCTCGCTTCCCTCGGTGTCGACGCTCAAGAAATCTATTGCATCAGGCGCATTGTTTTCTTTCAAGACCGTTTCCAAACGAACCGTTTGAACCTCCATGATCTCTCCAGTACGCGTGTGATGATCATCTTCCGCAAAGGGCAGTAAGGTAGATAGCTGAACCCCTTCCACAGCAAGAAACTCCATGACTTCATCGTCTGTGTGCCATGCGGCACGCGGATCAAGTGGCGCAATGCGGCGACTACGAATTGCCTCCGTCACAGTTGGATTGGGTTCAATCAGCAAACCACGCCATCCCAACGAATGCTCCATAAAGTAGGTATTGGAGGAATTCACGCCATCGCCTAACCCAACTTCAACGAAGTATCCCGGACGTTGCATGGACTCAGGGCAGTGCGCAAAATAGACGAGATCCTGAAAAATCTCAGCTCGTGTCTCCCCGTGATGCCTCTCGGCAAGAGCTGCGAAGCTCTCACTCTCCAAGCCTAGTAAAAGACCGCTCTCAAACTTGGACACAAGATGGGATTCAGGATGAATCATAAGATAAAGCTGCCTGAGCGCGGCCGTGTTCGCCGGGTCAAGCTTCAAGCAGTACTCCACCAGACGGCGGGAGTGCCCTTGAGACGCAACAGCCCAAACCAAAGCGGATAAAAACCGACGCAATATGCTCTCCGCGCTATACAAACTCATACCCTATCAGTATTGCCAGCTTTCGGAGCAACAAAATACTCCCGATTATTGGAGTGAAACCCGATGGACAGAATGAAGACCGCGATATTTCCTCTGTTTTAGTGCCTGTAGTACCCACCAAAACACTGACCTCATTCCGAGCACAACTTCTAGCTACATTTCGATTTGAATCACTTCCGTAAAACGTCATCGCAACATAGTGAGTTCCCATGAAACGCCATTGGCACGCTGCGGCCTCCGCCTTCGCGGCACTTTTTACCGTCTCAGCAACCGCCGCCACTGAATTGGATCTGAAGCGAGAAGATGGCTCACAGATCACGATGTATCTAGAACGCAGCCAGAAGGAAGCCAAGGCTGACCTACTTGTTTTGATACAAGGCTCTGACTGCAACAGCGTCGCGCACAACACCCTGATCAATCAAAAGTTCTCAAAGGTTCTACCCGGTGCAGATGTTCTAACCATTGAGAAATATGGCATTACATCGCACCTTCCATGGGATCGCAGTGGCGAGAGGGAGGACTGCCCCGCTGCCTATTTGCAGAATGATAGCCTCGCTCAGCGGACTTCCGACTACCTAAAAGTGCTCGATCAACTCGCGGAAAGAGCTACCTATGAGAATATTGTCCTATTGGGGGGAAGTGAAGGCGCTGTCATTGCGAACATCATTGCTGCAAGAGCAGACTATGTGTCCGCAAGCGTAGCACTCAACGGTGGCGGACGTTTTTTCAAAGATGATGTGCTCGCGAGCATGAAAAATTCCGGAATGCCTGAGCACGCCTATGAGCAGGCCAAACAAGGCTTCAACCAGTTTGCAACACAAGTTCTGGAGGGAAAGCCGTTTCCGGTATCCATGAGCCTTCATGGATACAGATGGTGGCACTCGGTCCTCAGTGCCGATCAGCTGGAAATACTGGGCGACGTGGGCACCCCCACCCTGATCGTACAAGGGACTGCAGACCAGAATGTAGATGTTGCAGCGGTGGGCGAAATGATCTCTGAACTCCGCCACAAAGGCGCTACGAACATCACCTATCTCGCCTATGAGGGCATGGGCCACCACTTCCAGCGGGATGACAACACGTCCGCTCTACCGAACCTCATTGCCGACATACAAAGTTGGCTGAATGCTGCCCTCTCAAACTGATCTTGAGAGCACCAACAAAAAAGGGCACCCGAAAGGTGCCCTTCTGAAAATCTGCGAGAGTTCTTGAAGCTTAACGCTTGGAGAACTGGAAGGAACGACGTGCCTTTGCACGGCCGTACTTCTTACGCTCAACAACGCGGCTATCGCGTGTGAGGAAGCCTTCCTTCTTCAGGATGCTGCGCAGCTCTGGCTCGTAGTGGGTCAGAGCCTTGGAGATGCCGTGACGAACAGCACCAGCCTGACCGGACAGACCACCACCGGTTACGGTGACGGTTATGTCGTACTGGCCATCGCGGTCAGTCAACATGATTGGCTGACGCAGGATCAGCTGAAGCACTGGACGAGCAAAATATTCGTTGAACTCTTTTTTGTTCACGGTGATTTTGCCGGTGCCTGGCTTGATCCATACACGCGCGATTGCGTCCTTACGCTTACCGGTTGCGTAGGCACGGCCCTGAGCGTCCAGCTTCTGAACGTGAACAGGAGCGTCGTTCTCAGTTGGGGCGATTGCTTCGCCCAGTTCCTCTAGGGACTGCAGCTCAGACATAAATTAAGCCCTCTTTGCGTTCTTGGCATTCATGCTCTTGACGTCAACCGTTTCAGGCTGCTGAGCTTCATGCGGATGTTCACTACCAGCGTATACACGCAGGTTCTTCAGCTGCTTGTTGCTGAGTGGGCCACCTGGCATCATGCGCTGAACAGCCTTTTCCAGAACGCGTTCTGGGAAACGACCTTCGATGATTGCGCGAGCAGTACGCTCTTTGATGCCGCCTGGATGACCTGTGTGCCAGTAGTACTTCTTGTTCTCGTACTTCTTGCCGGTCAGGACGACCTTGTCAGCGTTCACGATGATGACGTTGTCGCCATCGTCGATGTGTGGTGTGAAGGTCGGCTTGTGCTTGCCGCGCAGACGGTTTGCTACGAAAGCCGCGAGACGGCCAACGACAACACCTTCAGCGTCGATCAAGATCCACTTTTTCTCGACCTCTGCCACCTTGGTAGAGTGAGTCTTCATTATTCTGTACCGTGTTGGACAGTTGAAATTCAGGCAAGGCACTGGAAACGCCCGAGAGCAGAGTGCCTCTTCGGGATGGGGTGATACGCGCAAACGGACAGAGCGTCAAGCACAAATTTCAACAGCATCCAAACGAAAACCATTTAAAATCAGCATCTTATAAAAATGGTATTATAATACCACACTTTTTCCATGCGTTTTGACACCCTCTGGAGGCATTATCCACCTACGGGCCCCCTAATTCCTTACCCGTTATCACACTCCATAAATCGTGAAGTAGGCTTTCATGGGCAATCTGCGCTAAGCTATGCGGATGAAACTGAGACATCTCATCATCATGTGCCTCATTGCGTCCACTGCCCCGGCGACGGCAGAAATCTTCCGCCCGCCGCCTGCCAAAGAGGGCTACTCCTATCCGGAATGCTATTGCACCAATCGCGGGCAGCGGATTGAGATTGGCGAGCATACTTGCCTGCGCATTGGCAAGAAGCAGATTTGGGCCCTCTGTGACATGTCTTTGAACAGCCCTATTCTGCGCCACCTTCATGAAGGCTGCCCAACTGCATTGCTAAACGCACCAAGCGATCCTGTTGACCGATCAGCCAACTGAAATTGCAGTTGCTGGCACTTTTTGGCCTCAGGCCAACAAGCCCATCACACCGCTGGCTACCGCAGCTACTTGCTGAAGCGCTGCCTTAAACGGTGCGTCATGAACCATCCAGTCCAAGGAAAAAACTGCCAGATAGTAGCTCGCACCCCGAAACATGATGCGGAACTCTGACCACGATATCGGCATGTAGGACACCGGCATGTAGAGCCCCCAGCTACCCTTACCTATCACCGTTGTCGTGAAGCTGTTTGCCAGAACCAGATTGAAGAACACCAGCGTTGAAAACACCACTGGCATGCTGAAAATTTCTGTTTCTTGGTAGAACCATGTCTCGCGGAATGCCCCCATGTAACGGGGCACCTCAGGGATATAGAGATCCCAAACCAACGGCATGGCCAGTACCAGCAAGCCATTCAGCGCCAGAAAGAGGATGTAGAGGCCACTTGCAGACCAGGAAACCGCACGAAACGGCCAAAAGGCCATACGCACTCCGAAACGCCAGATTGTACTCATAACTCAAAAACTACGCCCACTCACCATGCCGAAAACCGGCAGGATCTCCCATACTCATTACTAGAGCAGCAAACGTGATTCTGATTACCATAGTTAAACCGTAGTCAATTCAACCGAGCAGACTACACAGGTTTATGGTGAGTACAGCCGCCCTGCTTCGTTCACTCCTGAGGAGGAATTGAGTAGGTCGACGTCGCGTGGGCAATCATCTCGCCGCCCCCTTGTGGCATGATTTCACAATCAGTCACGACAAGGCGTTTTCCGAGCTTGATGATCCGGCAGGTTGCCACAAGGACCCCCGCCTCTGCTTTTCGCAGGAAATTTATGTTGAGATTGGTTGTCACCGCGAGCGCCTTCGGCCCGACGTTGCCCAAAATTGCCGCATAGCTCGCAAAATCTGCAAGCGTCATCAGTGTTGGACCAGAAACGGTCCCACCCGGTCGCAACTGCTGTTTACCCGCCGTCACGAGGACAACAGCTTTTTTATCTTCAATGGCCTCGACCTGATAAATGCGACCTTGAGCATGCATCTGAGGAAACACGTTATCCAGAAAACGTGTCACCTCTTCCGCGCTCATTAGTTGGTGGTCCATGAGCCCCTCCTCCCACGACAGTGTTAGCTATGACAAAATCTACGTAGTTACACCAGTCAAACTAAGGGCGTATTTTGGGAGAGCAGACGGTTTAGCCCTTGAACATAGCAAAACGATATTTGGCAGCAGCAACAAACGCCGATAGATTGCGGGCAACAATCATTTCATTAGGGGGTAAATGCCAATGACCGAAGAGGCAACCGAGGTATCCACTGAGCAAACCAAAGCACCAGTTGCAACACTCCTGCATGAGGGTGTGTTTCGCATCGTAATGCAGCGCCCGGAGAGAATGAACTCCCTGTCCCATGAGATGATGGAAGCCCTGTCACAAGCGCTGGACCAAGCTGCGCACGACAGCAACGTACGGGTTATTCTCATTGGCGCTGAGGGTAAGGTTTTCTGTGCTGGTCACGACCTGAAGGAGCTGACCGCAGCCCGCGCACAAGAAGACAAGGGTGCCACCTTTTACCAAGAGACTTTCGACAAATGCGCTGCTTTGATGCAAAAGATCGTCGAGCTGCCCAAACCCGTGATCGCTGTAGTAACGGGCGTAGCCACTGCGGCCGGATGTCAGCTGGTGGCTTCCTGCGACTTAGCTCTTGCAACTGACACGGCAACGTTCTGCACACCCGGCGTGAACATTGGCTTGTTCTGCTCCACCCCCATGGTCGCCCTTTCCCGGAATGTATCACGCAAGCAAGCAATGGAAATGCTGCTCACCGGCGAAAGCGTTGACGCCTCAACGGCAAAAGAGTTTGGCCTGATCAACCGCATCATTCCAAGCGACTATCTAGAAGTGGTGGTACAAAAGTACGCAGAGACAATTGCCGCAAAGTCGGCACATACCGTCGAGATCGGTAAAAAAGCGTTCTACCACCAACTGGAAATGCCATTGGGTGAGGCCTATCAATACGCCTCAGAAGTCATGACGCAGAACATGCTTGCAGGTGACGCGGAAGAAGGCATCAACGCCTTTTTGCAAAAGCGCAAACCAGAATGGCGTGATAGCTGACCACTGCGGCTAGTCCAAAGGCACCTCTTCAGACAGGGATACGGAACGAACATATGAGCACACTGACTTATAGCGACGACTTTATTGGACAGATCCTGAAAGACACCAAAACCATTGCCTTGGTTGGTGCTAGCGCCAAGGAAGACCGGCCCAGCCATGAAGTCATGAAGTTTCTTCAGAGCAAAGGGTACAAGGTCTATCCAATTAATCCGGGCCTTGCTGGCCAGAAGCTGTTGGGAATGGATGTTCTCGCCTCGCTTGCCCAGGTACCTGAAGCCATCGATATGGTTGATATCTTCCGGAATGCGGAAGCTGCTGGTGCTGTCACCGATGAGGCACTGGAGCTCGCAACACCCCCGAAGGCGATCTGGATGCAGCTGCAAATCATCAACGAAGAGGCTGCGAAGAAGGCTGAAGACGCGGGTGTGAAAGTCGTCATGGATCGATGTCCAAAGATCGAGATCAAGCGCCTAGAAATTGCCTAGCAGCGTCAAAAGCGTCACCCAAAACGACACAGCCCCGCCAAATGGTGGGGCTTTTTTCTGATGAAGCTGAGCTCAACCTTTAGCTGAGTTCTCAAAGCCTTAGAAATTGCAGCGCACGCCCCAGCAGCGCTTGCAAATGCTACGCATTTATAGGCATAGTCCCCACGGCGATTTCTAAACACAAGAGTGTAAAACACTCACGCAGAACGGACTTTCCAACGTCTGTGCTCGCCATAGGGCCATCATCATCTCTCGGTCTTAACGGAGGACATTCAATGAGCGATCAATCCAAGGGCTTTGACACACTTGCCGTACACGCAGGTGCCAAGCCTGACCCGACAACCGGCGCGCGAGCTACGCCGATCTATCAAACAACATCGTTCGTCTTTGATGATGTGGACCACGCAGCAGCG
Organism: Nesiotobacter zosterae; assembly: GCF_033843645.1. Lineage (NCBI taxonomy): Bacteria > Pseudomonadati > Pseudomonadota > Alphaproteobacteria > Hyphomicrobiales > Stappiaceae > Nesiotobacter > Nesiotobacter zosterae. Next base: position 115,757 of record NZ_JAWXVZ010000002.1, on the reverse strand, counting down.
CTGTTTGGCCTGCAGGCCTTTGGCAATATCTACACCCGTATCACCAATCCAACCACCGACGTCCTCGAACAGCGTGTGGCTGCTCTGGAAGGCGGAACAGCGGCGCTTGCAGTGGCATCGGGTCACTCAGCTCAGCTGCTCGCGTTCCACTCCCTGATGGCACCGGGCTGCAACATCGTTGCGGCAAAGCGTCTGTACGGCGGCTCCATCAACCAGCTGACACACTCTTTCAAGAACTTCGGCTGGGGTGTGAAGTGGGCGGAGAACCTTGATGCAGCAAGCTTCAAGGCTGCAATTGACGAAAACACCCGCGCGATTTTCATCGAAAGCCTTGCCAACCCGGGCGGCGTTGTCATGGACATCGAAAGCATTGCGGCGGTCGCACATGAAGCAGGCGTACCGCTGATCGTCGACAACACAATGGCAACCCCATACCTGTGTCAGCCTCTCAAACATGGTGCGGATATCGTCCTCCACTCCCTCACCAAGTTCATGGGCGGCCATGGTAACTCAATGGGCGGCGCAATTGTTGACGGCGGCACATTCGATTGGGGCGCATCAGACAAGTTCCCAATGCTTACCGAACCACGCCCAGAGTACAACGGCGTTGTCCTGAACAAGACATTCGGCAACATCGCCTTTGCGATCTGCTGCCGTGTTCTTGGCCTTCGCGATCTCGGACCAGCAATCTCTCCGCAAAACGCCTTCAATCTCCTTACCGGCATCGAAACGCTGGCCCTGCGCATGCAGCGTCACAGTGACAACGCGCAGAGGGTTGCCGAGTTCCTGCAGACCCATTCCGCTGTTGAGTGGGTATCCTATGCAGGCCTGCCGAACGACCCGTTCAATGCGATGAAGCAGAAGTATTGCCCGAAAGGTGCTGGTGCGGTCTTCACCTTCGGCCTTAAAGGGGGCTACGACGCGGGTGTGAACCTCGTAAAGAACCTTGAGCTGTTCTCCCACCTTGCCAACATCGGCGACACCCGCTCACTGGTCATTCATCCAGCTTCCACCACACACCGCCAGCTGACGGATGAACAAAAATCAGCCGCAGGTGCAGGTCCGGACGTAGTTCGTGTCTCCATTGGCATTGAAGATGTTGAAGACATCATCGCAGACCTCAATCAGGCCCTGTCTGCGCTTTAAAAATACGGATCTCTCCGGAGGACCAAGGGCGGCTCAGGGCCGCCCTTTTCTATTTGCCACATGTGCTGGCGTCAGGCTGATATCGCCTTCAACGTTTCGGGCGACTTTTTCATGCCGGCGCGTTCCTTCTGGATGAGGCATACCTGTTCAACCGCAAAGCCGAGAACAAACACCGCAACTGCCTGATGCGCCAATGCGCGGTAGAGCTCAACATTGCTCAGGATTGTCAGAACACCCAAGAGCACCTGAACCGCAATGGCAGTAACGAGCCACACGGCATTGCGCTTAAGCCCTGAACTGGTCGAAGCCCGCAGCACCAGTACAGTTTGATAGGCAATGACTGCGGTAAGGAAGTAGGCCATCATGCGGTGTTGGAACTGAACGGTCAGAACATTCTCAAAGAAGTTCAAATACCAAGGGCTCATGATGAGAAGGCCATCGGGAATGAACTCGCCATCCATCAAGGGCCATGTGTTGTAGGCAAGCCCCGCATTCAAACCGGCAACAAGGCCGCCCAGAAAGATCTGAGCGAAGACCAGCAGCATGATGAACCATGCCAAACCAAAGTTGCTCACGTCAGCCTGCCGCTCCTCTACCCTCTGCGATAGCTGTGTTGGAGCCAGAAGCCGGGCGATGTAGAGCAGATAGCCAAAAATGACACAGGCGAGCGTAAGGTGGATCGCCAAGCGATACTGGCTCACATCAACGCGATTGACGAGCCCTGAGGCAACCATCCACCATCCAATGGCGCCCTGCAGCCCACCAAGAAAGAAGCCCACCACCAGCCGCGGCTTGAGCCATGGCTCGAGATTGCCGCGCAACCAGAAAAACACCAATGGCACAAAGAACGCGACGCCGATCGCTCTTCCGAGCAATCTGTGCCCCCACTCCCACCAGAAGATGAACTTGAACTCCTCAAGAGACATGCCCTTGTTGATGAGCTGATACTCTGGGATTTGACGATACTTCTCCAGTTCCTCCAGCCACTCTTCAGTCGTGAGCGGAGGAATGACCCCGTGGATGGGTTTCCACTCCGTGATTGAGAGACCTGATTCCGTCAGGCGTGTCGCACCGCCGACCACAACCATGCAAAGGATCATGAAGCAGATCGCGTAAAGCCAGTATCTGACCGGGCGCCGCTTGCGCTCCAGCTCACCCAGCGGATCGTGTGAATATGAAGCTGTTTTCATTCGTTTTTGTCTGTCGGCTTGATCTTTTTCGCTATATAGGCCACCTAGGATCTTGAGACAGGCTATAAGGGATTTTTCGTAATCGCCATTTGCAAAATGGTCTTATAGCCAAGAAAACAGTCGGCACGAGCTCAGCAGCCCTGAGTAAAGTCGGCATAGGGGAGCATGGAAATGCCAAGCAGCCTTAGGCGCTTTATTGGGATGGTCTTTCTGGTGACGTTTGTGGTGGTTTACTGCTTTGTGGCAATGGTCATCGGCGACATCACCATGCAGGGCAAACATTGGGCCCTTCAATTTGTCTTCTTTGCAATTGCAGGTCTTATATGGACCGTACCGGCGGCCTTCATAATCAAGTGGATGTATAAGACCACCGATACACAGCAGTAAGGCAAAGCAAAGAACTGGCGTAGCGCACCACCAACGGGCACGCTCCGCCAGTCCCGAGAGTTATCCCAGGCGCTCAATGATAAGAGCAATGCCCTGCCCGCCACCAATGCACATGGTCGCAAGGCCGTAGCGCCCTCCGGTCCGCTCCAGTTCACTCAAGAGCTTGAGCGTGATAATGGAACCGGTAGCACCAACGGGATGGCCCAATGCAACTGCGCCACCATTTGGGTTTACCTTGGCCGGATCAAACTCCAGATCCTTGGCTACTGCCATGGCCTGAACCGCAAACGCTTCGTTCGACTCAATCACATCCATATCGGCGACCGAAAGGCCTGCCTTCGCCATGGCCTCAGGCACGGCGCAGATGGGGCCGAGGCCCATGACGTCAGGGTCCACACCTCCAAAACCGTAGGAAACGATACGAGCACGCGGCTTGAGATTACGCTTTGAGGCTTCGTCCATGGTGGAGAGCACAAGAGCGGCTGCCCCATCGTTGACGCCAGACGCATTGCCCGCAGTCACAGAACCTTCTTTCCTGAAAGCTGGACGGAGCTTGGCCATGCCTTCGAGCGAGGCATCAAAGCGCACATGTTCATCCTGATCAAAAACGAACTGCTTGCGACCCTGCTTAACGGAAACGGGCAGGATCTGGTCCTTAAAGTAACCTGCTTCAATGGCATTCTTCGCACGAACATGGCTTTCTACAGCATACGCATCCATTTCTTCACGGCTAAAGCCGTAGCGATCTGCAATACGCTCTGCCGTTATGCCCATGTGTTCCTTCTTGAACGGATCATGAAGCGCGGCGAGCATGATGTCCTTCACTTCGCCGTGGCCCATGCGATAGCCGAAGCGGGCCTTGTCGAGAAAGTAGACGCCATTGCTCATGCTCTCTGCACCACCGGCAAGCGCAATCTTGCTGTCGCCAAGGGCAAGAAGCTGGGTCGCACTGACGATGGACTGGATTGCGGAGCCGCAAAGTCGGTTGACGTTCATGGCCTTGGATGACTCAGCCATGCCTGCATTCAGCGCAACAGCGCGCGACAAGTACACATCTTCATCGCCCGTGGTCACGATATGACCAAACACGGCGTGATCTACCTCAGCAGCCTCAACGCCCGAGCGCTGGATCGCCTCCTTGGCAACCAGCGTTCCGGTCTCGATGGGCCGCATGGATGCAAGGCTACCGCCATAGGAACCCACTGCTGTTCTAACGCCATCTAGGATGACAACATCACCGATCTGAGGCATTTGCCTTCTCCCTAAACTCCCAAATAAGCAAAAGCATATAGTGGGCAGACTTAGGTGTCTTGGTGGAACTGCAAAACTGGGTCAATGGTCTGACCTATAGGTCACATCAGGCGATCTTGCCGCGAAGCTTTGAAACGAGATTGTACAACGCAAACGGCAGTCCCGTGAGGAAAAGCGAAACCATCTCGCGGCTTTGATGGTAGCCGTTCAAAGAGACACGCGGCAGCTGCTCCCGACCCGAATAATGGGATGCCTTGATCATGCCCGGCCTCGTCGTTACGCAGCAATCATAGCCAAGGGACCGCAACACACTGAAAGCCTTTTGGTCAGCCGCCCCCGCAAAACCATAGGGATAGGCAAAATGTTTGGGCGCCATGCCAAGCTCTGCAACCATCCGGTCAACACCGCCAAGGACTTCCTGTTTCAGCTGCGTCTCGTCCAGACGCTCAAGGGCCGCATGTGTTGCTGTATGAGCGCCGAAGGAAACAAGTGGGTCATTGCCCCACTCTCTCAGTTCCTCCCATGAAAGAACCAGTTCCTCGCACAGAGCTTTCAGATCAAAATCATAGTAGCCGGCGGTCGCTCTCAAGATACGTCGCTGCGCATTTTCATCGACCTCATTCATCAGGAAGTGTCGCGCTTCAGTAAAGGCCGCTTGCTTCTCCTCGACCGTGCAACAGGGATATGAGCTTAAAACAACATCGTCATGCAGCTCAAATACGTCCCGATCCGCAATGAGACGTTCCAACGCCACCCACCAGATCTCAGAGGACCGGTCGCAAAAACCGCTTGTGATGAAAACGGTGAAGGGAACGCCGTGGTGCTTGAGAACAGGATAAGCGATCTCAAGATTGTCCCTGTAGCCATCATCGAAAGTCAGCGCAACAAACCGAGGCCCGGTGTACCGCGCGCCCAACTGCAACCGCTCCATGGCCTCAGTGAGAGAGACAAACTCAAGCCCCTCTTCTCGAACTTGAAGGATCATTGCCTCCAGGAACTCTGGTGTGACCTCCAACATGCCATTGGGTTGAAACGGACGATCTGATTCCGGCAGGACCCGGTGCAAGGTAAAGATCACCCCCATTCCCTTGGTAGGTCGTGCCAGCACCTTGCCAAGGCCAGACATGGAGAGCAAACGCCCAGCAAGGGCAATCAGTTTGTCGCGCCGATTCATTCTTTGGTACCAACCCTGATGCTGAGTATTTCATTAGTAATTATTTACAATTGTTCGTTTAAGAGTGTTCGCCGAATAGATTTAAAATTTTCCTAGTGTTTTAAACTGATGGCCCAGGTGAGCATACTTCTTGACCAAGCCTCAGATGAGGCCGACCAAGCGCCAGATGCATCTCCAATCTCTGGTTTGGAGATCGAACTGCTATGGTCCCTACAAGAAGCGACAGCCTATTGGCATCAACTGGAAAACAAGGCCGCACAAAGCGCCTACAGCTCCAGCGCTTGGGTCATACCTTGGCTTGAGAAGATTGCCCCGTCAGAAGATGCAGTCCGTGGGCTCTTCCTTATCGGCCGACTTGACGGTCAACCCGCTTTTCTGCTCCCGATTGCGCTTCATCACACTTGGGGGCAGACAGTCGCCTGCTGGATGGGTGAATGCTACAACAATCAGAACACGGGCACATGGTCGTCAGCTCTCATAGGCACTGACCGATCAATAGATCTTCTCCCTCGCATTGAGGCCGCATTGCGCGCAGCAGGCGTCGATATCATCTGCCTGCGTAACATGCCTGAAGAACTTGATGGCAGACCATTCCCGCTATGGCGCCAACACATGGCCCGCAGCACCAACCCGATCTTTCCCTTTAAGCTTGAACCCGACTTCCAGCGTTTCTATGCCGCCAGACGAAGCAAGGCGGCCCGAAAGAAACTGACCGCCAAACGTCGCAAACTGGAAGCCTCAGGTACTCTCACCATTGGAGCAGAGCAAACTGCCCAAGGCCACCGGGAAGCCGTGCAAGCAACAATCGATCAGCGCTGGGTGCGTCAGAAAAAAACGGGCGTTCCCACCGCGTTTCGCAGTTCATGCCACGAACGATATCTCCATGAAGTCTTTGCGCTGGAATGCCGCGACAACCGCAGGCGCGCTTATGAACCTGTTGTCCATACACTCAGGCTCGATGGTGAAATCATAGCCACCGTTCTTGGGCTGATCCTTGGTGGCCGATACTACTGCTATTGCACATCGATCCGGATGGATGCGCATTTGACACTTAGCCCAGGCGATCACCTCATGCATGCTGTTATCGAAGACATGTGCAATCGCGGTCTTCAGGTGTTTGACATGGGGCTTGGAGAAGAGCGCTTCAAGAAAGCTTGGGCTGAACCAGTCTACTTGTGTGACTGGATCACGCCCCTAACGCCCGGCGGCGCACTGATCGCATCTTATTGGGATCTCAAACTGGCAGTGAAGCGCCACCTTAGAAAGTCTCCGGGCTTTTGGCGAACCTACAAGAAGATGCGTGGTTTTTTCAGGCGGATGGGGCTTTAACCCCTCTCCGCCCCTCTTCCGGCTCTATGCCGCCATATCCGAAGACAAGCGCCCGGTCTCAGAAACATTCTTGATGCACTCTACTTCGACAGGCGCATCCGTGTGCTTTTCCAAAACTGAAAGCGCACGCTCCAACTCTGGTCCAGCCGGAGACCCATCGGTAGCCACAATCACCCGGTCAGCTTCAGAGAGCATTTGAGCGCTGATCAAGCTTGGCTCAATCAAACCAATATCCGCAACGATGACATCATAGGTCAGGTCCAGAGCTTCCATGATCAGGTCGTAGCGCCCACCCATGACGACATCATCGCCAATCGGTGCTTCACCCGCGGGAATGACATGCGCGCGGGAAACAGGGTCACGATGGATCACCTTGGTGAAAGCCGCAGAGCCCTGCAGCAACTCAGCAAAGCCAGGCCCGTCAATATCGCGAGTTGTCGGCAGAGCCACTTCCACTTCAACGTCGACCGCCAGCGCCTCGTGTTCTTCAACCTCGGAACGCACCTCAAGGAACAACGGCATGATGCCAGACTTCGCAATCCGCCGCGTACACTCAAATGCCACTTGATTGGACAGCTTTGAACTATCCACACTCAACACGACGATACGCTGAACAGCACCGCCTGCACTTGCAACGGCATTTCTCATCGCCTGCCCTGCGCTCCGCTCCTGCTGAGCGGTAACGACCTGCTCTTCCTTTGGAGCTGCCAGTTCACCCTCTTCGGTGGTGGCCTCCACGGCTTCGATAGGCTCGGCTTCAACAGCCGGTTCTTCATTCGCGTAGGACCGGACCACAGCTTCAACCACTGTTTCAGTCGGGCGGGTTTTCTCAAGACCTTTGGCAACAACAGGCGTAGCCGACGAAACGGCCGGAACTGTATAAAGCTCACGGCGCAGCACATCACCGTTGACCAGCGCCCGCACAATAACAAAAACCGACCCCAAGAACAGAGTTGCAAAAGCGAAGATCGCGGCCAACGCCGTAGGCTTTACACCCGAGCGCTGAATGGGCGGAGTAGCACGGGAAATGACACGCGCGTCGGCATTCAGGATGCCAGCACCTTGCAGAACCTCCGCTTCACGCAGGCGCGTCAGAACTGAACCGAGTTGCTCCGCTTTTGCCTGAGCCTCACGCTCCAGCTCTTGCAAGCGCACTTGATCAGCCCCGGAACGGGCCGCCTGCGTTTTCAGCTCATCAAGGTTCTCATTCAGATCAGCGACCCGCTGCTGGGCAACCTTGGCTTCGTTCTCAAGCCCTTGCATGATCTTCTCGGCTTCCGCACGGATTTGATTGTCATAACCGGCCAACTGAGAACGCAGCGAGCGCACCTGCGGATGGTTTGGCAAAAGCGTGGTCGAAAGCTCTGCAATGCGGGTTTGCAGTTCGATCTGTCGCTCACGCAAACGCTGGATGAGCTGAGAACTCAGAACCTCAGAGGCCGTTTCCAGATCTCCGCCGTTCTGCAAAAGACCGCGAATAAGATCTGCACGCGCTTCAGCTTCAGACTGACGAGCCAGCGCATCAGACACCTGCGAGCTCAGCTCGGTCATGCGCTGTTGTGTGAGCGTCCGGTTTTCAGAACCCATCAGCAGGTCAGCGCTTGCCCGAAACTCTTCTACCCGGCGCTGAGCCTGTTCAACGTCCCGGCGCAGGCGTTCCACCTGTGGTGCCAGTGCCTGTGCTGCATCTGCGTTGGCTTCCTGCTTGGCAGCATTTTGCAAGGACCGATACTGGCTGACGACTTCATTTGCGATCCGCGCTGCCAGCTCCGGGTCCTTTCCTGTAAACGCAACAGAAATCACACGCGAACCATCAACGCGGTAGACTTCAAGTCCCTTCATCAGCTTTTCAAGAGCGCGTTCTTCAAGGCTGATTTCTTCGTTGCCAGCAGACACGCCCAGAGCTGAAAGGAGGCGTTCGCTCAAGCCTGGTTCTTTTTCTGAAACAAAACCTGAATCCCTCGTAAGATCGAGTTCCTTGACAACCCGGCGCGCGAGATCGCGAGAGTTCATGAGTTGGACCTGACTGACAATGCCCTGCTCATCAAGAAGTGCCCGTTCGCTCTCCCCCGCGCCATTGCTGCTGGGATAGACCAGATTGGCCGTATCTATCAGAACACGAGACTCACTGGTGTATTTAACGGGAAGAAACTGCGATGCCACGAGAACGCAAAGGCCCACCAGCACAGAGAGAGGAAGAAGCCAGAGCATGGCCCTGAAAACTTTCTTCAGCAGGATACTCATATCCAGAAAAACATCTTCCTGCGGCACTGTGGAACCCTCGTTACATACGCAAAAAACTCACGTGTAAAACAATGCATAAACAGGGTAACCAATCAGTTAAACAAAAGCGCCAAATATTTATCTCAGGTTTAGACTTCGGCAAGAATTTCCCTGATAAGTCGGGGGCAACGAACAGCTTCATTTAGAGAATATTTACCCTGAAACGCCAAAATCTGCAGTAATTTCCGTGGGGACGCTTCAATGAAGAACAAATTGCTTGCGCTTGCGCTATGCGCGGTTGTGCTGGGTGGGTGCAGTGGTTACCGGCAGCCTCCCGAAGCATTTCATGAGAGTCTTCTTCAGCCCTACACCTTTGAGACAAGTGATCGCGTACGCGTCACCGTTTTCGGACAACCGGAACTTTCCAACACCTATAGCATTGATCAGACCGGCAACATGTCCGTTCCGCTGATCGGCACACTAAAGGCCAAGGGTCAAACGCCAGCCCAGTTGGCAAACACCATTGAAGCGAAGCTTCGAAACGGCTTCATTCGCGAGCCCGACGTCTCTGTGGAAGTGGCAGAGTATCGACCGATTTTCATCATGGGCGAAGTTCGGAATGCCGGTCAGTACGCTTACATTGCTGGTATGACAGCGCAAAACGCCATTGCAACCGCAGGCGGCTTTACGGCCCGCGCAAACCAACTTGATGTCGACATCACCCGGCAAATGAACGGTGAAATCCTTCAGGGGCGCGTACCAATCACGGATCCGCTGAAGCCCGGCGACACGCTCTACATCCGCGAGCGCCTGTTCTGACGCAGCGTCCACAACACCATTGAAGTGCATCAGACACACGTTTACCGTTTGTTATCCCTCTCTTTTAACGCGAATCCCACTTATCTGGATTAGATAATTTTATCTAATGAGAAATGGCTAGGCCACTGCTGCAGGTCTGGTCGATTGTGGAGGTGGGAATGAGCGCATCACAGCTCAGGATTCTGCACTGCTTGCGCGCGCCCGTTGGAGGTGCATTTCGTCACGTTCTGGACCTCGCCAGTGAGCAAGCCCGAATGGGGCATGCTGTCGGGCTGATCTGTGACAGCGAAACAGGCGGAGAAAGTGCCAAGCAGGCACTCGCCCAGCATGCCTATCAGTTCCAACTCGGTGTGTACCGCTTCCCGATGCCGCGATCCGTCTCCCCCAACGACGCTGTTACACTTTTAAAAACAATGAGAACGCTGTCTTTGATCAAGGCTGATGTGGTTCATGGTCACGGCGCCAAGGGCGGCGTTTACGCCCGCCTTGCCGGGACACTGTCCGCAGGGCGCAAGGGCAAACTCAAGCGTATCTACAGCCCCCACGGCGGCAGCTTGCACTTTGACAGCACTGCGCTCAAGGGTCGGATTTACCTGGGTCTGGAGAAAGCGCTGCGGGCCTTCACAGATGCCATTTGCTTTGTCTCTCGCTCTGAAGAGAATACCTACCGCTCCAAGGTGGGTGATCCATCCTCATTCTTTAAAATTGTCCATAACGGCCTGCATGAACGCGAGTTTGAGCCGACCCTGTGCCTTTCTGAGGCAGAAGATTTTCTATACTTCGGCGAACTTCGCGACTTGAAGGGGACAGACGTTCTGATTAGCGCGCTGAAGTTGCTTAATCATCGAACCGGTAAGAACCACACTCTTGCTATCGTTGGCGATGGCCCTGACATGGATGCCTACAAGGCACAGGTTGCGGATCTCGAACTTGACGAGCATGTTCACTTCCACGGGCGTCTCCCGGCCGCTCAGGCGTTCCGTCTTGGCAAGACGGGCGTCATGCCATCCCGAGCAGAAGCATTTCCCTATGCAGTTCTCGAAATGATTGCAGCGGGGAAACCGCTCATCGCCACCAATGTGGGCGGCATTCCAGAAGTCTACGCCGGTCACGAGCACCTTCTCGTCCCGCCGGGAAGCGTTGAGCAACTTGCAACAGCAATGGAACACGCCGCCCGCCGCGATCCAGCATATCTAAAAGAACTCAATGACTTGAAGCATTCGGTTCACACACGCTTCAATGCCAGCCGCATGGCTGAAGAGATAACCACTCTCTACCATCCGCCGCTTCATTCCCAAGAAGCGCACACGCAGGCCCGCCGCTCCCGCGCTGCGAGCGGTCGCCACGCCTGAGCTCACCCAAAGGTCGATGCAAAATGACTACACATACCGACTTTCCCCAGAGCGCCCGCACCTTGCTGCCAGAGGAATTTCGATCTCTGCCACAACACCCTCACCTTTCTGCTGAGGCGCTTGAGGTCGCGGCCAGCCTTCAACACGACACGATCTCACGAAAGGTGCTCGATGGCTCAACGCGCCTCTATGATGCTCTGGTCGTTGTTGGCAGTGGCTTTGCCGCCTTTGTCATCTCACAGGGTGCCCTTGTTCCTGATACCAACACACTGTTCGCCCTCGCTGCTGCACCGTTGATGGCGCTTGTCTTGTTCCAGATCGCAGATCTCTACCAGCCGACCATCATGCGCCGCGGTCTTGAACAAGTCATGCGTGCCGCGGTGTCGTGGGCGCTGGTGTTTGCAGGTTTGTTCGCCTTGGCCCTTTTGGTCGTCCCAGCTGACAAGATCCCTGTAGATCTTCTTTCCAAATGGTTTGTGATTGGTTTGGCGGGCCTAATTGCGGGCCGGGTTGTGCTTCGCTTGCTGGTTGGCAGATGGATGCGCGAAGGCCGCCTCAACCGGCGTGCCGTGCTCATCGGCGGCGGCAATGCCGCAGCAGAACTGATCGCCGAACTTGAGCGCCACGCCCACAACGACATCGACATCTGCGGCATCTTCGATGATCGCAACAACGATCGTTCCCCGCCCTCGGTGGCCGGCTACCCGAAGCTTGGCACCGTTTCCGACCTGGTTGAGTTTGCCCGCATCGCACATATCGACATGCTACTGGTGACAATCCCAATGCGGGCGGAACAGCGCATCCTTGAGCTCATGCGCAAACTCTGGGTGCTTCCCGTCGACATTCGCCTATCTGCCCACGCCGACAAGCTGCAGTTCCGCAATCGCGCGTCTTCTTTTGTGGGCACCGTGCCTTTCGTTGACGTGGCCCAAAAGCCGATCACCGACTGGGACACCATCCTCAAACGCATTTTTGACCTGACCTTCGCGGTAATCGCATTGCTTTGCCTTTCCCCCATAATGATCGTGACAGCGATAGCCATACGACTGGACAGCCCTGGGCCGATCCTCTTTCGGCAAAAGCGCTACGGCTTTAACAATGAGCTGATCGAGGTATTCAAGTTTCGGTCCATGTATACGGACCAGACGGACACCAATGCCAGCAAACTTGTCACCAAGAACGACAGCCGTGTGACCAAGATCGGCCGCTTCATTCGCAAGACGTCCATTGACGAACTCCCTCAGCTGTTCAACGTCCTGAGCGGCTCCTTGTCCCTTGTTGGGCCGCGCCCTCATGCCCTGTCCGCCCAGGCTGATAACAAGCTCTACGAGCAAGTCGTGGATGGGTACTTTGCCCGTCACAAGGTCAAGCCCGGTGTTACCGGCTGGGCGCAGATCAATGGCTGGCGTGGAGAAACCGACACGGCAGAAAAGATCCAGAAGCGTGTCGAGCACGATATCTACTACATCGAAAACTGGTCGGTCCTTTTCGACCTTTACATCCTCTTCCGCACACCCATCAGTTTGCTAAATACAGAGAACGCGTATTGACCCATGCCGCCAACCATATGGACGCTGGCAGTCGCAGCGGGCATTGGGTTCTGCGGATCCCATTGGAGGCGATTGTCCGGCTATCGCTTTTCCTGCTGATTTCCGTCAGTGGGATGGTGATGGTCGAGCCAGCACCTTACGACCTGATGGTGCTTGGATTGGTTGGTCTTTACGCGTTTGCCGGCCTGGAACTGAGGCGCAGCCACACCCCGCTCCTCTTGCTGTTGGGCATGTGGATCACGGGCGGAATCCTCACAATCACCGTTTCCGGAGATCTGGGCGTTGCCACCCGCTACATTGCCATTTCCACCTTTCTAGTCCTCTCCGCATTTCTTTATGCAGCTCTCCTGACCAAAGAACTGAACCGCATGAAGACGCTGGAGCGCGCCTACATATTTGCAGGCCTCCTATCAGCATGTGCAGGCATTGTTGGGTATCTGGATCTTTTTCCAAACGCCTATGAGCTCTTCACGCGATATGGGCGGGCAAAAGCCGCCTTCAAAGATCCGAACGTTTACGGCCCATTCCTGCTGCTGCCGGCTTTGTTTCTCACCTATGACATTCTCACAAAGCCGCTGAAGACCTCGCTCTTCCGTCTGGCACTGCTCATGGTACTGGTTCTGGGCATTTTCCTGAGTTTTTCTCGAGCGGCCTGGGGCATGCTGGTGTTGTCAGGTGGAATGGTGTTTCTCCTCGTCTTCATCAATGAACCCCGAAAGGGACGGCGTACCCGTATGCTCGGCCTTTTGGGCCTTGTGTTTATTGCCGCCGTTGTGCTGTTTGCCATTGCACTCAGCATTGATGAGATCGCTAATATGTTCTTCGAGCGCGCCAAACTGGTGCACTCCTATGACAGCGCCCGCGTTGGCCGCTTTGCCCGCCATATTCTCGGCTTTGAAATGGTCACCGAACGCCCCCTGGGTCTTGGCATCGGCGCTTTTACCGATTACTTCCCCGAAGAAGAGCACAACGTCTACCTCAAGGGGTTCACGACGTACGGCTGGCTTGGCGGGTTTGCCTATGTAACGCTCATCGGCATCACCCTTTGGAAAGCGACTGCCCTCATTTTTCAGCCCCGCCCCTACCAGAAATACGTCGTATGTTTCTATGCGGCATTCCTGGTTCATGTTCTTGTTGGGCTCATCATTGACACAAACCACTGGCGCCACTTTTTCTTGCTACTGGGCGGCATGTGGAGCCTGATTGCCACTGAAGCTGCACTCAAAGCGGCATGGCGTTTTCCACTAGGATCGCATGGTGGCAAATCTTCTGTCTTGATCAAATCAAGTGAAGCAGGTAACTAAACCCATGCATCGCCGCAGCTTTTTTAGCGGCCCAAAACCTGTAAACACCGGATGGTTTTGGCATGGACGGGTAGTAGCGCAGCCTGGTAGCGCACTTCACTGGGGGTGAAGGGGTCGTCGGTTCAAATCCGGCCTGCCCGACCATTAAAATCAATGACTTAGAAGCGAATTTGTGAAGTGTTCTCTTGAACTACTGTTCAAACCAATCAGGCGTTGGTTCGGCACCTATAGACGCCAGACTTGACATGAAAACGCCGATGCACCATAAACAGTGTTGCTACACGACTGTTTCGTGATTGCCTTCAAGCAATCAAGACACGGCTGGCCCCACTGCACTTTGTGTTTCAACACTCTGTTGTACGGGCCAGTTTTCTTATGTCAGCGGCTCTACAGTGTATCCGTATTCAAGACCCGTTCGGGCCAGAGCCTCCCATATTAACGGGAGGCTTTGTTTTAAGTCATAGGACAATACGGGTAACATCTCTCGGCGCTGTTTCAATCGGTTGCCACGTCATTGCCGAGCCTCTTCAATTTTGCCCTGAACTTTTCCATGCAATTTGATTGCCGCCTCGGCGTCCATCCGAGCTTCATAAAGCTCCCCCAAAGCATAAGTTCCGAATTCAGGCATGTATGAGTCGACTAGCTTACGGCAGGCATCAAGAGCCTTTTGCGCCTTTAGTTCTGCAAGCCTCCCATTCACTTCCTCTTTCTGCTCTGGCGTCAGGCACTCATCAAGCACATCACGTGCTGGTACTGTTTTCATCCCTCTCCAAGCTCCTCAATGTTTCTGTAAATGCCTTCTGTGCGTAGTCGCAGGCCTCCTTGATTGTCGGCCTGTCACTGTCTGAATACCGCACCGGCTCTAGACGCGGTATCTTGCGGCCCTTGCTGTCTGTGTGGTACTTGGTCATCACTTCACCTCATAAACATAGTAGCCGCCACGCAAGAACTCTTGCCCGAATTCTTCTTCCCTGTTCTATACGTACTTCTCCATTTTCTCTGCGGCTTCCTGTTCTGACTTTGCTTTATAAACACGTGTCACGGGCTCTACACGGTATGCGGTGACCTTGTATTTCTTTGAAGTCATGCTTTTACCTCCTGATTTAATTTAGCACAAATTGGCGTAAGTTGCTGTAAAATATATGGAATGGCGACGCGGGAACGCCGCCCGTTCCGGTCTAGTTTCCCTGCTCGGCGCGCATCTTAGTTATTCTTTTCAGAGAGGCTTTGTTGAGGTTGTTGGTCGCGTAGTTCCCAATAAGGTGCTCATGCTTACGCACCACACTTGCTGCCTTTGCCTGCGCCCGTGCCAGTTCGATTTGTGCCTGAGTAACCTCTTGCAGGATAGGTGCCGCTATTTTGCGGCCTTCCCAACTCCCCTCTATTAGGACGGTGACTAGATCGTCGTACAGGACGAATAGAGCAGTCTCTAAGTGTGTTTCGTTGTCAAGAACATGGACAAACTCATGGTCCGTCAGTTCTCTAGACGTTATAAATCGCCTTCCAGACGGGAATTGAATTACCTTTGACATGATAGACTCCTATGCCGCTTCCGTGTCATCACCAAGAGGAAGAAACAACGGAGCGCCGCCGTTCATTTGCTTGCTGATGTGTAGTATGCCCTTGCCTGTCACCAAAGTTTGGTGATAAACGACCTTCTCTCCTGTCTTGTTATGTCGATACGATTTCTCGACGAGGCGGAATAGCTTCCGATCGACGTACTTTTGGTATGGAACTGTGGTGTGCTTGAAATATCCGTTGTCACGAAGCCAGCGCGTCAGGCGGTTTGGTCCGGTCTTTAGGATCTTCGCGGCTACGTCCAATGTCTGAGCATTTACCGCTTGGCTGATATCGTCATAGGCGTCAACCTTCGGCTCCATTTCCTTGACGGCCTTAGCAAGCTGGCTGTTTTCAGCAATGACAGTCATCCGGTTTTCTTCGGAGACAACTAACGCCTTGAGGGCGGATAGGTAGTCTTTGGGAAGCTGAGGCGTGCTTGCCTGATGATGCATCGTCTTGAGCTTTGCCAGAACCGCACGGCGAACAGCCTTGCTCTCACGCATACCGACAAGGGTCATTTGTTCAAATGTCAGCTCGTAAACTGTCATGGTCTGATTGGGGTTATAAGGGTGGGGAATTTTTGTCCCCACCCCCAAGTCATCAATTTCATCCTCAATCTTCCGAAGAAATTTGCTGTTCTTATGAGCCGCCTCACCTGCCGCCTCGCGGGCCGGGTTAATGACCTCGTTGAGAAAGTCCAAAGATGACATCTTGAACTTTTTGTTGTCGTTCATTTCAAAAGAAATAATGTCAGGCATTGATAAAGTCTCCCTTGGTCTGGGTGCTGGAAGTAAGGCCGGTAGGGTGTTGAACTTCGTCAAAGTCACCGCGCCGAATAAGGTCATGCAGATGAATGCGCGCCGTGTCCTGATTGCGCGGGCGACTGCTGGCCGTGTCTGCAATCTGGTTCATCTCACCGTCGAAGGTATCGACCAGATGTAAGATTAGGTTACCGATTACCTCGCCCTCGCCTTGGCAGCGTGGCGCACACGACAAAGCAGACGCCGTTTCACTGATCGTAGAAAGGCACTCGTAGAGCGTGGCAAGCTGGTAATCAGTCAATGCAGCCTTGTTGATGTAAAGCATCAGAACCCCCTCTTATGCAGCTTCTAGAACACGCACAGCCGCGCCGCCGGAAAGGCTCGGACGCTTTGGAGCAGGCACCGCATATGCGTTGCCGCTGTCACGTTCTGCGCGCTGGAACGCAGCCTTGAGAAACGGATCTTTAAAAAGTGCTGAAAGGTTGATTTCGTTTTTCATGGTGTCGCTCCAAATTTGTGTTGCTCAAATCGCCTTGTTGATCTATAGGTATTATGAAATGGCCATTTGGTCAATACCAAAGGTATAAAAAAATAGCTAAAGGGATAAATTATGCTGACAGGACGCCAACTGGCAGCGGCACGAACGCTTGCAGGATTAAAGCAATCAGACCTAGCCAAGGGTTGCGGCGTGTCGGTTCCTACAATTAAAAGATATGAGTCAACCAAGGGGGTGATACAGGGTAATTATCAAACCATACAGAGCATTAGTGACGTACTCCGAGAAAATGGAGTCGCGCTTATTTCGGCTGGCGCAGTATCGCATGGCGCTGGCGCATGTTTTATTGAAAGCGAACAGGTGGGAAATGAAGACTAGAGCGATTGCAGTCGCGCTATTGCTTGGTTTGGCGGGGTGCCAGACAGCACAAATGCCACAGAGCGAGATGGAGGTATATGCAAACCGCGCAGCCGGGGCAGAGATTGCAGCGGCCTCATGTCCGAATGTTGGTGGGTATGAGCAAATCCAGCGGCTCAAGAAGGACGGGGACGAAAACCGGAAGAAGGCCAAGGCCCTTGGGGCGACACGTGCCGACTTCCAAGCCGCATACAATCGCGTGCAGCAACAAGCAAGGTCAGTCGCCATCTGGAATAGCCCTGCCGCCGCTTGTCAGCAGTTAGTAGCTGGCGTTGCGTGGAACGGAACCAGTAAGCCAGAGGGCTTTTGAGCAACACGGGGCGGCAATAGAGCCGCCCTTTTTTATACCTTCCCGTCAAGACCGGACAAAGAAATAACCTTCTCCAAGTCCCTGTTAAGCTTATCCACCTGCCTGTAAAGGTCGGTAATTGCTTCGTCCACCTCCCCATAGTCATGCTTAAAAGACTGCTCTAGCCGCTGGATGATCTCAGCGGTCATAGACCGGCCTTCATTTTCTGCGGCTTGTTTGATCTTCACCTTTAGGGGCTCAGGCACCCTCAGGCGGAAGTATGGTGTTTCATGCTGTGTCATGCCCCATGATTGAACCACTTTTGCC
Organism: Nesiotobacter zosterae; assembly: GCF_033843645.1. Classification (NCBI taxonomy): domain Bacteria; kingdom Pseudomonadati; phylum Pseudomonadota; class Alphaproteobacteria; order Hyphomicrobiales; family Stappiaceae; genus Nesiotobacter; species Nesiotobacter zosterae. Next base: position 98,182 of record NZ_JAWXVZ010000002.1, on the reverse strand, counting down.
TTGACTGCAATTGCCCTTGTTTGTACAGTGTAGAGGCAATTTTGAACAGAGGAAGAACAAACATGCAGAAAGAAAGCGATTATTTCCGTTTGCGAGTCCCGGAAAAGACCAAGGTATGGGTGCGGGAACGTGCAGCGGAAAACATGCGGTCAATGACAGCAGAGATTAACCACATCCTGGCAACTGAGATGAAGCGAGACGCAGAGAAGGAGGGCGACAATGCGTAAGATTGTGAACAGCCAGAGCAACGACAACAGCGAAATGACAATAACCAGCCGCAGGATTGCAGAACTCACAGGCAAGCGGCACTCTAATGTTCTTCGAGACATTCGCAAAATGATGAATGACTTGGGAGAGGATGAAGCAAAATTTCGAAGCCAGTACAAGGACAGCAAGGGCCGCGCACTGACTGAATACATCTTGCCTAAAAATCTGACCTACACTTTGGTGGCAGGCTATACGGCCAAAATGCGCAAAGCAGTGATAGAAGATCGTTGGGAGGATATAGAAGCGCAAGCGGAAGAGCGGGACGCAGAACAATCATCGCGTGGGGTCTCTATCGAGCCCGTTATTCAGGACGGTGAGCTGCTGTTCTCTTCCCGCATGGTAGCAGAGAAGGCAGGGAAGCGCCATTCCGATGTCTGTCGAGACATTCGTAACATGTGTGAAAAGCTGAATTTAGGAGAACGCAAATTTGCGTCGTCCTATTTTACGGCGCAAAACAAAGAGGTTTTAGAGTACCTCCTCCCAGAGCGCTACCTGATGAACGTGTTGCTTGGGTACTCGGTTGAACTGCGTGACCGCGTAATCACAGAGGTCTACCGACTGAAGGAAGAAAACGCCCGCTTGAAGGCAAAGCCAGCTTTTGAACTGCCAGACTTCACGAACCCCGTTGAAGCTGCCAGAGCATGGGCCGACGCAGTGGAGCAGAAAAACACTGCCGAGAAGGTAGCCAGCGCGACCACAAAGGCACTTGAAGCGGCTCAACCGGCAATCGTTGCAAGTGAAACGTTCTTGAACACAGCAAAAGACATGAACCTGAATGTCGCTGCCAAGGCCTTGGGCTGGGGTCCGCATAAATTCAATGACAAGCTGCGTGAATTGGGCTTCCTGTTCAAGAAGCAGGGTAGCAAGCCGCCAATGCCAAAGGCACCTTATGTTGACAAGGGGATATTCACTGTGCGCTGGATGACATTCACGAAGCCGGGTGGAGAAGAAGGCTCTAGCTACACCACAATGGTGACGCCGAAAGGATTGCTGTACCTTGCTGATCGTTTCTATGCGAAAGGCTTGATCACGACTGAGACGCACAAAGAGGTGAAGGCGCAAATGTCTTTGCCGTTTGATTACAGGAGCGCGGCCTGATGCTCAAATATTTTGTGTCTTGGCTAGCCGGGTTCTGCAAAGGAACATTCTTTTATGCAGAAGGCATTGCCGAACAGACGTTCCCTAAAAAGTTCTTTGATCAAATGACAGAGGAAGAGCGTAAAAAAGCGGCTATATGGTTGCAAGGGTGCTGCATGATAGGTGTCAGGAACCTTCGCCCCGGTCAAGAAGTAACGTCAAATATCAAGGGTCTGTCACACAAGGGCCGAGAACTTGGCGATTTCAAGGTGACGATTGAGCGCGTTTCATAGCACAGGAGGAAATATGACAGACCCACTAGACCACATCAGCAGAGAGGATGTTGAAAGATTATCAAAGGCCGGATTCGCAGTCGTTCCGATCAGAGCGACAAGTCAAATGATAGACGCTGCATATGAAGCCCATGACCGCTTCGAAGACGCGCCGGAAGGAGCGTGGTGCGGTCTTTCATCGGCATATGCTGCGATGATCGCCGGTTATGCCAAACAGGCATACGGGCAAGATAATGGATAGGAGGATCAATGCCACCACGCCCGCCAGAAAAGCCTAGTGAGGCTATTATGGCAGTAGCGGTAGCGTTCTGTGCAGCCGGATCAAAGGAACTACTAGAAGAGGCTGGCAGGCACTACAGAGCTACAATCATAGATCACGGCGTACAGGATATATGCAGAAGCATATATAAGGTGCGTCAGAATGAACTGAGTCAAGAGGAAAGGAAAGCAGCGTGAGTAAGTTGGAGGAAGGACTTCGCGAACTGGACCACATTGTAGAGTGCATGGAGTACGTAGGACTCACGGGGTCAACCCGGATCAAGGCAGCGGCAAAGAAGATAAGGGAGGGCTTAAAGGAGGGTGAGCGCAGCTAGGCCGCGCCCATAAATGGAGACCACTGGGGGACGGGTTGCAGACCGTCCTTTTTACACTCTGAGATATTGACAATTTTAACAATCTACATGACGCTATCGGCGTTTCAGAAAGTGATTTGGAGACGCCGGTATGACACATTTCCCCGCCGCAGAAGAAGCTATTACCCTGCTCTCTCAGGACGTTGCAGACGCATTTAAACAGGCGGCTGAGCAATTGATGCTTCCACACGTTACAATGCGCCCACACGTTCTTAAGAGCGGGTCAGAGTGGGTTGCAGAATACGGAGAAGTTCAAGGGCGAGGCGTCACGCCGATGGAAGCCTGTCTTGAGTTTGACGCGGCATGGACCGGCGCACAAAGGGACAGTGCAGCGGCCTAGTCTTCACTCGTCTCATGCCAGAGAAGGAATAGGATATTGCAGGCGGCGTGTGCAAGGTGATGAATGCCGGTTTCAGGATCTTCCTTTTCGCCGCGATGGAACGCGCCTAGATGCCTATAGAGCGCATCCCAATAGCGCTCCTTTTCAACCTTTGACCAGTTATCAGGGGCATATTTACGGGCCCCGAATGTGAGAACGTCCACCACTTGCGCTAGAGGCCGTGCCAGCGACACAAAAAGAAGCGCTGGCATAGGCTTCAACTTATCGTCTTTAAGTCCACTCATAAAACCATCTCCGGCCGTATTGTTAGGCGCCCTGTTTCGCCATACTCTCGATGATATGTGATGACCTGCGCCGACCTCTTGGACAGGTAGCCAGATGTCGCGCTATGCGCGTCGGCCGGGGCTAGAGTCTGGTGTTGCTCCACTTCCATAAGACTGTCTTCCTTGGCTTTTATTTGGTCCTTGTGGTGGAAATGCCCGATATGCGCGTAGCTGTATTTTGTCCGGCCGTAGATGTCCCTGAACTTTGCCGCCATGGTCTGCGCGATTTGATTAACGCCGCGCCGGTGCCCGTGATGGAAAAACAGAGACGTATTGCCAAACTCGAAGGCGTGGAACAAGTCGGCCGTAGTGTCTACGCTGATCCTTGGCTCATGCTCGTAGAGCACAGACAAGAACTCACGCATCATGACCGAGCTCGACATGTCGTGGTTACCGGAAACCCATACAAGGCGGACTTGCCCGTGTTTTTCAAGCATTGCCTGCACAATCCGGCGCACGATTGAGAGCGCCCGCCTCACAAGCTTATGCCAACGTGTGTCAGCGTCTAGAAGGTGCCCGCTCGTTGGAGTTACGGCCGCTAGACCGTCCCAATGCAGGAAATCGCCAAGTTGTGCAAGTACGGCCGTATTAGCGGCCGGAGCCTGATCAATGGCAGCGCCGAACCACTTCACAATCAGGTCCTCGGCTTTGTCCATATCCCAGTCTGCGACCCGCGTTTCATCTTCATCTGCTAGCATACCCAGATGATAGTCAGTCAGAACATAGGTGGCGCACAGGTCAGAGTCGCCCGGCCGGGGCGGTTCAACTGCGGCCGCGCGTGGTAGATCGGCTTTGAAAGCGTCGATTATTTCACGTGCAATGAACTCCGGATCAAGGCGTTTCCGGTCTTCCTTGATCCATTCTTGGATAACCCGGCCTTCACCATCGACTAGCGTAGATCGGCCTTTGACCGCTAGCCCGGTGTCCGGCTCGAAGTCCTGAGGCCGTTCCTCTGCGTATTTGATCGACCGGCCCCTGACATTGCCTTGCGCGTCTTCTGAGACGGTCACAGAGCGCGTTTCCATCCCAGCCGGGGGATTGCCGCCGTTTGGAGATAGGCGGTTCAGGCGGCGCCGGAATGTCGTGCGCGGGATCTCGAAGCCTTGGGCTCGAAGGTATTTGCAGGCGCCCTGTTTTGTTCCTACTTTGTCATACGCGGCGATAATGTCCGCGTCGCTTGGTCTAGTCAACTGCGGCTCCTATCGCATCGGCATGAATGGCAGGAATTTGATAACCAGCCCTGAAACCGTAGCTGAAGCGGTGGCGACAAAGGTATACGCCTTCAGACTACCCTTGCGCTCGCTCTCTCGCTTGACCATCGTTTCATTAAGCTGCGATATCTGCGCGCTGATCTCTGCCGTTTGCGCGTCTCTCTTGGCGTCCTGCGCTCTCATGTGCGCCGTAACGCCTTCTAGCGCCGAGTGAAGGGATTTTACTTCCCCCTCCAAGTTGCCAATGGCACGAGCTGTTTCGTCCATCATTTGGCCTTTACTGGCTTCCACCCGCACAGCTTTGCCCCTGTGAGGTTGTGTGCGAGGATGTCCCGTTTTTCTGTTTCTGTTTTGCCGGTCAGGCTGTCTAGGTAAATGGGGCGCGCGATGTCGCAGAATGACGCGCTACCGCTTGCGCACCCAGCTAGAAAGACCATGGTCAACAGCGCTATCGGAATAGCTCGATACTTCATTTTCCGCCTCTCTGGCCTCTTGTGAGGCTTGGAGACGCTCACGCGCCTCCTGCCCCTTCTCCGCCTGTTTCCCGGCGACAAAAGCCCGCCACGCCACCAGACCAACCGACACAAAAAAAGCGCCCGCGAGCGCTGCATACGTCTTCAATTTAGGCCAGAGGCTAAGCATGGGCAGGCTCCGCTTGAGTCTGTCGATAGATGAGATACCCAAGACCCACAAGCGCGATTGCTACCAGACCGTATTGCAGGATCGGCTGACCGGCGAACGCACTGCCAAGCGTGCCCGCTGCGGCTGCAATCTTGCTCATGCCATCTTGCGATAGCCACTGAGCCTTGGCGCTGGCCTTGCCTTCTGCCTTACCCCTAGCTGGCTTTGGATCTGGGATCGGCACTTCCTGACGGTGCCCGTAATGCCGGTTGTAAAGCATGATAGAGCGGTCAATAACGCCGATATCGTCACGCTGAGAACCCATTACATCGCCCATGACGCGCCGCGTCCAGCCGTTCTTAAATCGCGGCCAATGACGCAGCGAGCGCATGAAAGCAAGCCGCTTCTCATTGATCGAGACAATAAGAGCAGGCATGTTTCCCATTGCCAAACAATGCTCGACCGCAGTCATAGTGACCGGCCCGAAAACACCGTCTTCCTTGACCTTCAGAGCCCGCTGCAAGAACCGGATAGCCCGGCCCGGCCCGCTGTTAATCGCAAAGTCAACGAGGGTATAATCAAGCCCCGCAGGTAGCTCATCAAAGCGCACAAGATCAAAGTAGCGCGCTTTGTAAATCTGCTCGGCTTCGTCCTTTGTCAGCAGCCGCACAGCGTCCTTAGTCACCGCGTGCCCGCGCCACTCCGAAAGCGTCTGCCGTGTGATGCCGTGGTTTGTCGCCCCGCCGGGGTCCGCCGGATCGTCGACATAGCCGCCCTCTGACAGGCTTACCCAGCCCATCACTAATTGAAAGTTTGTTTTCATGATGCCTCAGCTATTTGTAAAGGCAGTGAGCTATGGCGAACTCACCGTCGAATGGCTTTTTGATCGACATGCACTTGACGCTTGTTTTCGTGTCAGATTTAGTGCCAACCCCCGGAATATCAGACGGCTGGACCCAATCACCTACATCAACGGCGCCATCAACTCTTGTGTGGATCTGGCCAAGCAATCCGACACATGTCCATTCATCTGGCCGCTTTGATCGCGGTATATTCTCATATGATGGGTCGTACTCAGGATTCTCTCTTGGCACACTGATCATAGGTGCTGGATTAGGATTTTGGACCATTCTCGCAGGGTCGGGGTTCAGTATCCATTCTTGAGATACAGTTACCGACTGATAGTCTACGATAGATCCGTCATCGTCATAGACAGGGATGCTCTCTATCTGAGGGTGGTTTGGGTTCTTGATCCTCTTTGGGTGATCTGGATCTGGAATAAGTTCCGGATGATCTGGATCCGGTATATCGTCATAAATTACCTCACCAAATTCTCCAGTCACATAGCGTCCCTGCCATGTAAATGGCGTGTCACCTGTGGCAACGATAGCAGTAGCAGATACACAGCCTAACACATCATCCCCAGATACAGCGGGCCTGACCTTGCTACCCTCAAGGGCAACCAGCGTCCCAAGAGGAATTGTTCCAAGAATATTATTTTCAAAATATTCAGCATAGTCAGTAAAGCTATGAGATCCTTGAAACGTACCAGCCGCCAGAACGTCACCATTTGCTAGGATCTGAAACTTCCTATTTGCTGTTGAAGTTGCACCAGCGGCAGCGTCTCCGAATGCAAATGACCTATTGTCGTTGTTGATCGTACGTCTGCCCATCACAACGCTTTGCGACCCATTGGCTTCACACAGGTTTGCAGCAAAAACGGATGACAATGTGCCTGAAGCAATTGATCCAGAAGATCCAAATACAGAAGAGTAATCACCTGAAGCTTCGCACGACAATGAAGCGAACACAGATGCCTTTTGGCCTGAGGCCACTGAGTCCTGATCTGCGAATACGCAGCTGTTATCTCCGGCTGCTGTAGATCCGCTTGACGCAATAGTCGCAGACCCCAAGCCGTAAGCTCTTGGGTAATTGACCCCGGCGATGTTGGCGCTGAAATCTCCAGTACCGTTATCAACGCCTACGTCAACCATTTCAGAGTATGAAGATCCGGGTGCTGTTACTGTCACAGTAACAATCTCACCAGAAGCACCTACACTTGCTACTTCAGCTGTGGCTCCTGCTCCCGCCCCTGCACGGTCATAGAAGGCAATACTATCTCCCACTTCATAATCTTCGCCGCCAGCATCAATGGTGAGATCAGTTATTTCTCCTCCAGTGATAGTAGGGGTAAACATAGCGCCAAACCCACGGCCAGCCCTGCCGCCGGAAGTAGCGATATTAACACTTGAGCGTCCTGTTGCCATGCTGGATCTAGCAGCAAGGTTTACATCTGTCTCGTTTTCTGCACCAGAGAAAATTGAAGAGACGTTTGCCCCACGGAAGCCGTTACGAACATAGCACTCTTCAGATGCCAAATTTACTGACTGTGGCGACCACGCATTGGACTGGCGAGACGAATAGTTTCCGCTCACATTCCCTTTCGCCCATGAGTAGATTGACCCGATGTTTACCGCGCGGACAAACTCGGAGAAGCTATTCTGAGAAGCGAAAATAGCATTAACATCTAGAGTAGTGTCACCAGATGTAGTCGGGGTGTTGTTGACTCCGCCGCTATATGCGGGCTCAGTGGCTGGCGTCGATGCAAGCTGCTGCGCACTCTTGACGACTCTCTCAATACGTGCAGAAACACCTATAACATTCGCTACTTTTGAAGGGACGCTGCCATCAATGTGGTCTGCCTCTGTGCCGATATCAGATTGAGCGGTGTATGGTACAGTGCCGTCTGGATTGATTTTCGATAGCTTTGTATCCTTTTCGTCAGCCCATTCTACAATGTCGCTCTTGAAGGTGAGCGCGCTCCCTGACCATATATCACTTGGTGCTTTAGCCATTGCTTGCCCCATAAAAAAGGCCCGCCGAGGTGGCAGGCCGTAGAATTCAGTTGTGTGAGTGATTTAGTCTGTGATAGTGACCGGCGAGCCTGTTATCGCCGTTGGCGGTGTGCTCTCTGTACCGGTCAGGTCAATCATCACAGCCCAATAGTAGTAGACGCCTGCGGCAGGAACCGTGTCCGTGGTGCTAATCACCTGATTGCGGCTTGCTGGGTCGGTCACAACGAGGTTTGCAGACGCAAAGTCATCTGACGTATTCCGATACACACGATAGCCACGTACTGCCCCGTCATCTGGTGCCGTGAAGTCGATACCAGCAACGAGTCCGGTTTGGTCAGTCACAGAAGCAGAAACCGGAGCATCGGGGACGGTTGGGCTCAATACAACCGTGAACTGCCCCAGCTCTTGCCAGTCCCAACTGTTAGCGGGCGTCTTGTTGCGCGCCCTGACTAAGTAACCGCGGCTTCCATCTGCCCCCGTGAAGCTGCTGTAGGCTCTCACCTCAGCGGTTGCAGTGTTGGTGTCCTGATCGTATTCTACTGGGTAGAATGTAGCGCGCTGCTCTCCTTCATCGTCGGTGTATTCAGTGTAAACTTGAACCTCTTGGGAATAGTACTCTGGAACATCAACGCCGCTATTGCCGACGATGAATATCTTTGCGGTGGCGGAATATATCTTTGAACCCAAAAAGCCGGTTCCGATTTGCTCACCTATAGTGTAAGACGCCGTGAAGTCTAGAGGAATATCCTCCAACTCTTGGCTCAAGTCAGGCACTTGAAGCTCTTGCGACTGCTCATCCACTTCAGGGTCCCAATCTTCTGCCGAAGGATCGATCGACACATACTTTACCGTGCATTGCATAGATGACGGGTTAAGCTGAACACCGTCGAAACGGGCGAGAAATGTCGTTTCATCCTCTGGCGTCAGGTCTACTAGTGTCGTATTTCGACCAAAAAGCCGCAGGCCTGTCGGACCAAGTGTAAGATTGCCAGCAAAACGTGGGTTTTCTTCGTGCCACTTGAGCTTAAGAAGGCGCTGAGCCTGCGTTACAGACTGCACCATCATTAGCTTTAGCTCGTTTCGTGCAATCGTCTGCCCGTCTGAGGCAAGGGAATTAGGTTCGGTCCAGATCACGTTTTCAGACTGGAAACTGTCGGGCCGGACATAGGACGCCGTTCCCATGTTCCATTCGACCTCACGCGTCCGCCCGCCCTCGATGTCAATCGCCTCGATGTCGCCCCTGTCATGGCGCATTTCAGCCTCTTGGGAAGCTGTTACGCGCTTCTTAACCGCGATCCTCATCTCAGAGTCAAGATACGGGTACCCGTTGCAGGCCTTGGCCAACTCATTCATGCGAGACGCCGGTTCTTGGTCCCGCTCAATGATCCCGTCAGCCCGGTAGCGTGGCTCTGTCGTGCCGTTTTTAAGCGGCACTTCTTCAGCGCAATGATTAGCAAATACAGCCCATGACGTTAGGTCAAAGTCTGTGTTACTCGTGGGATCTAGCTGATAGATGTCTGCAGCTTCATCTAGAAAACATAAAGCCGCGTTGTTTGTCGGGCCATAGGTGTCCGTGCGCGGGTCGTAAACATCCAGCCGACGCACAACCACTTTTAGCTTCGGCAGGTTGTTGGGGTAAACGTCTGCCATGTCCTCCCTGGCAACCTGCTTACACATCTGCAAGACCATCGCACATCCCATGTGACGAAATGGCTTGGCCGGGTCGTTAAGCTCTGGAAAGGCGTTGAAAAAGTCTGCGTCTGTCTCGTCCGTGGCTCCCGGAACGCCCGGAAAGGCGACAAGGCGAACGCGGTTTTTCTTGGGTCCAGATGAGACATAACCGTTTGACTTCAAAGTTACTTCTTCGTCGTCAAGTTCGAACTTTATGAAGTCAACAGGCCCTTCGCAGATATAGTGCCAGACATAGGTAATCCCTGCCCGCTTCTCAGCAAACACCAAAACAGACCCTGTTTTTGTCGTGCCATGGAGACGCCTTTGGCTTTTAACCCGCTGCCGGATATTCTGCTGAATATCTGAGGGGTCTGGCGCTGCTGGCTTGCTTGGCTGCATGACAGCGCTAAGCAGATACGAAAGGCCGATAGAGATTGCCGTGGTAATCGCGTAGGTGACGAACGACGCAAAGAATGAGCTTGCGGCAATGGTCGCCGCTGCGCCCGCCACAAATGAAGCGATAGCGCCAATGGCCGCGCCGATAAATGGCATTTTATCGCCTCCAAATGTGTGTTGGTTTACCGTGTCTCAGGGGGATAAAACCGACGCCTGTTCTGTTGCATCGGAACCAAAACGCGCCGCCGGAACAGATCGCCCCAAGAAGGCCCTGAGGCGTGTCTAAGAGCGCGATATCGCCGCGTCTCGGATCGTCGTTTACAGGTGAGCCGTAGTGGCTCTTGAGGATGGCAGGAAGCCCGCCTAAGGTCTTCACATACGCGATGACCTGATCCTCAGTGCTGTACTTGCCCCAATGCGCAGGGCGCGGGTCAATGCCCCATGCCTCAGCGGTCCAGCCAAAGGCAAATAGGCAACAATCCCCGTTGCGCTGCCCCCATTCGAAGGGTCGCAGTCGCTCTTGGGCCAAGTAGGCCGAAAGTTGATCTGTCATGCTTGGTAGAAGTTGAACACTTTGTCTTCGAGCGTCATCACGTAGTCAAATCCGCTCGTGTCAGGATCACGTTGTTGCATGCTCTCTCGCGTCACTCGGTTAAGCGAAGGTTGGCGCTGTCGTGAAAACCTATCTTCAAGGTGTAAGGTGATCTCGCGACGATTAGGGCCGAGCATTCTCTTGGTTAGCTTGTCACCAATACCGGTATAGATCCCATAGCGAGGACCTAAGGGCTTGGCATAGTCTTCGCCCTCTCCAAAAAACTGGATGAAGAACTTGAAGAGTTGGCCTTTAACCTCGTCCTGCTGTTCCTCGAATAGAAATTGAATGTCCGTGTTACTCAGATCCAGTGTAACAGTGTTTTTGCGCGACTTGCCGAGTGTCGAGGCCTGAAGGTTGCCGATAGAGGCCCTGCCGCCTAGCCCGGTATACTTTCGGCCCTCAATATCTTGAACAAACCCGACGCCATTGTGATAGTAGTGCGTCACGCTCTTGTAGTGCGCCTCGATCAGGATAAGGACAGGTGTGGAGCTTCCCTTAAGGGCTTCTTCAATGACGGGCTCGAAATTCATTCTCTGAGCCTCCGCAAGTCTTCCTGAAACTCAAGCGTTACCCTACCGTTACCAGCCGAATTAAGAGAATAGGCGCCCGGGTTTGACGTGATGCAGTAGCCTATGAAAACAGGCTCGGATTCAATCGCCGTTCCCGCCGTCGCGGCTTTACGCAGTGGCGGGCGAATGTCGATCTGCCCCGGTGTGCTGGTGTCTACGACCGTGTACATGAAATCGTCAATCGACACGTAGACGCCCTCAGGAAGGGTCAGGCCGGACACATAGAGACGCTGGTCATTTAGCCCTGAGTCCTGTTCCAGAAACTGGGTGTAGTCGCTCTCAATCGCGAAGCCGTACCCGTCATCGAAAAACGTGCCATCGCTAAAAGGCTCGCCTTTCGGGTATTGCTTGCGTCTTTGGTCAATGTCGTATTTCTCTTGCGTGAGGCGTCCGCCTGCGCCGTAGAGGTCTGGGAGGCGTATGCGCACTAGCTGCGTATCGCCCCCCATGTATCCCACGATTTTACGAAGCTTGCGAACCTGATCACTGGTATACTGCGGGATATTCTCAAGCTTTAGACGCCAAGATGCCGCAACATAACCAAGCGAGCGTGAGAAACCGTTCGTCGCCTCTGCCCGGTCTGTCGTTTGAAAAACCGGGTAGAATTGATAAGACCCCGGAAGTAAATCCTCAGGCCAATCGTAAATTGTCGTTGCCATTTGATTACCCCAAAGGCGCTTCTCTGCTGCCGATTTCTTGAATTCTATCGCTTAGCTTAGAGTCATAACTTTCAACCATGCGAGTAGAGACTTCTGTAGAGACAGACACAGCCTTATCTTCCGCCGTTTTATTAACATACGCCTGTAGGCTTCCATCATCCGCAACGCTAACGGAGACATGAACCTCAGCCCTGCCTGACTGTTGCCCGCCGCCGCCTGTCATCTCTACGCCTAGACGCCCGTCAGGGCCCCGCTTAAGGGGCATGATAGCCTCTGGACCAGCCTCACCCATCAGGCCCATATTGCCGCCAGCCATCGGGAAGTTGGTCGGGCCGGAAACAACGCCGCCGGATGCAAATGCAATCTCACGCCCGCCAGAGAAAGCACCGCCATTGGCATATGGCATAGCCAAGCCGAACGATGAGAATGTGCCGCCGCCAAACAGACCGCCCAATATGGACCCAAGCCAGCCGCCGCCACCGCCGCCCATGTTCTGAGCGTTGAAAAGCGCGTCGATTAGCTGGTCCTCAATCTTGTTTATGATCTTGTCGAGCACAGATAGAGCGACATTGCCTAGCTCCTGCCAGCTTAATTCACCGTCTTTCAACGCGTTCCTAAGGCCGCTTAGAGCCGTTTTTGCAAGGTCTTGAGACTGATTAACCGCATCCTGTTGCTGCTTCAGCATAGCCGCCTGATTTGCAGCATCGCTATATGCATCAGCAAGACCGCGAATAGCTTCTGTCTCTGCGGCTGTAACGGCCCCATCGGCGCTTGCAGCCTTTAACAACTCTTTCTCGAAGCGGTAAGCCTGAGCCGCCTGCTCCGCCATGCCGTAGGTTTCAGCTTCAAGCTTCAACGCATCTATCTGGCGCTGTGCGGCTTCTACGGCGCTTTGGAATTCGCTAACGCCACCACCGCCGCCACTTGATCGACGCGGGGCTCTGCTTTTGTTGCCTAGCTGGCTCTTGGCGTCTTGTTCTTCAAAGACCCCAAAAGCTCCACCAATGCGGCTATTTGCCATTGCATCGGCAACCTTTGCCCCTGCCTCCTGCGCTGTGTTTCCTAGGGCTTCTAGCGCGCCTTGAAGCTGCTGAGAGTAAAGGTCAAGGTCCTGAGCGCCCTCTGATGCATTGTAAAGCTCCAGAGCCAGATCCTTGATCGCTTTATGAGGGGCGTCATTTGCCATCTCAAGGAAGCGATTGCGAAGCTCAGCAACGGACATTTCACCCATCGCCGTGGCTTCAATCATCCGGTGAATGTCAGGGATGATCTGGCCTGCGAATATCTCGCGTGTATTTGTCAACGCGCCCGGCTTGAAGTCGGCAAGCTGCTCCAATTCAGCAAGAGCGTTACCGATAGCAACTTCAGTGTCATTAAGGGCGTTTTTTACCGCGTAAATGTCCTGCGGAAGCAACGCAAGGTTGGTCTGCTCGCCGAGCATCTGAACCGCATTCGCAACGCGCTCATACCTGTCTGCCAGTTCATCAATAAGCTGCTTTTGACGCTCCAGCGCCGACGCAGCGTCTGTGTCATTAGATAGCGCTTCATAAAGCTTCATGGCAGCAGTGGCCGCAACACCCATGCCGATGACTGCGAGGTTCATCGGAGTCAGGAGCGCCTTAAATCCCTCTGCCAGCGCACCGACAGCGCCTCGTAGTCCGATGCCCTTTGCACCGAACATGTAGCTAACTTGGGAGCCCTGCTGGATAAACGCAGTCATCGGAGCGGCGCCGCCCTGAAGCTGCACAAACAAGTCTGAGAACTGCGCCCCGAGCATGTTTGTTTCGTATGTCGTCAGCTTGGCTTGCTGCTGGAAACGCGCCATTTCTTCGGTCATGGGGCCGAACTGCTCCCCATAATCGACATATCGCGGGGGCTGTATTGCCTTGCCCGTCTCCCGAGCCGCTTGCTTTGCCGCGTCTGCTAGCTCTTGAAACTCACCTATCAGGCCGCTCGCCGCCAATTCCGTCTTACGGGCATTGGAGACAAAGCGCCCCGTCGCCTCTCGGAGACGACCTTGCGCGTCAACATAGACTCCCGTCGCCTTCGCTGCGGCAGATAGAGGTTTTGAAAGTCTGGTGGCGGTTGCAGACATGCCCGCTAGACTCTTTTCGGCCTGCTCCGCCGCTTTTTCTGTTCTGTCGGCTGATTTCTCAAGCTTGTTGAGGTCTGATACGGCCTTCGCTACGCCCTTGCTATCAACCTCAATGCCAAGTTTAGCAATGTCTGTCATTTATGCCCACCTATCGGCCACGCGCCCGCCGCTCCGCTTCTTTTTGCGCTTCTTCACGCCTTCGCTGCTCTGCTTTTTGCTCTGCGATTGCGCCCCGATAGGCCCTATCCATAGCGCTGAGGATAGAAACCCGTTTCGGAGGTATGCGAATGCCCACGGCCTGCGAATACGCCGTGATCTCAGAGTAGCTGATTGGGTGAAGGCCCTCTTGGCCAAAGCTGCGTGCGGCGTTTAGTTCCCAGAACTGGTGCAGTATCCCGCGACCATCCCCGACATACGGCTTTGACGGGATTTGATCTTCCATCTGCCGAATTGTGAAGTGGTCGCGGTCTGAATACCCATCACCGTCTTTCAGATCCCACTTGCCGATATGAGCGACGTACTCACAGAGACGACGCTCTAGGCGGGATAAAAATTTGACTGGTCAAGGTACTCCTGAATGACCTGCGACCTGACTATTGGCGAGGCGGCAACAGTGCGCTTGTTTTCAGCGCTGCACTTAGGAGCCTTGTTTCCGTTTAGGTGCGCTTGCTCGCCATCGTCACCAGCTTCAAAGCGCCAGTCGGAGACTGCGTGCACTATGAACTCCTTCGCCGCGTGCGTGCGCTCTGCTGAGGATGTGCCATAGCTCTGTTGATACTGGAATAGAGCATCTTGCATGACTTCATCCTCTGGCGACCGGAGGGTAAGCGTCAGACCGACATAAGCGCCGGTTTTTGGATGCTTGATCTTTTTGTCAATGGCACGAGGGATGAGAGAGAGAATATCCATGAGCCATCCCTTAGCTTACGGCTGGTGTTGCTGCGGTGACTTCGGTCAGATCGCCAAAGGCGTTCGTCGCGGTTACCTCGCATGTGATCACTGCGCCGGTGTCTGCTGCGTCAATCGTGTAGGTCTCGCTTGTAGCGTCCGCGATATCCGCCCCGTCCGCCTGCCACTGATACGAGTAGGTGACTGCTGGTGTCACGCTGGACCACTTGCCGAGATTGATACTCAATTCAGAACCGACATTTGCAGCGCCGATGATAGTCGGAGCCTCGGAATTAGTCGGTGCGATGCCATCGACTGGCGTCACTTCGATCTGCTCTTGATCGGTGAACTCCATGTTGTAAATGTCATTCACGAAGGCAGACCGCTCACCGCCCGGCGTGGTAGGTCCGCCAATCATGCCGGTGTTATAGCGAACGGTGCCCGTGGTGGTCGCTGATCGCTTGTTGTTGAACTCGATAGCGACGCCGTACATCAAGCCAGACTTGGCATGACTGCGCAGCATGATCTGTCCCGGATCAGACTCGTAGTGAGCGACTGTGAGTGTGCCGCTGCCAGCATCCGCCTCGCCTTCGTACTTGGACGAAACTTTGCGGTTGATGATCGGCTGATTTTCGTAAGACAAGGAAGTGCCATGATCAGGAACGGACACCATGCCGTCCACTTCTTGCCACTCCATGGATTCGAAGTCTGCTTGGGTGTATCCTTTTGTGCGTGGCAGGTTCTTCTTAGTGACGAATAGCCGTGCATTTGCATACGTAAAAGACATGCTTAAGCCTCGTAGTGCGGTGATTGATATTCGATTGTCACGGGGACGGTGATGTAAGCGCCCTCGATCAATGGAGGCGCTATTGTGGGAATGCTTGGAATGATGATCTGCCGACCGTCGCGGTATAGCTTCTGCCCCGCGTAGTGTTGCCTGATTGCCTCAGCGACTTCGCGGGCCTCGTAGGGGCCTTTGTCCGGCGCCCGGAGCAAGACAACATCGACCTGCCATAGCCCTCTTAGCTGCCCGCCTGTGCCGCCTACGCTCTGCGTGACGGGTGCATTCGGAAGCAACTGCGCGTAAAGGTAATTGTCAGGCTGCGGATCGACGGGGTAGCCAGCCCACAAAATGCCCTCTATAATTGGAGGCAGTGTGAGCGTTTGCAGGTGCTCACCCAAAGCCATGTAAATGCTGTTTTCTGACATTGGAGACCGCCGTTGAAAGCACGCAAAAAAGCCCCGCTGACTGACAGCGAGGTGCACGACCGGCTGGTTGCAGCCGCCCGGTTATTCGAGAATGTTTCAGGTGAAACAAAAGCTGGTGACACGACTATCAAGACCGCGAAACGGTCTATGTCGCTGCTTCAGCTTGCGCTTGTGTCGTGTGAGCTAGATGCCGAACCTTGACTTTGCGTTTTTCGCCTCAGCCGCCACGATCTGGGGCCAGTCTTGGACTGACATTCGCACCATGCCGACGCCTTGCCGGCCGCGTGAGCCGTATTCGAGATAGGGCGCATATCTTGCCGTGTACGCAAAGTAGAACGGCTCACCGAACGTTGCCGCTGCGATTGTGCCGCCGTTGTCAGATGGAACGCCGCCGCCGATCTCTTTGTCCCGCGTAAGCGCTGGCATAGACGTTGTTGACGCCATCCAGCTGTTGCGAAGGAAACCTGTATCAATCGGGGTGCGCTTCTTTACGCGCTCGTCTAGCTCTTGCAAAGAGTTCTTAAACGTCGCCTCGATAGCTTCAGGAGCCTTCTGCGCGAAATCCCTCACAACCGATGCAAATGGAGATTTAGCCACGGCCTTCCCTTTCTGCCCGGCGTCTTAGACTTGCCGCGATGTAGTCAACCTTGATCCGCGTCCGGCAGCGGCACATCACGTCATGATCATGGGGCGCGTTCAGGCTTGGTCCGGTAGGCGTCTTGAATGGCTCATTCCAGCCAACGCCGCCCTTGTTCATCTTTGGAATAGCGCGGTGTGATCCGCGTACCCGCTCATCGCCCGCCGTTACCCAGTAGCGCTTGATGTCTTGTTCCGCTGCATGGCCCTTGTCGATCGACTGTTGCCACGCTTCCCGCTGCGATGCCCCGAGCGCCCGTAGTGTCTCTGTGCGAGCGATGACCTCGCCGCGATACTTGATGTAGCGCCCTTGATAAAGCTCAACGATCCGCTGCACTTTGTCCGCCGGGACTGGAACGCCGTCCCTGATTGCCTTTTGAATTGTCTTCAGATAGCGCTTGTCTAGCAGCCCCCTATCGAGGGCTTGCCGCATTTTCGCCGGGTCGCCGCTGGTAAGCTGTGCCCGAAGGTTAGCGACATGTTGCGCCTGTGTGGAGGTCAGGCCGATTGAGCCGCCTTCCCTTTTCCCCTTTGCACGGTCCACCCTGCCGACCAATTCCAGCGCCGTGGAGCGCGGGTTGTTGCCTTGCGCTAGTCCAGCCTGCAATTCCTGACGGGCCGTTTCCCGTACGCTCTCTGTGACTTCACGAACAAGTTTAGACGACTGTTCTAGTAGCCACCTTTCAGCTCGCGGGTTGCGAGCCGTAAAGGAGAACTGGATCACGGCGCCGGTCAGAGGGTCGCGGATAGGTGGCACATCCTCGCCGAAGGCCTCGCCAGCCTTGCGATAGAGTTCCTCTAGCGTGATGTCTAGCTGCTGGAAATCATCTTCAGTGATGTCTAAAACCCGCAGAGCCGCTTCTACGTCACCGGCCCGCAGAGCCCTCACCAATGCCTTCAGAGTCACGCGGTCTTTGATGTTCTGCACCGCGTCTCCGAACACCTTTTCAAGACGCCGGATGTATTCCTCTTCATACCGGCTAAAAGGGTCCTGATTGCGTGCCATGATTACCGCCTCGCTTGCACCTCGTAGATGATCGGCGTGCCATCCGGTGCTACTGGCATTGTGTTGATTACCTGGACCGTTCGCCCGGCATAAGTCACCGTGTCGCCTGCTGTCGGCTGTAACGTCAGGCTGTGGGCGGGGATAATCAGCTTCAGGTCATCCCTCAGGACGCTTGTTCCGTCCACCTCTTGAGATTCAAATGAGGTCTCAACGAGGTGCGTATCCGCCTGAATCGTAGACGTGCCGCCCCCAAGAGGACCGCCGCCGCCCGTCACGCGGGTAATCGTGCAGGACGTTCCAGCTTCTTCTATGCCATCATAGGCGTCTTTGGCCTCTTGGCTGTACTTGCTCATCCGATAGCCTTCATCATGAAATATGGTGCGCTGTTGTCGCTTGTGATCGGGTCGAAAATAGCCTCGATCAGAGAAGACACAGGCGCGTAGGAGCGGACAGATTTGGTATTCCCGATGACGGTCCACTTGAGGCCTTTAACCTCTGTGAGCACCTTCTTATCGGCCTCTGTGTATGTTTTTGAGAAGAAGCCCGGTGTTGCCAGCTCATAGCCCGCCGCGATGTATGTCGCCTCTTGGACTTGCTCGCTAGTCCCGTCATATCCGGGGAGCAAGTAAGCGACGTATTGGTACCTGATGTAGTCGGACGCCCTCACGAGTGCCGCCGTAGCGTCTGCGTCCGTCGCATCTGTTGGCGCACTGTCACCACGCGCCAAGGCGTATGCTCGCCAGTCTGAGAGCGTCCCGTACATGGTCAGTCCTTCTTGTTCAGATCAACAAAGGCTTCTTTGTCTTCGTCGGTAAGCTCGTCAAAGCCTTCCACATCATCATCACGCATCGACTTTGTGACTTCCTCACCGTCTTTGGTGATGACGAACCAACCGCGCCCCTTGTCCTTGACCTGATATCCCGTTGGCGTCTGGCCGGTGGCAAAGGTCTTTTCTTCAGCCTCGCCACCATCCAGCACAATGACCTTTCCGGCCCACCCCTTGGGAATGCTCTGCACATCGAGCACGGCGCCAATGGCGACCCGTCCATTATGATCGTAAATTCCGTTTGCGATGACTTTCACGCGCATGTTTTACCTCCATAAAAAGAGGAAGCCCCGACAAATGCCGGGGCCTCTGTGTTAGGTGTTGACCGAGTAGAAGACGCCAGTGCGCCCGTTGTAGTCTGCTCGCACCTCGATACCCACCGCGCCCATGATCAAGAACTGATAATTGTCGGTCGGGTTCATGCGGGTTTTGGCTGTGGTGTTCACGGCCATGCCAACCAGCGGACGGATGTACTCGCCGGACGGAACGAACCCAAAGAATTCGTTTCCTTTCAGCTCGTATGTGACCTTGATATCGTTAATCCGGCGGTTGGTCTTCAGGTACTGCATGAGAGTGCCGCCCTTGAAGCCAGCAGAGCCTGAATAGGAGCGATCCCAATTGCGACCGATCTCTGGCGAGATGTAGAGATTCACAGCGCCCGTAATGAAGTTATCATCGAGCATGGCGCCGAGCGTCTGCGTGACGAATGCGTCAATGTCATCAGACGTTGTTGCAGGATCGGCCAAGTCAATGTTTGCGCCAGCAGCGCCAATGTTGATTGACTTGGACAGAGGGTGCGTACGCAGGCCGTGCGCGGCGTAACCTTGGAACTTAATGTCGGGATCACCATCCAGTGCATAGAGCGCCATATCGCGGCGGATCTTGGCAGTGTGCGATTCCTGATCGTCTGACAGTGCGTCGAAGTTCTCGGACTGGAGCGTGTTCCATTCGCGCCACTCGCGGCCATATGAGGTCGCAAAGATAGGCACGGGCGTACCGCGATAGTCGTAATCAACCTTATCCATGGTGGACGGCACTTGGCCGGACATGGATCGGGTGACAGAGCCAGCATCGCCCGAGACGCGGGTCATGTGCACCAGCTTGCCGATGTTAACCGGCTTAGCCAGTGCCATGAGGTCAGCCATGTACACTTGACCTTCATCACTGCGCATTACGCGGCGTGTGATGCCATCCATCTCAAGCCATGCATCGCGCGGCAGGACAGCTGCGGCATTGGTCACCGCAGCCATATCTTCCTCGGACTTGTGGAACCACGCGCGGTTCATGCATACCTCATCCCACCACTTCTTATGCGGCTTGGAGTTGGCAATAAGTTTCTCGTCAAAATAGCGCATAAATACCCCTTACGCCTTGTAGCCCTTGGCAGGGCGCGCGTTGATCAGCTCAGCAGAGCCGCTTGTGTTGTTGAAAGACTCGTCAGCAAAGAACACGACCATATCCCCGGCTGTCGCTACAGCGACTTCGCCGTTTGCGGCAGTGGTCAGGGCCGTTCCTACGGCGACGTTTTCACCATCCGCCAAGCGCACGCGGTAGATAAAGCTATCCTGCGCCTCCATGCCGATAACAACGTCACCGGCTGGGTAAGCGTCGTCTGCGCCCTTCATGGCAAGGTAGTTGTCCTGTGCAACGTAAACCTTGCCCTCAGTCGCGGCCCCAGCGTTGGTGAATTCGCCTGCGGATTCCACGATGACGTTGCCCGGCGTGATGTTACCGTCAGCAGCGGGAAGCTCGCGTACCTGCGGCAGAGCCATCGTGTACGGACCTGCAAAAATCTTGTTGTATCGTGCCATGATTAGTCACCCTTCGGAGCTTTGAAGCCGTCCAGCGGATCATTTGAGCCGCCATCGAATGCCGCGTTCAGAGAAGCCGCCTTGCCCGGTTCTGCCTTCGGTGCCAGCTTACGCAGCACTGACAGCGGGGTCTCCTTGGCGGTTTCTTCGTCGAGCATGTTTGCCTTGACGACCTTCTCCACCAGACCGGCCTTTTCCGCTTCTTCCTTGGCCTTTTCGTTGGCCTGAATAGCCGCCTGAGCGTCTACAATCGGCTTGACTGCGTTCGTCACGGCCTCACCTACAGACTTGCTCACGCCCTCGGAAATGGACTCGGCCAGCTTGTCGAACTTTGCAGAAAGCTCGTTCAGTTGATCTTCAACTTTCATGTTCTCAGCATCCTCATTCGTTGCTGCTTGCGGTTCATCGCCCGTCGCCGTGAATGCTTCACGCAGGGCAGTTTTAAGGCGCTCTAGCATGGGCTTACGTCCCTGCCGTTCCAGCGCACGCGCTGCGATGTCAGCAGCCATTTCAAGATCACCCTCAACGTCATCCAGACTTGAGTTGATGACCTCGATTTCCGTTGTTGTTCCGTTGGAGTTGACCAGCATTCCGACGCCCTGTTCAGGTGTCGCCGCGCCGCTCTCATCGAGTAGAATGGCGTCGTGATCAAACTCGATGTTCCGAGCGATCTGCTTGTAATCAACGTCGCCGTTGGCTTCTTCCATCATCGCCAAAAGGCCCGTTGAAGTGTGGACCGGCCCGCCCTTGTCGATAGCATCAAGCACACGCTTGCCGCCCTCGCACTGGCTTGCCCGCTCAACGTCAATCACCTTGTCAAGATAAACGCGCCCGTTCTCACGCCGGACGTTCTCGTTCCAAGCGCCAATCCAGCCGATATTTATGCCCTCTGGATCTCGGGCAGATACAAACATGCCGTTTATGCTTGGATGACCAAGAGGTGCCGGGGTTCGCTCAAGCGTCTTGTAGCTCTTTTCGATCTCATCAGCCGGGTACATGATTTCATTCATCACCACGTCATCCGGCAGCGTCGCAGACGGGACGATAACCACGTCTCGCCCGTTGCGCTTTTCACGCCGGACGGCTTGCATATTCGCAAGCGCCCGCACGTTCACGCGAACTTGTTTCATGTGATACGTTCCTGTTTTGTCCTTAGAGCGCGGCGAATTCTTCGTCGTCTGGCGGCTCTTCGCGATACCGATCAGCGTCGGCAAGCGGCTCATAGCCAATCGCTTCCCGGATTTCGTCTGGAGTGAACACCCACTCGCCGGAGTCGCTGTGCTTCTGATTGACGTCTGCCATTTTACCGGCCCGGTCGATCTTCTCCGACATACTGGCTTCCGTGAGGTCCGTCCACGACAGGTACCAGTCTCGCTCTGGTAGGACGCCGAACCGCACGAACCGTTCTACAAGCCCGCTCATGATGCATGGCTTAACCGTGCCCGTGCGCCGGGACATGCAGTGCTGCGCCCATGCCTGTGCGTCCTCAGTAGATGCCCGCTCGCCGGTTTGATTGCCGATCAGGATCTTGACCGGCATACTTGAGCAAGCCGTGACTTCATTGATTGCAGACCAGTAGAAATGCTCAGGACTTGGCAGGTCGGATTGAATGCTATTGGCCTCCATACCCTGAAGCATCAGAAGCTTATCAAAGCCACTAGCCCAGTCTTGTACCTGCTTGCTCATCTTCTCCTGCACGTCTTCAATCTCAACGCCCATCGATTGAGCAATTGATTGAGCGTCAATGTCAGGAGACGTTTGCAGCGCCACAGAGCCACGACTATTGCGCCAGAAGCCTTCACCACCGGCGCCGCGTATCTTCTCGATGTCAATCAACGCGTTGTAGCAAGACTCTAGTAGAGGTCGCCCGTGTACAGTCCCGTCACGCGACCAGATGATGACCCGGTCTGGGTGCACCATGAAGTTGCGCGGCTGTTCTCGCTGATCGGGAACGGCGGACTCGTTAAATTGGAACATCAGCGGCTGGCCGTATGTCTCAGATGCCGTGTCTGTGTCCCATTGACTGACTGTGATCTGCTTTTCCCACGCCGGGATAATCTCAACCACCGCATCCAGCCCCGCTACACGGTCAACAGGCTGATTGAATGCCTTGTTGTCAGCATATCGGATGATCACAGCGGCATAACGACCCACAAGGGACCGCCTATCGGCTTCTTGTAGCTGTTGCCATAGCCGCAGCCGGTCGAAAGCCTCGCGCACGTCACGCTCTGTCTTTGTCTCGTCGTGCTGCTCGTCAGACTCAAGCAGATACGGGTATTCTTCCCACGTCTTAGACGCCGTGCCGTTGATCACACCCGACGCCAGACCGTTACGGCTGTACATCGTGTACATGTGCTCAAACGTCAGACGTTCAGGGTAGCCAAAATCTTTGTTGTGGTCGTGTTTAGTGCCTACGTATCCCGAGCCAAAGAAGCCGGGGAACACGCTGCCAAGGTTCCTCGTGACAGCATTGGCAAGTAGCCTAGATTTTATGTTCATTGGTTTCTCTTGCTCAAGAACATCATTGCACCGGAAACGGTCTTTGCGTTGTCAGCCGCTATCAATGCGTCTGCCCGGTTATGCGATTTGACACCCATGTCTTTTTTCAGAGTCTTCTTTGGCACGACGCGCTTTTTGCCTTCCGTCTCGACCCACCACGGCACACATAGCTCTGTGAAGAGTTCTTCAAGGTGCTTCTCTGGAATGTCGCTACTGAAACTCAGCACGTCCTCAGGCCTGATAGACCCGCCTTCTTGCACGGCGGTGTACGTCATCATTGCCTTGCGGGCGGTGTTAGCCCACGCCTGAGATTTGCGGTTCAGATATTCTTCTTTGTTCTTCGGTGAGCGCGGGTTGAATGGGTCGCTTGGCCGATCTGGATAAGAAACAGGGCCACCGGCATGGAATGCATAGTGAGCGACTTTAGCGTTGTTGTCGCGATTGAGATCATTAACGTGACCACCGATGAAAGCGCCGACGCCAATCGTATCGTATGAAATGGTCGCATTTTTATCCCTTGCTCTCCGCCAAACTCTGCGACTCGACTTGGTAAGCTCATCTTTGCTCGCCTGCCATTCATCCAGCGCTGTAACAAGGCACCCCTCCATATCAGCCGTGGCGCAAGCGTCCTCTCCATCATCAGCAGGGTCAAACCCGATCACCCGTCTTCCTGTTGCGGGAACATTCAACACCTTGTGAGCGTCAACACATGCATCAAGCCAGCGCCGCTTGAAGATTGACAGCTCACTGTCGCCTAACGGCTGGCCTAGATAGATGTGGTTGAATAGCTCAGGGTCGCGCTTCTCCATGGCTGCAATGTCGCGTAGAGCCTTGTCAGAGAGAAACGGGTTTTCGTTGTAGTTGATGTGCCGCTTGATCCAGTGATCAGGCGTGTTGATTACATAGTTTTTCCAAATGTAATCCGTGACGTATTTCGGGTTGAACAGAAGAAGGATTAGGGCGTCTTCCTTTCTGATCGTCGGGAAGATGACACTAGCCTGCTCTTCTGTGAGCTTCTCAGCCTCTTCCACCCACAAGATATCAATTTCAGACGTGCCTTTGATTTCTTCAAGATTGCGCTCGATGCCGTAGAAGATAAACTCAGAGCCCGTCACACGATGAATGATAGTGGTCTTCTGTATCTCGAATTGACCAGTAAGCCCGAGGTGCTCAATCGCTATCTTAAGCTCTGTGTAGACGCTCTCTTGAATCTTGTTCTGAAACCGGCGAATGCAGAGTATGCGCATCTTTACCGGGACATCATCAACCAGCTTAATCAGGCGGTTTGCAGTGTCTCGCGTCTTCGAACTGGAACGCCCGCCATACAGAACAGCGCCATCAACTCCAGGTGCTAGAACCTGCTCCCAAAATTCCACTAGGTTGGGGTTGACTAGCGCCGCTGTCGCATCAATCCCCATGCTAGCCTATTCCTTGTCTTTGAGCCCCGCCATCTCACGCCAGCTCATCTTGTGATGCTGGGTAGTCTCGCCGCTATGCTCTATCTCTTGCTTCTCGCGCCAGTCTTCACCGGCTGCGTTCTTGAGCGCAAAGATTGTTGACGTGACTACCGGGCCCTGTTCTGCCTTGAGAAGCCTGCGCTCTAGAAATGCCTGCCGCTGCACCCGAGCAAGCTTTATAGTGTCCGCGAAGTCAGGATGCCGCTTTTCCCAGTCATAGACCCTCTGCCTATGGATGCCGCACTCAGCAGCCGCCGCTGCCAAGCTTAAGCCCTCTTCCATCTTCTCCCGGATCACCTCTCCAAGCTCTGGTGTCCAGTCTGTTGGGCGCCCCATCTTGGCTTTCTCACGCTTCTGAGCAGGCTTTTTTGCTGTTTTTTGCTCTGCCATTGGAAAAAATCCTATTTTTTGTGATATAGCCCTTAGCCATTGTCACATTATTTGTGACGCTCAGTGCGTCACAGTCGCTTACGAAAGCTAAGAAAGAAGTACGAAAGGTACGAAAGAAAGAACCCCATGACCCCAGACGACTTCAGAGACTGGCTCGCAGAGATGAAAGCTGCGGGCCTAGCCCATTCAGACGCCGAGTGTGGGCGCTTGCTTGGGGTACATAAGAATAGCCTCTTGGTCTACAAGACCAAAGGGACAGACTTTAAGACTGCCCTTGCCTGCCGCGCTCTACTGCACAGACTTAAACCTTACGGTGACGGATAAAAAATCCAACTTTTCTCATTTTCCTTGTTGACACCAAGGCCCGTTGGGCCTATATTTAAATCATCAACAGGGCAACGGAGCCCGCCAAACATGGAGACAAAGAAATGGCCATCCGCATCGAAAAAATTGAAACTGGTTTTGCCGCTTACTTCCCTTACGAACTCAAAGATAACTTCCGCACAACCTTTAAAACCGCGAAATGGAACGGCCAGCTTAAGCGCTGGGAAGTTGGCCCTCGCAGCGGCAAGCGCCTTGAACAATGGGCGGCTGAAGCTCAGGAAGCCGCTGAGGCAATCGAGCAAGAAGCAGAAGCCGAACTGACCGAACAAGACCTGGCACAGATCCGCAACGAACTCGCTAAGATCAAAGGCGATATTGAAGCAGCACAAGAACGCAAAGAAAAGCTCGCTGAAGTCAAGCAGATGCTTGCTGACGCCCGCGCCGAACTGGACGAAGCTAAGCAGGCTTTGACCGAAGAAAAGGCCGCTGCTGATGAAGTTCAGAAAGACGTTGCAACTTTGCTCGCTAACGTCTGCGACATGAAAGCCGTTGCCGAAGCTCATAAAGCCATGATCAAGAACCAAGGCATCAAAAAAGCATGGGCGACTAAGCTGTACCGCGAAGCGCAAGAAGTCATCGAGGCACAGCACGACAAGCTGCGTGATGCAGGTTTCGTATCTGAAGGTCTTGAAGAACTTGAAAACTTCAACGTTAACCGCACTGACCGCGACAACGCACGCCGCGTTACTGAAGCTGACATTCTGACAATCACGAAGATTGACGACTGAAACAGAACTGGCGCGGTATTAGCCGCGCCCCATATCACCAACCTCAACAATGGAGCGCTAAAATGTCAAAATCTGTCATGAAAATCACGATCAAAACCCCTTCTTATAGCGAGTGCCGCAATTACCGCGCAATCACCAACGCGCTTGATAAAGCTGGATACGACTACAAGCATACCGTTCTTTATGCTGAGAACTACGGATTTGATGGCGTTCGGCTCGAAACGGAAGCTCCTTTGAGCGCCATTTCTTCCTGCGCTTATAACCGCCACGCCGTGGAAATCGAGCACTGGGAACGGGCTTAAATCATGACCCCATTAGAATTCAAGTCGGCCCGGCGAAAGCTGGGCCTTTCTCAGTCTCAACTGGCGTCTGTCATCAATGTTGACTCTCGCACTATACGAAAGTGGGAAGCAGAAACAGGTGGTTCAGCCCGTCCGCCAAATCCGATTGCCTGCCGTGTAATGCAATGGATGCTTGACGGGTACCGCCCGCCTCAGTGGCCTGCTAAATGACTCTGTTCCTCATGCCTCGCACTTATGATAAGGTGCGGGGCTTAGTGTTGTCCTTTGTCCTCGGACTGGCGCAGCGCCTCATGTTCTTCCAGAATACTATCAACCCAACGATCAACTAGTGGGCTAAGCAGAAGTGCAGCCATTGACATAGCACCCCATCCTGCAAGGATATAAATAATGATCGCCAACAGATCTTTCATGAGATCACCTCCAAGTGTGGTCCGCCACCCCAGCGGCCAGCCTCAGTTCACCGGGGCCGACCTACCGCCCCTATGCCCTAGGCTACCTAGGAGTAGTGGAAATACTGGAATAGTGGAAATACTGGACTAGTGGGAATGTAGGAGTAGTGGAAATTATGCAAGAGTTTAGAGCTGGACTAATCCCCGCCCCTTTCAATTTCACTCATAATCTTTCCTAAACGCATAAGCCGGGCCTGCTCATGCTGAAAGCATGACCATTCCCATTACAGACGCGAATAATATTAATACCCAAAAGCCTGCGCTTATGAACAGCAATGAGAGTCCCCATGCAAACACAGCGCCTTCAGCACCCATTTCAATCAGGCGAGGAGAGGCTAGGTAAACCGGTGCAGCTACTGCTAGGGTCATCAAAAACCAGTAGTCATCCCTTATGTGCGCCATGACTGTAAGGTACACAATTGGGACGCTCACGCACACTAGGATAGACAGAAAAGTCATTAAGCCCGCCTCTTTCCATAGCTTCCAGCACATACACCACCACGCCGCCGATAAGCAGAACTGGCAGCAATACAACCGCCAGAGCCCCAAGGAGCGTGAAGAACGCCGCTACCGTCAAAACACCCCTGAACGCGTAGCAGAGCATAACCACAGCAGCGCACACGATGGCTAAGTAGATTAGGTTAGCGTCTGCGGTCACAACCAAACTCCGGCATTGTCACGATACCCTTAACAACCCCGCCCTCAGCAAAACCGATAGATCTTCCCCAATCGATGTCGCCAACAACTTCGTCCCGCCCCGAGCCGCCATTTTCCAATAGCTTGACTTGCTCCCGCAGAACGTCAATCTCACGCATCCGCGCCTCGGCTACGGCCTTCCAGTCAACCGACTTTTGTGCCTGCTCTATTTCAATCTTGCTGATTGTCATGACCTTCACCCCACCCTACTTGCCATCATCTGCCATAGACGTCTGCCGCTCTACCTCAGTGTAGAATGCCCCTCGCATTTCTGCCTGATCGCTCATTGACTGCGCCAGCTTGTGTATTGCGCCTGTCAAAACAAGGACGCACAAACCGAAAAAGACCGTCCCAAAGGACAGGCCCCATACAGCGTATTCCATTCAAACCTCCTCGTGACTTTTTAGCTCCGCGTCTCTCTCCAGTAGTCGTAAGACACGAGCATGAAAGTAGTCGCCGCACCTACCATTATAATCTGCGTCGCCACCTCTATTGCCGGAAAGATGAACACAACAGACGATACAGAAGACAGATCCATCTCAAACCAGATCCAGAACCGATACCCTGAGTAAAGCGCGCATATCCAGCACACCAGCGAGACGAACCCGCTCAGAAACACCTTGAACATTCACCACCTCCTAAGAAAAAGGGGCAGCAAAAGCCGCCCCATTACTGATAAATCAGTAGATCACAATATATCGCCCGACCAGCGTAGTCGGCTGATGCAAATTGATCGGCGTCGGGTTACTTGAGCCTACCGTCACCGTATCGCCCGGGATCACAAGATCTGTCATAGACAGTGTTGCAGAAGCACCGTGCCCGTGACTGAGGTTAACCGTGTGACTGTGGTTCAAGCGGCTTGTTTTTTCTGAGCCGCCGCCGCCCGTGAAGGCAGAGTTTCCGGTGCCGCCAAGGCCATCATACGAATCCCACAAGTCGTCATCGGGATCACCGCGCGGCACAACATCGTCGATGTCTTCAGGCAGCGCCGTATTTGTGGTTGTCGAGCGTGAGCCGTTGTAGTTATAGACATTGACGCTGACGCTGCCGGTTGGCTTTACCGTCTTATTGTGGATCACGTCTTGCAGTCGTGGGATGTTTGACGACGACAATCGCAGTGTGCTGTTACCGTACGTACTGCCCTCTTGATTATACCCAGCCGCTTCATTGGTCCCCGCCAGCACGTCACCAAGCAGATTGAGCGGCGACTTGCCTGCAAATGCAGGGTGTGCCTTGGGGTGGTTGATGACAGAACCGTCCATCGGCCAAAGATTGTCCGGTACATCGAGCCCATAATACTCGTAGAAAGCCTCTACAACCGTACCCACCGGGGCATGGTGCAAGCGCTGGCGTGGCAGGTGCTCAGAGATGTGTTCAGCTTCAAGCTTGTGCAGATAGTCATCGCCTACATATCCCATTGGGATCAGATAGCGATTGATCAAAGACCGCTGCCCGGTCACCCACGCGTCAAAGTCAATTGTTGGGTCGTCGGCCTTAGCATCCTCGAATGAGATAGCCTCAATCGTAGCGCCGAGAAGCTGGACAAGCGCAGAGGACCCGTTGTGTTGTGTGGTGACAACGCCAGACGGGTCAATGATTTCGACTTCATTGTTACCGTCAATCGATTGCAAGTAATCCAGCGCAGGATACCCACCGACAACCTGCACGCCATCGTGCAAGCGATAGTAAACAGACGTGTAGGCAAACCGCGCCTCGGAGCGACCCCCATTCATCTGCAAGTCAAGGTCATCTGGCAATGTCTTGTCGCGGCTGGACCAAAGCGTTTCACTACCGCGCCGAAGCCTTGACTCCAGACGGTCCTTGTAAAAAACAAGTGTAGGAGATGCAAAGAAAGAGGGCGTTTGCGACGGAGTGTTGACGAAAACGACTTTAAGATCTGTCATGCGGCTACCTCAATAATACGGCTGAACATCTGGATTTGTTGAAAGAGACTGCCCGCCGACTTCTGTTTCAGCGTCAAACAGGGCCATTGTCTTCGAAACAAACGAGATGAAATCACCCGGCTGCTGTTCAGTCCCCGCAAAATCAACACGGATCTTGTATCGCCGCTGTAGTGTGAGGTCAGATAGACGCGACACAAACAACTCAAGCTCGCAGAACGTCCCTGTCTCCAGAAGCTCGTCGTTATTTGCCGCTTTGTTGAAGTAAATCTCCGCAGAATGACCGCTATTCAACGAAAATGTGTAGGCGTCGTCATGGTGTTTTCCGTGGCGCTTAAAGCGCTTCTTCACGAGAATGAAAACGTCATCTGGATAAGCCGCATCGATTGACTGACCATCAATTTCAACGGTCTTGTTGCCATTCCACCGAATTGCGATTTTTTCGTGACGTTTGACAATCTTGAAAGACAAGAAAGGATCGGCGTCTTTCCACTTTTCAACGTTGAAACCGCGCTTTTTATCTGAGATTTGCTCAGCCTTCGCCCGCTGACGCAGATCGTCCACGATCTCAACAACGCGATCTTCTGTTACGCCGCCTCCAGACGATCCAGTGTAGCGCAAAACGCCGCCTTCAATCTCAAAATCACTTGCGTCTACGCTAGTGATCTCAGCGAGAGACCCAAGTTTCGCGCGCTCAGACGAGGTAATCACACCCGCTTGCAGAGTATCAATGCGCGCCCTTTCAGTCGCCAAAGCGGATTTAGTGGCATATGTACTTGCAACATCAGATGATCTTGCATATGTCGCCAGATCCGCAGTGTCTGCCTTTGCAGCCAGACCATCGACCAAATCTTGCTGATCCGCCTTGTCGGCCAGCGCAGCGGTAACATCTGCCGACTTGGCATAATCCGCTAGCTCTGCCTTATCTGCCTTCAGATCAAGAGCCGACTGCTGAGCCGTAGATACAGGCTTATCTGCATCAGATGTATTATCAACGTTATCAAGAGACAAGTTTGCCTTTATGTCGCTGATGCTTGTAAGGACAGTAGACCCAGATTTAAGCTTCAGAGTCTCACCGTCCCATTCGTAGCCATCTACGATATCGTCTTCAAACTCGCCAGATTTGACAATGACGACAGATCCACCCAGACCGCTCGTTTTCCAGTGCCCGAATAAAACGCCGTGCTTTGCGCCATCGATGTAAGTCGCGATGCTGCTTGTGTTTGTGGAGGTAACGTTGCTGTTAAGCCAAGTTTCGGCAGCGGCTTCACTGCTAAAGTTCTGTGTTGTAGACAATGCAGACCTTTCTTAATATTCGTCCCAAGTTATCCGAAAATTGCTAATAGTAGCCCCTGTGCCGCCTGACCCAATGGCGATATTCTTTCCGGCATCCGCTGCGGTTAGCGGGGTGTATGCCTGCACCACCTCAACACCGCCCCAGAAGCCAGTGAGACCCAAGCGCGCCCGCGTAATGCTTCCCCTCTTGCCAATGCGTAACTCAAAAGTCAGGACGTCATCGACAAGCTGACTCAGCGTCATAATTGGCGTCGTGCCATCGACATAATCCGCCACTGTTTCACCGGCGTTTAGCGCCATTCCGAAGAACGTCGCGCCGATGGCAGTATTCATTCGAGCTTCAAAGACGATAGAATACCGCCCGTCTGGCAGGTCAGTTGGTACCGTCAAGATATGCAGTACATCTCCGCCACCAGTCGCGTTCCCGATCACGTGCGGACCTTCAGGCGTGACTAGCAGAGGTATTGGTGAGTCTACAGGCCACGTCTGATTATCGAGCGTATTATCATCAACGCCGATCTGTATAAGCTCCCGAACTCGTTCTTCAGAAACACCATCACCACCGCCGCCACCGCCGCCGATAATAAAAGGCATGTCTTACCCTCCCGAAATAGCGATTTGAACACCAATCGGGCTGGATGCCCGCACCCAAAGCTTTTCGCCGCCAGTCGGTACTAGATAAACGTACGTATCAAATGGTCGGTATATATGGCCGGATTCATCAGCAGCTGGCTCCGCAGCCTGCTCGCGCCAAAGCATCGAAGCAGCGCCATTGACAGTAATTTGATATTGTTCGCCAGACACAAGACCAGCTTGAGCCGTAAGATCAACCCAAGCTGACCCAATCTGGAATGGAGACGCTGCAATCGTAGGCATGTTCGTACCTCTCTATGAGACAACCGCCCCCGCTCTACTGCCGGGAGGTTAAACAGCAGGAGCGAGGGCAGGAGCGCGACCGTAGTCGCCGCTACTGGGAAGCCGCATTGTGCGGCACGGGGCATATGCAGCCCCTTTATTCGCTGGTTGCGATAAAACTGGATTATGCGTCGATAACGATAACTGGCCTGCTTTTTGTCAGCAGCCACAAGCCTAGGAACCTTGCGCTTTGCTGTTTTGTTGCAGTCCGGGAAGGATGCCGAAAGTTGCGCATGTTGCAGAGGCGACCGACATCTTGCCTTCTCTACTTTCATAAAGAAGGCCCCAGCCGTAGCCGGGGCCCCAAGTCTCAACCAGAAGGAAATCGAAAGCTTCATTTGCAAGTTGACCGCCGCAAAACGCCCAACCTACAAATATATATACCCTAAACCCGCCTATCTGTACAATAAAAAGTTTCCCCTGCTCTATCAGGAACTATACCTTTTCCGCACAAATACCGCATTATATCAGAAACGGCCTTGTCTTTTCTTGCCGTTGCCGTGTTTCTTGCTACGCCTTGGCCTCTCATCATCGCCGAAAAACTTAGTGACCTAGCCTTGCAATATGCCCACTTGTTCAAAGCAACCCGGTTTTTCTCTTTCTCAACATAAGCAGGCCAAGTAAGGCACTCTTCCATTCTAGCGATGGCTTCCGGCTTCAATTCGTCGCCACCAAGTAGCGCGCTTGTGCCCTCTCTTACCCGCTGCATCATCTTGCGCATGAACTCCGGCGTTACCATCGCCTCACCTTCGATAGCCTTTCCTACCGTCCTGATAATCTCTGACCGCTTGTCATCCATCTCCGGCGGGATCTGGGGCCAGAACCCCCTCCCGTTGGCTGGCTTAAGACCGGCAACGTACAGCCTGAGTAGCGTATCGTGAGACTCGACCATGCGCGCTTCTATTGTTCTGTGAAGCTCTAGAAAATCTGTCACGTCCAGCTAAACCCCTCTTGAAGCGCGGAAAACTCTTGTTTGTTTCCGTCGAAATAAACATCAATCATGCCCCCGGCGCGACCACCAACGCGAACCTTTTCAGCCCAAACCTGCGCCCGCTCGTGCGGCCAATTCGATATAAGCTCCTGCCATTTTGCGTGATCGTCTGTGCCTTCCTGCTCCGGCTGTGCCCGCTCCACCTGAGGCCCCGGCCGATGGATCACCGCTACCGTGTCTGCGTCTGATTGCAAGTTTGAGCCGCCGTAGAAATCTTCCATTCTGATCCGCTGCGTCGGCCCGAGTTGAAGGCCTGTTTTCGGGTGCAGAAGAACCGCTACCGGCACATCCAAGTCCTTAGCTATCTCTTTCAATTCCTTCATGACGTACCCGGCCCGCGCGCCAAGCTGGCTGTTAAGCTGCCGGTCATTCGTGCCTGTCGCTTTGAGCGAGTCCACCACCAACAGAGATAGCCCGTCTCTCTGTTTTCGTGCCATGGCACGGCTGTAGATCTGCTCAACTGTCGTGCGTGGTGTGCAGTCAATGTAGAACGGAACGCCTTTAAGCTTTTGTGTGTGAAGATAAACCCGCTCTAGCTCATCGGCTTCAAGATCCGCCTTTTTCATTGCCGCGCTATCTACACCCGCCCGCGCCGACAAGAGCCGCTGCGCAAGCTGCACGTCCTGCATCTCAAAGCTTTCGAATTGAACCGTGCCGCCTCTCTCAGCAACACGCAGGCCAACTTGGATTAAAAACGCCGTTTTGCCGCTGGCAGGTGCACCGCCGATGCCAATCAGGTCACCTCCTACCCAATCGCCGCCCAAAATACGATCTACAGGGTCAATTCCGGTATTAACGCCTACGCCGCGCTTCTGCGGACCAGCTTCCAGCTTTGTGTAAACCTCCTCTGCTACGTCCCCGATCACTCGAATGCGTGCAAGCTGGCTTTTGCCCTCCAGATGTTTCAGCTTGTCCGCTGTGGCACCGACCACCTCACTTGCTGGCTTGCCTTTCTGAAGATCAGAGATAGCCTTCTGCATCGCCTGCGCAGCGTCTACAGCGTCCTTTCGGTCGATCAGGGGACGCACAAGCGACATAATGCCAGCGTCAATTTTCCGGCCCGTCACGCTTAAGGAAACGAGCTTGGAAAACAGGTCTACCCCGCCTTCGTCCTCCACTTGTTTCGGGCAGTTGGCATATACCTGTTGGATATCAAAGACACGCTCGCCAGCGGCATTATACGGTAGACCCTCCTTTGCTGTCGCTTCCATGCCGACGAAAAATTCCCGGTTTGTCGCGTCTGTGAAATGGTCAACCGTCATCACCTCAGCGACTTCAAAGTACGCCTCTGGCTTCGCTATCATCAAAGCCAGAGCGTTGCGTTCCGCGACAATGTCAGGCTGCACGTGCCACCTCTACGCTATCCAGTACCCGCCTGATGCCTTCCATTTCCCTTTCTGTTATGTCCCGATAGCCGTTCTCAAGTCGCCGCATTTTTTTCTTGCGTGCCGAATATGGATTGTTGCCGTGAAAGGAGTCAGGCCACGCAATTTTGGCGAACTCGTTCTGAGTTAAATTCAAGCTCTCTCTGAGCGTCCGCAGTTGATCCCCTGTCATGCCGCCACCTCATTCAATACGTCCAGCCAATCAAACCCCGGAACTAGGGGCTCTTGCACATTAGAAGTCACGCCCTGAGCCATTAGCCTCTCTGCCCCGCTACGCGCTGAGCGAATACCGTCAGGGACTGAGTAGCAAAGCTTTGTCTCGCTAAATTTAGACACGTCGTTGTCTGCGTAGATATCTGCCCGCGTGACTTCGAACGGCAGTTCCACGTTCGTAAATCCGGCCCGCGCCAGCACAGGCCAGACCGGGAGCCCCGTCAAAGCCATCACCGCAAGCCCCGTCTCTATGCCTTCTGTGATCGCAATGCGCCCGCCCAAAGGATCGCCAAGGCGCACCGCCCCGCCGTGTATCAAGCCAAGGCCAAGCTTCATCTTTTCCTCGGGCGCCTTCTTGCCCTCTGGCGTGACGTAAATGCGCCAGATTGCCAAGTGCTCACCGTCCACGTTAACGACCTGAGCCATTAGAGCCGGATAATATCGCCCCGATGGATGCCGCAGGCTGTGATGATACCGGAGAGACTTCGGCCATTCGCGCTTTGGTATGCCGCGCCCGATCAAATACGCCTCCGCTGGCGTGCCCTCTATCGGAGATCCCTCCGACCATAGCTTTTTTGATCGCTCACGGATCTGCGCTTCCGTCTCGGCCTGCTCTTGCGCTGCCGCCTCTGCATCGGCCTTGGCTTTGGCTTTGCGTGCTTCACGTTCTGCTACTTCCTCCGCGCTGAGGGGCTTTGCCTTCCTGCCGGTTGGGTTCGGTCGCCCTGTCAGTGCCTCTACAGCTTCATGAAACGACAAGCTGTTTACGTGTTTCAGAAAGCCGATAGAATCCCGCCCTTTGTCCGCGCCACGGCAGTTCCAAACGCCTTTTGCTGTGTTGTAGCTTAGCCTGTCATCGCCACCGCAAGCGGGACAACCGCCGACGCTGATAAACTCCGAACCAGACCTCTTGAACCGCGCCGTTGTCATCTCTGCGGCGGTTGATAGAGGCACAGAACGCGCCTCATCAACCCATTCCTGATATGCTTGCTCACTCATGACCTTCTATCACCTTCTGGATTTCCTTGAGCGCCTGCGTCGCTGTGCGTCGCTTGACATTGCGCCTACCGCTCGCCCATTGAACCAAGATGACGAACCAGAAGAACGCCATGATCCATTGCATGGCACTTGAGCCAATCCAGACAGCAAAAGACATAAATGCAGCAAGGATAAGCAACCACACTGCGCTTTGCGCAAGGCCATCCCAGTAGTTTTTAATAAGCACCAACGTCATTTCGTTGCTGGACTCTTTAAATGCTTCTTTTGCTTTGTTCAGTTTATCACTCATGACGCTAGCTCCGGTCTAAAGTATTGCAATGCTCGATCAGCTATCAGCACTTCCAGCGCCGCCGCTGCTCGCTTGCCGCTGATGATCCCTGACCGTTTCATCATCAATGGAATTTCGATTGTCTCCAAAGCGTCGCAGAAAACACCTAGCCGATTTGACATGTCGCGGTTCTTCTTCAAAACCCGAGACACCGCCACAAGTAGCGCTTGGCTGATCCACTTTGGCCTGTTCTTGATTGACGTAATCGCAAACATCACGTTGAAAGCGTGCTGCGGCCCATCCCGCGTTAGGATCTTCTGAAGCGTCAGAATCGCGCTCATTTGCTGGGGAGCGTCATGGTCTAAACAAGGCCTCTGCTTGTCTGGTATAATCTTCACGCGAAAACGCTCTGCCAGCTGCACGGCGTCGCTTATATCCTTCATTTTCCCGCTCCAGTTTGTTGATTTCCTTACGTAGCCGCTTGATTTCTGCGGCTTGGGTCTCGCATTTGCGCTGCAAGTTTTCCGCCCGTCCCCGAGCTAGGTCACGGTGAGCTAGGGCTTCCTCTACTTGCTCATGGGGCTGTGTCGCCCGGCGCGCTGCGTACTTGTCCAGCACCCGGCGCGCCTTCTGCATTGCGTCCTGAGGCGTCATGCCGCCCTCGCCCGTTCTTCAGGCTCATAGAAGCGCTCTTGAAGCTCCTGCACTGCCGACATCTTCATGTGATACTGTGCGGGAATATCAAGCTCGTACTTGTCGCCGCTGCCGTGGTTCTTCTCTAAAAGCCTCAGGTGACGCTTACAGGCAATTTCATCTCCATCCATGCATCCATCATCTTCGTCCGAGATAGTCCTCATAATGAAGCTGGCTCGTTCTGGCGTGACGCCAAGAATAGCGCTGCAAAGCTCGTCCCAGCTACCATAGTGCTCATGCACCGCCTCGCGGATTTTCCGGGGGGGCACACCCACTGCTTTGGCGATATCCTGCATCGAGTACCGACGCTGGATGTACGGACCCAGAGACTGAAGGACCGCGCCTTCGGATCGAAGGAACTGCGGCACGTGGTGCTCTGCCAAGTACCAGCCATATGGGCGACTTCTCGACCTAGTCATGAAGGCATTGATATGCTCGCCGGTAACACCGTATTTCTCGCCAAGATGGTCTACGCTGATGCCTATCCTCGCTCCCTCACGAATGGCCGTAAATCGTTCGTCTTTGGACATCCCGGCCCACTTCGCTCCATCCTCTTTCAGAACAGAATCGGAAAATTCAACCCAAGTCATACCTTGCGTGTTCCTCGCCCACGTCCGCATTAGCGACTCTGAGACACCAATTTGTTGGGCAACAAAGCTCACCATCGGGTTTTCACGAACCGCGCTCTTTACACGCTCAATCTGCTTTGTGATGTGTTCTTGATAAACGCTCATGACGCCTCCCCCTGTGACTTTAAGAAATAAGCGCCTATGAGTGCCGCCTCTGCGGCGTTGTGGTCTTTCTTGCGCTTGAACATAAAAGATTGATTTGGGAATAAATGGATTGCCTTTTGGCGCGCTTCCTCGGCCCCACCAGCCGACTTTGAGGCAATTCCCATTGCCTTCTTCCACTTCTGTGGCGTCACAAGATGCAACGGTAACCCGTTAGCCTGAATAACCGCCTTGCAAGCTCCATATGCAGCGCCAAACCGGAACATCGAAGAAACGCCTTGTCCCGGCATTGCTGAAACTCGTTCTACAATCCCAGCTTCGGAATGGTATGAGATGATGAGCTTTGTAAGTTCGGCAGAGTCTATCTCGCGCTTAGAACCCTCTCCAGTAGTCGGCAGGTCTCCAGCGTCTAACAACTCTCCGCGCGCTGCAAAAGCCGCCCAACCGCCGCTAAGGCCCGGATCTATTGCTATAATATTAATCATGCTGCGCTCTCCCGCTTGAACGGGTTCACTACATCGCCGCGCGACTGGTGTGATCTTGCGGCTTTGATCAAGCTAAGGCTTTCATATGCCTTAGAAACTTCGTCACTGATAGCCTCTATCTCGTGATCCTCAATGATGCCATCCTCTACGGCCTTGAGGCATTCACCGAGCCCGCCGTTAAGCATCGTAGCCATGCGCACCACCTCGCCCATGGCATCAACGCCGGTTACGTCTTCAGGAAGTTTCACGACGCTATACCCAAGCTCACGCAGCATCATGATCAGCGCTGTTGGCCCCTTTCCGATCTGCGTTTGGAATTCGGAAAGCTTGAATAGGTTACATGTGGTTATGTTGGTCTGCTCATCTGCGCGCGGCCATTTGTAGACAGCGGACCGTGACGCGCCTGTCACCTCAACGGCAACCTCGGCGCCGCCTACATCTTCGATCAGAAGCTTGGTAGCGCCAGCAACCAAATCCTGCACTTGCTTATCTGTTCTCGACCTGTTCACGGGTACAAATCCCTCGATTTGTGCACATGCAAAACGCAATCTTGTTTGCTATGTTCACGATGTTGTTAGTGAGTAGCGCGGGGGAAGGTGTTGCAGCACCAGACCCCCGCAAGGACACCCGGAAGAATGGATACCGCCCGAATGCCCGTAGAAAACGAGAATGCCAATGTGCCCCGCACCCCCGTTGAGCAAATCGATGAACTATCCGCCATAGTCATCCACCTGCTTAGCTTGTTGACTGACGACCAAATTGAACAACTGAAGCAGGTAGAAATCCCGTTGGTTGTCCGAGAAGGTCGCCCGTCTCGTTTCGTTAAGTTGGCGGACTATCTGCCGCCTAAGAGCGAAGGCGCGGACGCCTAAGCTGCTTGCTTGTCTTCAACACTTGGATACCAGCTGGTCCAGTGAACGGCCCCGCCCGTAGCCTTGTGAATTTCTTGAGCAACAGACACCGTTGGAAGGCGCTGGCCGCTGAGAAAACGAGAGAGCACAGCGGGACTAACCCCGATCTGCTCGGCCAGCGCATAACCCCGGATGCCGTTCTCTTTCATGTACTGCTTTAACGTGCTCATGGGAATTTAATTACCAGCAAATTACCAAGTTGGCAAGGTAAAAAATTTCACAAAGCACAATTTTAATTGCCAAAGGCCTAAGCATGATAGCCATCATGGAAACGAACCCGATCAAGCTTGCGAAGTTCTTGACAGGATGGAACGGCGAAGCCCTTGCCGACGCTCTAGGCGTCTCGCCCGCGCAGGTGTCGAGAATGCAATCTGGCAAGCGGAAAATAACAATCGACCAGATCAACCAACTGGCAGAGTTATGCCAAATGACGTCTGGTGAGTTTTACGCTAAGTTAGGTGGAGAGCCGCAACGTGAAGATAAACCCAAACAAAACCAAGACGCCAGCTTAGTGCAATTGCATCATGGCAAAAGTACTACAAATGAAATACCAAATGCAGGTAGACCTAAAAGCATATATACTACTTTGGGAGAATTGCCTGTGTACGGGGAGAGTACTGAAACGTCCAAGGGTTCTACTTTAGGTAGGCCAATAGATGCAATACCAGCACCTGCACAACTTGCGGATGTGCCAGAGGCCTACGCTGTATACGTTACTGGCGACTCAATGGTCCCGCGTTTTGATGAGGGAGAGGCCGTTTTTGTGAACCCAAGACGCCCGGCAATGGTTGGAAGCTATGTTGTCGTGCAAATTCAGGAGGGTGAAGACATTCATTTTTACGTCAAAAGATACGAAGGGAGAGAAGACGGACATAGAGTCTTCTCTCAGCTCAACCCGCAAAAACAAATCAAGTTCCACGAAAGCAGGGTGCAAGCTGTTCACAGGATCGTTGCTACAGCGCTTGTATAAGCCAAAATAAAGCCCACTGAGAGCGTTTTGCCCTCAGTGGGTACCTTTCCACCGTCAATCAAGAGGAATAAGCTCAGCGCCTTCCTTAAGCTCCTGAGTCTCTTGGTCCCAATCTTCAAACCTACTCTGTTTCAGCCACGCAGAAGTTGCCAGCCGACGAGCTGTGTTTTCGTAGGCCCTAATCATCCTCTCATGCTTCATGATCACGCTCATGACCTCGCCGCATGTTGGCATGTACTTAAACACCACCCGACCCGAGTCCAGATCACGGCGCCCAAGCTGTAGCGCCTGAATTGTGACGCCTTCGTCAAGGATAATGCTCCAAAGCGCGTTTGCTTCCGTATCCGCCGCCTGAGGATCAATCCCGTCCCATTTGGCATAAACGCGCGTCGCAAAAGCTACAGCGTGCTCCTTGGGGCACTTGTTGAATGACTTGGCATATTCTGCGTAGATATCCCGCGCCTCCTGTCTGCGGCTCGGATGAAGCGTTCCATTGCGGTAATACTCATCGCAGAATTTTTTGCACCGGCCATATGCCTCTGTGTGCTCGGCGAGTGGAACGATGTCGTTTTTAGCTACGGTTGTAAGCTGCATTTAGTCTCTCCTGGTATTTGTCGCGCAGACGGTCTGGGTTGTTACGGCGCTGCTGCTCGCTTTGTGATGGCAGTCGCTCGATCACGTTGAGAATCCAATTATTCCAAGTCTTGCCCCAATCAATCTTGGTAGCGGCTGATCCGCTTTTGCTTGTCCAATAGTTGCGGAACTTCTCGGCCTCGAATTGTATTCGCTGGTCACTCAGCCCCTTCGCTCTGGCGTACTCGATGTTTTCAGACGTCGGGGACCAATCCTCTTGCAACCTAGTGCCTCTTTTTTTCTCCTTTTTCGCGGGCGGTGCGTCAGCAACGCCTAACAAAGAAGGATTAGAGATAGGATTAGAATAAGGATTAGTATTAAGAGAAGGTGCAGATTTGCACTTTGAGAAGGTGCAATTTTGCACTTTGAGAAGGTGCGAATCCACACCACTCGAAGGTGCAGATTTGCACTCTCGAGAGTGCGCGTCCGCACTAAACAAATCAGCCTCACAAAACTCGGGCATCGTATACCATTTGGTCCGGTCAAATGGGCTGTGGTTGTATTCAGATGTGCTTGTTATCTCTCCTGCTTCCTCCAGTTTGGCAAGAATGCGCTTCATGCGATCTTGCGTGATGTGCGGGTACAGCGAGCATAGCCCTTTGGCCGACTTGCAGACCCAATAGGCGCCGCCTTTAAGGCCCTGCCCCTCACTCTTGTTGCCAGCGATAAACACCCGCAGACCGTGCAAGACTGTCGCAGCGTCTGAGCCGTACTTTCTCGCCTCGCTCACGCGGTAGCTGACATATTCAATCATTTCAGCACCTCTGGTTTCGTGTTGCGCAGATGACAAGGTGTCAATTGCATGCCTCGTTGGTAAAATTAATTTTCCATCTTGTCAATTTTTTTATTGCCATGGTGGTAATCTTGTGCAATAACACTCTCAACAGCAACGCGCACCACCGCTTTGGAGGGTCATCATGGAATTCTACGCAGAGATTGAAACGACCATCGCATACAAGATCCTTGGTCATCACGTAGCCGACATTGACGCGGTTGTTACTGCCAAGTTGTCGGTCTGCGGTGAAGACTTTGAGGTTGTCCGCATCGACATGACCGATCTGGACGGTGGTAGCGTCACTCTTGAGCATCGCAAGGATGCAACTGGCGATGACCTGAAGCGAGCGGTGGAGTTCTACAGCAT
Organism: Nesiotobacter zosterae; assembly: GCF_033843645.1. NCBI lineage: Bacteria > Pseudomonadati > Pseudomonadota > Alphaproteobacteria > Hyphomicrobiales > Stappiaceae > Nesiotobacter > Nesiotobacter zosterae. Next base: position 57,765 of record NZ_JAWXVZ010000002.1, on the reverse strand, counting down.
CAAATACGATCTGGAGCGCGATGAGAACATCGCAAGCACGTTTTGGGAGCAATACCGCGAATGGCAGGCAATAGCGCATCAGGAGGCAGCGTGATGGGGTATTACCAAGACGTAGATGAGGCCTACTACATTGATGAGCTTGTTTATGAAGAAGAACGCGAGAGACTTCATTATCAGAGACAAGAACAGGCCTCTTTCAAGCGCGCTGTAGCTGCTGAGGTAAAGCGCCAATTGAAAACGCTTACCCCAACTGGCGTTGCTTCACAACAAGATCAGAAACCCGAAAAACGCAAACAACCAAATTCAGGTAAGAGGGTAATAGTAAGTTGCAAATGCTGTGACAAACCTTTCAAAGCGCGGGTTTCGGATCGTAAGCGCGGGTGGGGCCGGTTTTGTTCAAAAAGCTGCTCTGCATTTTGGAAAACTCACCGTCGGAAATGGGTGGCGTAATGCCCCGTTGGCTGGTGGCGGCTGAAACAGTCGCCCCTGCCCTCATACTGCCAGCGCTAGCGGCATGTGTAGGGCTTTTATGGTGGGTCCCGCTATGAGCAACGTAATCCAGTTCAAGCCGTTAGATCACAAGAAGCGGGCGGAATACTGGCGGGACAAGGCTCTAGGGCTTCAGGAACACCTCAGGCTCAACCCTCATCTCTACTACCTTCAGGGCCAAATCGACGCAGCTCTTACCATGGCGGAACACCACGAGAAACGAATTCCATACGAAATCAGGAGGCAATGGGAAGATGAACGTAGTAGCGAAAATTGGTCACAACCAGCCGCCAGTGACACCGTTTGACGAAAGCAAGAATGAAATAGAGTCCTTGTTTGAAGAGGGTCAGGCTTGGATAGACGGAGAACCCATCCAAGATCAAAAGACAGCAGATTTTGTAGCAATGCTACTGGACCGTGCACGGAAGGCCGCAAAGAAAGCAGATGACCGTCGCAAGGCTGAGGTCAAGCCTCTTGATGATGAAAAGAAGGCAATTCAAGCAAAGTGGAACGAACTCATTGGCGACACAAAGTCGGTCAAAGGCCGCGCGGTTATGTTGCAGTCTGCCTGCAAAGAGGCGCTGGCGCCTTGGCTGGAAGAGCAGGACCGCCTGAAGCGGGAAGAAGAAGAGAAGGCCCGCCGTGCGGCTGAAGAAGAACGGCGTTTGGCAGAAGAAGCGTTACAGAAAGCAAAAGGCGCATCTTTGCAGGAAAAGGTGGAGGCGGAACAGCAACTTGACGCGGCAAAACACGCTGAAGCCATTGCTGCAAAGGCGGCAAAGGATAAGGCAGGCGCCAAGCACGGATCTATGCGGTCTGTTGGTCTGCGAACAAAGCGCGAAGCAAAAATAACAGACATGCAAGCTGTTGCCGCCTGGTACTGGAAGAATAACAGGTCCGTTCTTGAGGCGTTTCTGTCAGAGCAAGTCCAGAGAGACATTCGTAACCAGTCTATTCAAATTGATGGCGTCGAAATCATTGAAACAAAGGTGGCTGTTTGATGTTCACTACAAGCGACAAGCAATCAAGCATTATCTCTGCTCTGATGGATGTGCATAAGAGCGTAACCAGCGTAGGTAAAGACGGTCGCAACCCTCACTTCAAGAACAACTACGCTACACTTGAAAACGTCATCATGACGCTTCGAGACGCTTGCAACGAGCACGGCATTATCATTCAGCAGTTCTCTGGTAAGTGCGTTGACAACAGCCTGACAATTATCACCCGCATCACACATACGAGCGGCGAATGGCAGCAGTCTGAAACCGAAATCCCGATGACAAAGCGCGATCCGCAACAGTATGGCAGCGCTCTCACATACGGTCGCAGGTATGCCCTTCTAGCCGCTTTCAATCTGCCAACCGTTGACGATGACGCAGAAAAGGCTATGGGCCGCGATGACAAGAAAGTCAAAACAGTCTCAGAGCCAGAGATTGAGCGCCTACGCAATGGCCTGCGTCAGGCTGACTGGGCAGAGCAGGAGTTTCTGTCAAAGGGCGGGTATCAGTCTATTGACTCCATTCCATCAGATCACATGCAGGGTTGCCTGCGCGCTATCGCTGCCCGCATCAAGCAAAAGGCAGAAGCTCGAACAGGTATGAACAACAACGATAATCCGTTCAACCAAGCGGCATAAACCCATCACATCAAATGTGCGCGCCCAAAGGCCAAACATAAACCCAGAGAAATGGAGGCAAGGATGTAACATCAAGGGCAAACATAACCCCGGCGACCTGACCCATAGCCGGGGACGCCCCTCTAAGCGCATCTCTGGTGCGCTTTGATGGACGTTGGATAGGAGAAACAGAAATGGCTTCAAACCCATTTTACTTCATTAAAAAGGGGAATGCTCTTTTCCCGGCATCCCAGTATGACGCTGAGCGGCTCGGACAGTTCAAAGAAGGCTCACAGGTATCATGCAGCACGCTAAGCCAGAAGCGTAGCATACCGCATCACCGCAGGTACTGGGTAGGTCTAAGCGAAATAGTACGGGCAACAGAGTGCGCCCCGAACGCTGAGAAGCTTCACCAAGCAATCAAGCTAGCGCTTGGTTACGTTTCTCCAGTCGTGACCGCAAGCGGTGATGTGGTCCGAGTTCCAGACAGTACCAGCTTTTCTCAAATGGATGAAAAGTCGTTTCAGCAGTTCACAAATCAAGCCGATGCTTGGTGCCTTGAGAACCTGGGCGTTGGAATATTCGACAGCAGCATTCAGGAGGCCGCGTGATGGGTTTTCGTATTCAAGCACCAGCAACAGCGTTTTCTCTTGACCCGTCAGGCAAGGCACACAAGCGGGTAGAGGACCCTAAGCACCTGGCTTTTATCCGCACCCTGCCCTGTCTTGTTTCTGGCGTCTACGGCGTGGAAGCGGCTCACGTTAGGTATGGAGATCCTGCATATGGGAAGCCCATGACTGCAAAGGCCCGCAAGCCGCATGACTGGTGGGTGGTCCCTCTGTCACCAGAGGCTCACAGAGCGCAGCACAGCACTAAGGAGCGGCTCTATTGGGACTGGTGGGGCATTGATCCGCTGGCAGTCGCACAGGCCCTCTACAGAGTCTCAGGGGACACAGAAGAAGCATTGAAGATTATCGCTAAAGCAAGAGCAGGAGGTAAGGCATGAAAAATTGGACGATTAAAGAAGATCTTCAACTCGTAGCTTGGTTCGATTTCGTCGGTACTGTTCACCTAAGCAGAGACTTAGGACGATCTGATCAGTCTATTAAGGATAGAGCTAAAAAGCTAAAGGAAACCGGCGCGTGGGATGACTTAAAAGCGTTCAAAAAGGCTGAATTCAAGCACCTTCAGGCCTATTACGAAAAGGTTGGCAACAAGAGCGCGTCAGAAGAAATTCAAATGCTTCACCCGTTTTCACCTGAGCATGGGATGGCAGACGAAGGAGACGAGGCATGACAGTCATTTTTGACGATGTAGAAGACAATCGCGAGACCTGCTTGAGTTGCGGTGGGACAGGGTACGTAGTCGCCTTTGACGAGTGCGACCATTATCCGGTCAGGGAAGAGTGCCTAGAATGCGAAGGCACGGGCTTCACTGAGCCGTATTGGGATGATGAGGAGTAAGGCATGACTAAAGCACAGCACACGCCGGGGCCTTGGCAATGGGTAGAGGAAATCGATTACGGATATGGATACACAACTCTGGAAGGGCCAGACGGTCAAGAGGTTCTGACAACAGGCGGCATCAATGATGGAGATGAGCCAATCACATACATGGGTGATGACTCAAAGCCCGCAGACTTGGCGCTAATAGCCGCAGCGCCGGAAATGTTGGAGCTTCTGGAAGATTTTATCGATGTGTATGTCAAGTGCCCCACTATGGAAGACAGTAGTTTAGGCATCATCAGCTTAAAGATAAAGGCAAAGAAGATAGTAGCAAAGGCAAAGGGGGAATAGATGACTAACGTAGACATTCAAGAACTCGCCAACGCTTCTGGCTTTGGGAAGGCAAAAAGGGCGCTGAAAGAAGCCGGGGCATGGGATGAGGACGCAGGCAAGCCGAACCAAAAGTATTTTGTGAAGGTAGAGGAGTTCTATGCCGTAGAAGCCCGCAGCCGTTCTGAAGCTATTCGCAAGGCCGAACAAGCGAGCCCCGAGTTCGGCGAGTATGATGTGAAAAAACAACAGGAATGCGATCAATGAACAAGATCAAAGAAGCAGAGAAGAAGTGCGAAGAAGCTTGGGAACGGGCAAAGGTTGCGGACTTGGCTCTAGAGGACTTCTGGGAGCAGTACGACATGGCAAACGCAGAAGTTCTTAGGACAATGGGTTCACCATTCATTACCAAGACGAATCTAACTGAGCCTCAAATGAGAAAGTTTCTAAATCTTCTGACTGATAGCTCAGCCGCCGCTAATGCGTACGTTCATGCAGTAGGCCAGCTTCGAAAAGCCGAAAAAAGTCAGAGGCAAAGCGCCTTGAGAAGGGTGCAGCATGAAGCTACCCCCTATGCGTTTGATAGCCTTGTCAAGCGGTCTTGGCATCATAACAGATGAGGGCGGGAACAGCATAACGGAGGCCTTGCCCTACGACATGGCGCGGGAGATCCTGCGGCGGATACTGGCATTCAAGGAGAGCGATCAATGAACTACACGCCGGAGACGCTAGCCGAGCGTTGGAAGGTATGCGCTAACACTGTGCGTTCTATGTGTAAAAAGGGAGAGCTATTGCACTTTAGAACGGGGCGGCTATACCGTATCCCCCACAGAGCGGTGGAGGATTACGAATGCGGCTCACAAAGTATAGAGGAAAATGGTACGTCAGCTTCAAAGAGGGAGACAAGTATCGCAGAATATCAACGGGCACGCACGATAGGGAAGCTGCGGAGCGCATAGCGCGGGATATCTACGGGGCGGCTGAGGTCAAGGCAATAGTCACAGTATCTGACCTGTGGCACAAGGCTCAAGAAGACAAAGTTGGCCGCCCTGTTTACCAGAATATGGAATACCATTGGAAGTCGATAGGCCCCTACTTCGGGCGCTTCGAACCACACCACATCAAAGTTAAAGACTGCCGAGATTACGCCAGAATGCGCCGTGACGCGGGCAAGGCAGAAAGCACGATAGCCACAGAGCTAAAGCACCTCAGAAGCGCCCTGAGATGGGGCGAAAAGCACGGAATGATTCCTGAGGCGCCATACATAGAAGTTCCAGCCGATAGCGAGCCACGGGAACGATTCCTCTCAAGGAAAGAGTTTCGGGCCCTGCTGGATCATGCAGCCTCACCCCACATCCGATTAGCAATGATCCTTCTCTTGACCACGGCAGGGCGCATAGCCGCCGTGCTGGAATTGACGTGGGACAGAGTGGACTTTGACCGCGACAGGATACACCTAAGCCTTTCCAATCGCGGCAAGGGGCGCGCGGTAGTCCCGATGACAGAGCAGCTTAAAAGCGAACTCAAGCGAGCATACGTTCTGCGTACGTCTCAGCACGTCATCGAGTACGGAGGCAAGCCGGTCAAGTCGATCCGCAGAGGCATTGTGAACGCCGCAAATCGTGCTGGTATTGAAGGAGTTACACCGCACGTATTCCGGCACACAGCGGCTGTATGGATGGCAGAGGACGGACACCCAATGGAAGAAATATCCCAGTTCTTGGGGCACAAGGACATCAACATCACGCGCCGAGTGTACGCCAAATTCTCACCTGAACACCTGAAGAGCCTAGCAACAACACTAGCGTTTTGATTTGTGAAGTGCTCCCTTGCACAAGTGTTCAAAAATGCACGTTGAAGCTGTTGATAAATGCGGTATATGAACGGAAAAGAAGCGTCCCTACCACTAAAAATCAATAGGTTAGCGAGGGACAGCAAAACTGGGGGTGAAGGGGTCGTCGGTTCAAATCCGGCCTACCCGACCATTAAAACCAAAACTCCATGTGACATTTGGTTTTCATCTCACCAACAAGCACCAATTCTATTGGCACTTTGCTGGGCAAGCGGCCCAATCTCCCACGAACTCTTCGCTCAAGAAATCCAGAAAAGCCTTCAAACGCGCTGAATTCTGCGACCGCTCGGTGTATACCGCACTAATTTGCTGGTTTGCATTGGCAACGTCTTCGGCCAACAAAGACACCAACCGCCCTTCTTGAACGTCTGTTCTGACCAGAAATGAGGAGAGCAAGCCAATGCCATGGCCTTGCCGCACGAGGGCCAGCACACCCTCTCCGTTGTTCGCGCCAACCTTGCTTGGCAACCGTACCGTCTCAATTTGCCCAGCCGCATTCCGGATTTGCCAGTTGTTGAGCGACGGCAACCCAATGAACTGCACTGCCTCATGCCGTTCCTTGAGTGCACCTATGGTTGCCGGGGTCCCCTTCTCTTCCAGATACTCTGGAGAGGCCACAAGACACAACGAACACTCACCAAGCGAGCGCATGTACATGGTGCTGTCCTGAGGTGGCGCTATGCGAATAGCCACGTCAGCACGATCTGCGATCAGATCCACCATGGCATCGGTCATGATCAAGTCTACTTGGAGCGCAGGATGACGGGCGCGCAAGTTTTTAAGCCGCGGTATGAGCTGGTGTATGGCAAACGGCACCGAAGAGTTCACACGCAAGCACCCGCCCACCGCGTTTGAGCCGTCACGTACTTCGCTCTCTGCTTCCTCAAGATCAGAGAGGATGCGCACTACACGGTCGTAGAACTGTCGCCCTTCACGTGTCAGATCCAGCTGCCTCGTTGTGCGTCTTATGAGACGCGCACCGACCCGTTCCTCAAGGCGTGTCAAAGCACGGCTGATTGAAGATGGCGCAGCGCCAAGGCTCTCGGCAGCGGCGGAAATCGAACCACGATCAACAATCGCAGTGAAGACGACAAGGTCGCTGGTGCGGTCAAGTATCTGAGACATTGTTGCATTCTATGCAAAGGAACCGCGCATTCAACCAGTTATGACCTCAATCAACCGCCAATCAGAGCGAAACAAAGGTGCTTGAGCCCAATGCAGCCCTCAGTTTCCTTGAGGCTTTTTTGCTCTGACCCATTTCTAATGGCGTATCAAAGGGGACACCTAAAGTGGCACATCGCAAACCGCACCTACCGCAAAAAGATTGCAAGACCTGCGGCAAACCATTCGCATGGCGGCGAAAATGGAAAAGCTGCTGGGAAGATGTAAAGTATTGCTCTGAACGCTGCCGCCGCACGAAACTATCGAAACAATGACCGAACACACCAAGTTGATCAACGCCTTCACCTACGCAGGTGCTCTGCCGTTCGCAGCCATGATGTTGGCCGCGTGGTTCGGAATTGCCGAGTTACCTCTTATCGGAACCCCAACGACTGTCAGCCTGATTTATGGCGCCGTCATCGCCTCATTCATCGCGGGAAGCCACTGGGGCTTTTTCATAGCTGATCGCGAACAAACCGGCGCAAACATAGCAATCCTGTCAAACTGTGCCGCTCTGCTGATTTGGATCAGCGTTCTTGTGTTTCCGGGCGCGTTGGCGCTTTCAGCACTCGCAGTGCTTTTTGCAGGCTTGCTTTTAGTTGATTTTCATCTAGCCAAGGAAGGTGTCATCGCGGAACGGTATCTCACGCTCCGGATACGAATCACAAGTCTAGTCGTGGTCCTGCTGATCGGGCATGTTTTTGCGTTGTAAACCAGCCCTAGCGGGTCTGATCCAACATTCGCTTGCACTCCAGAAGTTCAAAGAGCGTTGATTGCAGGAGCCGGATTTCTTCCTTGGTCATATTGCCCGGATCATCTGAAGGCTCTCGCTGCCCGCCGCGCAACCGATCCATGAACTTCAATGCTGTCGGTGCATGCGATGGGGTATCAGACTGGTCATCATCTGGCAGCAACCCAGCAGGAAGCGGCTCATCTTCCTCTTGCTGTTCCGCGTAAGTACCAGCAGCCCCTGCCTGTTCCTCCCGTTCAAAGAACAGATCATCGTCGTTGGGCTCGTTGTTTTCCGGCTCTGGCGCAGTGTAGACAGGCTCTCTTTGTGCAGCCACTGGCTGGTAAGTCTGCTCCTCCCCCTCATCACTGGCCTGTTGGAGACCCGCAATTCCAACGGCAGAATGCACATCAGGGTTCTGCCCGATGTCCATGACAAACCGAGCACCTTGCTCGCGCAGGATGCGTTGCACACCCTTGATGGTGTAGCCCTCACCGTAGAGCAAATGGCGGATTCCAGCCAAAAGCTCAACGTCTTCAGGCCTATAATAACGACGTCCACCGCCTCGCTTCAAAGGCTTGATCTGCGTAAACCGCGTTTCCCAGAAACGCAGCACGTGTTGTGGCAGATCAAGATGCTCTGCCACTTCGCTAATTGTACGGAAGGCGTCAGCGCTTTTTTGCACGGTGATTTTCGCTATTTACTGAGGCTGGACGGCCAAGATGCGCTTACTCGCCCTCGACAAGCGCATCGTTGATCCGCTGCTTGAGAACGTTGCTTGGCTTGAAGACCATAACGCGGCGCGGAGAGATCGGAACTTCTTCACCCGTCTTCGGGTTTCTGCCAATACGCTCCCCTTTGGAGCGAACCACGAAAGAACCAAACGAAGAGAGTTTTACGGAATCGCCCTTTTCGAGGCTGGTCGAAATCTCAGAGAGCACCTTTTCGACTAGCTCAGCGGACTCAGTCCGAGATAAACCAACTTTCTGGTAAACAGCTTCACACAGATCAGCACGGGTTACCGTATGACCAGCCATAGTACCCTCCTTCGCCACACAGGTCCTTGGGGAATATAGATAGTTCTCAAGGGGATACGGTATTGTCTTCCCTCGCGTTGGTCAACAGCTTATGCGAAGGGAAGCGCCCCCAGAGTGAGTTCTGGGGGCAATATGTTTACCAGCGTAGAAGAACCGCGCCCCAAGTGAAGCCACCACCCATGGCTTCAAGCATAATCAGGTCGCCCTTCTTCACCTTTCCAGCCTGCACGATAGAATCAAGCGCAAGCGGAATGGTCGCCGCGGATGTGTTGGCGTGCTCGCCAACGGTGATTACAACCTTCTCCGGTGCGATGCCCAGCTTTTTGGCAGACGCATCGATGATGCGCTTGTTCGCCTGGTGCGGAACAAACCAATTCAGGTCATCAGCTGTCAGGCCGGTTGCTTCAAAAGCATCCTCGATCACATCCGTCACCATGCCCACGGCATGTTTGAAGACTTCACGGCCTTCCATGCGCAGGTGCCCGGTGGTCTGTGTAGATGAAGGCCCGCCGTCCACGTAAAGCTTTTCTTTATGGCGCCCATCCGAGCGCAGCTTGCAAGTCAGTACACCGCTCTCGTTCACATCCACTGCGCCTTCTTGAGCGTCGAGCACAATTGCGCCTGCTCCATCACCGAACAGAACGCAAGTGGTGCGGTCTTCCCAGTCCAGAAGACGAGAGAATGTTTCAGAACCGATCACAAGCGCACGCTTGGCAAGGCCGCCACGCAAGTAAGCATCAGCAGTCGTTACGGCGTACACGAATCCAGAACACACCGCCTGAACGTCAAACGCCATGCCGTGGGTAATGCCAAGACCGGCCTGAACAGTTACTGCGGATGCTGGAAATGTATTGTCTGGCGTGGATGTGGCCAGAATGATCAGATCAATGGAAGCGGCATCAACGCCAGCGTTTTCAAGCGCGCGCTGCGCAGCCTTGATGGCCATGTGAGAGGTAAACTCTCCTTCGGCAGCCACGTGACGCTGGTGGATTCCCGTGCGCTGAACGATCCACTCGTCGGAGGTGTCGACCATCTCGGCGAGATCGGCGTTGCGAAGAACTTTTTCCGGCAGATAGCTGCCGCAGCCCAGAACTACAGAGCGAATAGCGTTCACGGTTAACCTTCCAGTCCGTCATCGACAGCAGTAATCTTGCCTCGATGGTAGTCCCCGATGTCTTCGGAGATCTTCTTTATGAGTTCATTTTTAGCCATGTCATAGGCAAGCTCGACGGCAGAAGCAAACCCTTCCCCGTCGGTTCCCCCATGACTCTTGATGACGATGCCGTTCAAACCAAGGAATACCCCGCCGTTCATTTTGCGCGGATCCATCTTCGCACGCAAACGATCAAACGCACCCTTGGCGAACAAGTAGCCGATTTTTGCGAATATGGTTCTGGACATGGCAGATTTGAGATAGCCCGCCAGCTGTTTGGCCGTGCCTTCTGCCGTCTTCAGAGCAATATTGCCCGCAAACCCTTCGGTGACGACAACATCGGCAGTTCCCTTGCCGATATCATCCCCTTCCACAAATCCGATATACTTGAGGTTCGGCGGAGAAAGATCGCGCAGCATACGCCCTGCGGTCTTCACTTCCTCAACACCCTTCACCTCTTCAACGCCAATATTGAGAAGACCAACAGTTGGCTTGTTGATGCCTTGAATGGTGCGCGCCATGGCGCCGCCCAAAATGGCAAAATCGATCAGCTGCTGTGCATCCGCCCCGACTGTGGCCCCAACATCCAAAACGATGGACTCGCCACGCATGGTCGGCCAGATCGCCGCAATTGCCGGACGCTCGATGTCCGACATGGTGCGCAGGCAGAACTTGGACATAGCCATCAAGGCGCCCGTATTGCCCGCGGAGACCGCCACATCCGCTTCACCGGATTTCACGGCAGCAATGGCCTTCCACATGGATGACTTGCCGCGCCCCTTGCGAAGGGCCTGGCTGGGTTTTTCATCCATCTCGATGGCCACTTCACTGTGGTGAACGGTGGATGCTTCCTTCAATCGCGGATAGGTCTCAAGCATGGGCTCGATGACCGCGCTATCGCCGAACAGCAAGAATTCAATATCGGGGCAGCGCTCCAAAACGATGGCTGCTCCCGGAATGACCGTGTCAGGGCCGTCGTCGCCCCCCATGGCGTCAATTGAAATTCTGATCTTTTCAGACATATGCTGTTGTAAATCCCGTTACATGATAGGCAATTGCTGCACCGAAAATGGCCTTGAAGACATGTTGTGCGATTGGGTTACTGGAGCAGCGCGCGGGCGCAAGATACCCTTTTCGCCGTCTCGCGCAACCTCTCTTTAAAGCACCTCAGCCCGTTTCAGTCCTTCAAATCCTTCTTGAGCGCTTCAAGAGCAGCAAAAGGAGAAGGCTCTTTTTCATCTTCCAACTCATCTTCCGGGCTTGGGGCGTAAGCTTCATCAACATGCACACCCTCCGCCCGAGGGTAAAGATCAAGCCCCAGAGCAAATTGCTCACAAACAATGGCACCAAGGTCCAATTGGCGACCGGAAAAAGTCTCAGGCGGATCTTCAGCATCGAAGTCAACCTCGATTTCCAGATCCTCATCCTCAGTCTTGCGCCGCTTCGACCCATCGTCTTCAGGCAAGAAGGTCCGCTCGAAGCTTTCATCGACCTCGCCAGAAACCGGCTGCAAAGACACAACACAGGCCTGAACAGTCTTGGCTACGACAGTTCCCCGAACTGCGACACCGTTCTTGCGCCACCGCCGAACTTCCAACTCAGCCTTGAACTTCGGCAGCTCGAGTAGTTGGTAAGCTTCCAAAAACGCGTTTCTTGTGGCGTCATCCAATTCCAGCACCAAAGAAACCGGTTTATCCCCCAGTTTTGGAAGATCGAATGGATAAGTCCAAGGATAAGGTGCAATGCTCATGATCTACTGCTTCTTTCCGGCGAGCGTGTCGGGCGCGGCGAAAGCAACGCGTCCCTTTCGGATCTCGTCCTCTGATAATTCGCCCAGAACATCTAAGGAGTGCTGCATGTAGTCTACTAGACGATCTGCTGCAATAACCTCTTGGGCTCCACCATAGATATTTTTGAGCAAGGACTGAGCCAGAATACTGCGGTTTCCACTGGAAAGCCCTTCAGCATAGGAGGAGGAACGGCCATAAAACGACTCGGTCATGGCTCTTATGCGACGACGCACGCCCTCATCGCCAATCCCCATTTCACGCATGCTTTGATCCATATCTTGGAAAAAAAGATCAAACACTCCCTGTGAGAAGTCTTGGGCCTCTTTCCCTTGGTTGCGTAATCGGTGAAAAACGAGGAAGGCATGTAAAACGATCATCTCGAAGCGCCCTTCAACAGTATCGGGCACCTGAAGATCTGTATAAAAGTAGGGTTGGCGCGCTTGTGCCACGATTTGCTCGTAAACACTGCGAATTGACGAATCGTCGCGGCGCCTAAAAATGCCAAAGATCATGGGACCTCTTTTGCGATCCGGAGTTGCTTTGTTGCGTGCCACGCGTTAGGCACAAAAACAAGGAAAATTTAATGCGCTTGCGAACGGGGGCACACCAAGGTTTGCAAGCTAACGGGATGTTTGGAATGTTTGCATTTGTTCGCCGTACGGCACTCCTTGCTTGCTTGGCCATGCCGCTTGGGGGCTGCTTCACCACTACCTTGAACCACGGCCAGGTGATTTCCCCGGACGCCCTTTCAGAGATTCAGGTTGGCTCCAGTCGTGAGCAGGTTGAGCTGCTGCTCGGCTCCCCGTCCACAACGTCCAATCTCAACGGCGACGCCTACTACTACATTTCCCAGACCACAGAGACCACAGCGTTTTTGGCACCTGAAGTTGTCGACCAACGCGTCGTCGCAGTCTACTTTGATGACGATGGCTTCGTTCGCGACATTGGTAACTTCGGTATGGAAGATGGTCGGGTCATCGACTACCTGAACCGCAAGACACGCACCGGCGGTGCTGACTACGGCTTCCTCACACAGATCCTGCGCGGCGCTCAGAACCCAACATTGGGCCTCTGATACGCCTCAGCATGCCGAGAAGACAAAAATCCTGGTGGCAGTATGTGCCACTAGGATTTTTTTTGCCCTCAAAAGCGGGCCGACAATGCCTGCCCTTATTCACCGGGGAGCCTCTCAAGGGTCGCTGCCCTGCTGCAGCTATCCAACGGACGTAATGTTGTTGCTCAGCCCAAAAAGAAAGGCGGCCCTTGGACCGCCTTTCTAACTCTATGGTTCTTTTTGAAACGCGCCGATTAGTGCGCCAGAACAGCCAACAGCAGCAGAGCCACAATATTGGTGATCTTGATCATCGGGTTCACAGCTGGACCTGCTGTATCCTTGTAGGGATCGCCAACAGTATCACCGGTGACCGCCGCCTTGTGCGCTTCAGACCCTTTACCGCCGTAGTTGCCATCCTCGATGTACTTCTTGGCATTGTCCCATGCGCCGCCACCAGCGGTCATGGACAGAGCCACGAACAAGCCGGTAACGATCACACCTAGCAGCATTGCGCCAAGTGCAGCAAAGCCATTGGCCTTGCCTGCAATCGCGTAGATCAAGAAGTAGCATACGATTGGAGACAGAACAGGCAGCAGAGATGGAACAATCATCTCGCGGATTGCGGCACGGGTCAGCATGTCCACCGCACGGCCATAATCAGGACGCTCTTCGCCCTTCATGATGCCCGGCTTTTCCTTGAACTGACGACGAACTTCCGCCACAACCGCACTCGCTGCACGGCCCACAGCGGTCATTGCAATACCGCCAAACAGGAATGGCAGCAGACCACCAAAGAACAAGCCGACGACCACGTACGGGTTGGACAAGGAGAAGTCGAGCGTCTGAGGTGTGATGCCTTCGAAGTAAGGGAAGCTATCGCTGTTTGCTGCAAAGAACTTCAGGTCCTCCGTATAGGCTGCAAACAGAACAAGCGCACCCAAGCCCGCTGAACCGATTGCATAGCCCTTGGTCACGGCCTTTGTGGTGTTACCTACAGCGTCCAAGGCATCAGTGGTGTCGCGAACTTCAGCAGGAAGTTCAGCCATTTCGGCAATACCGCCTGCGTTATCGGTCACTGGGCCGAATGCATCGAGCGCAACAACCATACCAGCAAGCGCAAGCATGGTGGTAACCGCAATGGCGATGCCGAACAGGCCAGCAAGCTGATAGGTCACGATGATGCCGGCGATGATCACGATGGCTGGCAGAGCCGTTGCTTCCATCGAGATGGCAAGCCCCTGGATCACGTTGGTCCCGTGACCGGTTTCAGAAGCCCTTGCAATGGACTTAACAGGACGGAAGCCAGTGCCGGTGTAATACTCGGTGATCCAGATGATCAAGCCGGTTACGATAAGACCAGAAACGCCACACAGGAACAATGACATCGGTGTGAACTGGATGCCGTTTGGCAGAGCCAGAACGGTGTCCATACCGCCGAACACCCACATGGTCACCGGATAAAGAACGATCAACGAGATCACTGCCGTTGCAATGAAGCCCTTGTAGAGCGCGCCCATGATGGAGTTTGACTGGCCCAGCTTCACGAAGAAGGTACCGGCGATCGAAGCAACAGCACAAACACCGCAAATCACCAGCGGATACAGCATGGCTGCCTCAAGCATCTCTGAGCCTGCGAAATAGATCGCCGCCAGAACCATGGTCGCAACCAGTGTCACCGCATAGGTTTCGAACAAATCGGCTGCCATACCAGCACAGTCGCCGACATTGTCACCCACATTGTCCGCGATGGTGGCAGGGTTACGGGGATCATCCTCCGGGATACCCGCTTCAACCTTACCTACGAGGTCACCGCCAACGTCGGCACCCTTGGTGAAGATACCGCCACCAAGACGCGCGAAGATAGAGATCAGCGACGCACCAAAACCGAGCGCAACCAACGCATCGATCACTGCACGGGAAGTGCCCTCAAAGCCCATCACTTCCGTCAGGATCAGATAGTAAACAGCCACACCCAACAGCGCCAGACCGGCAACGAACATGCCGGTGATCGCACCAGAGCGGAATGCGATGGAAAGACCCGCAGCAAGGCTCTGGCTAGCGGCCTGCGCGGTCCGCACGTTCGCGCGAACAGAGACCAACATACCAATAAAGCCAGCGGCAGCGGAGAGAACTGCGCCGATCGCAAAACCGATCGCCACAGGAATTGACAGCAGAAAAGCGACAATTATGAAAATTACGACGCCCACAAGCGCAATGGTGGTGTACTGACGTGTCAGATAGGCCTGCGCGCCTTCCTGAATCGCACCAGCAATCTCCTGCATGCGCGCATTACCTGTATCAGCTGCCATCACGCTCTGGATCGCCCAGATGCCGTAGACGACAGATAGCACGCCGCATACGATTGTAACTAGAAGTTCAGCCATTTACCCTCCCCTAGGGTTAGATTGCTACTTTAATAGTGTGTATTTCAGCAAATCAAGTACCGTTTTCCCTACAGAGTTATGCGTAGTAAGACGGTATATGGCAGGCACTATCCGTCAATAACGTTTTATGGGGTAGTCCTAGGTAACACGTATGTTGACAGCACGTACACCTACAACGGTTTGCTCAGGCTATACTTTCAGTTTTGCGTCTAAGACCAAGCCAGATCAAAGAAACAAGGCACACTGCAATAAACGGAAACACCATAGTGTTCACGGTTTCCCAGCCAAATGAATGCAAGAGCTTCCCGGATGAGAATGAAGAAATTGCGACAAGACCAAATACTAAAAAGTCATTGAACGCCTGAACCATGTTGCGCTCTTCATCCCGATATGTCTGCGTAAGCAATGTAGTAGCGCCAACGAAAGAAAAATTCCATCCAAGGCCAAGTAAAACCAGAGAGCTCCAAAAGATCCAGAGCTCCAATCCAGTCAGCGCAACCATGGAACACAAAAGATAGAGGCCGAATCCAACTCCCATTATTTTCAGGGCACCAAATCTGGTGATCAGATTCCCTGTAATGAAGGACGGACCGAACATGGCTACAACGTGCCATTGTATGCCGAGCGCTGCATCCGTTTCTGTAAGGCCGCAGGCGATCATTGCAAGTGGCGCAGACGTCATCACCAAGCTCATGATCGCATAGCTGATCATTCCGCAGAGCACGGCAACCACAAATCTTGGCTGCTTCATGATGTACGAGAGCGGCCTACCCTGCTTGTGGCCAACCGAGTTGCGCTTTGGCGGCAATGGAACCCTGACATTCACTACAACAAAAAACGCAATGAGGCTCAAAACCGCCTGCGCCAAGTAAGTGCCGACAAACAGAAAGGGCTCAAACAAATCTTTGGTCCAAATGACCGTTTGTGGTCCGATCACTCCGGCGAGGATGCCTCCGGCAAGTACCAGGGAAATCGCTTTAGGCTTAAAGCCATCGCTCGCTGTGTCAGCAGCGGCAAAGCGGAATTGCTGGACAAATGCTGCCACCAACCCTGTGCCGAGCGTTGAGAAGCACAGGAGATAAAAGTGCCCATAGTAGGCTGCAAGTGCAGCAATCAGGGAAAACACAAAGCCCAACAGCATGGAAAAGGAAAAGCCGACTCGCCGCCCAAAGTGGCGCATGATTAGCCCAGCGGGTAAGGTGCCGAGCGCCGTTCCCAGCACGAACGCAGTTACAGGAAGTGTGGCGAGAGATTTGTCCGCATCCAAAAGGCTCGCACCCAGAATAGACGTCGTTGCAAAAACAATCGTCGCGGATGAACCACCCAAGGCCTGCGCCACAGAAAGCAAAAGCGCGTTGCGACGGGCCAAAGTATCGTCGATGGTGCCCGCAGACTCAGTGGTTGTCGTCATCCAGTTCTCTCCTCTACGGAAGAGAACACTACCCCTAAACGAGGAACCAACAACCCTCTTATTGGGAAAACTAAGTAGACTTCAGGCTAAACGTGCCGATAACCGCTCACGCCATGGAGGTCCAAAACGCCCTCAGAACTGAGGAACTGAACACGAGGTTCATGGGGTTCGGGCGAAACAAATCTACCAATTCGCGTCACGGGCACACCAGCTTTTCTCACAGCGCGTTCAAAGCCTTCTGCGTGATCAGGAGCGACGGCACAAAGCAGCTCATAATCATCACCGCCAGTGATCACCGTCTTAATGTCAGAAGGTTTGGCTGCAACCCAGTTGCCAGCCGCGCGTGACAATGGAAGCTGGTCCAACTCAACGTGCGCCCATAGGTCTGCCGCCTTGCACATGTGCTCAAGATCAGCAGCAAGCCCATCCGACACATCCATGGAGGCAGACGCAAACTGCCTAACAGCATCTGCAGCAACCACACGCGGTTGTGGCAACAGATACCGGTTCAGCAGAAAATCCGCATCGTCCTCGGAAAGCCCAATCTGCCCTGCACGCTCTGCACTCAGTCGCAACTGAAGGCCGAGAGCAGCATCTCCAACGGTCCCGGTAAGATAAATATAGTCGCCTTCAGAGGCGGATGTTCGACGTACCGTGCTTCCACGGGGGAGTTCCCCAAAGAAGGTTACAGAAAGCACCATTCGCCCCCCTGTCTTGATGGTATCTCCACCAAGCAAGGTGATTCCATAGGTCCTCTGGTCCTCCCCCAAGCCTTTGCAAAACTCGGCAATCCAGTGCTCATCGACATCTGAGGCAAGCCCGAGTCCAAGCGCGTACGCTGTGGGGCGTGCTCCCTTGGATGCAATATCCGACAGGTTTACCCGCAGCGCCTTTGCTGCAATTGCAGCGGGAGGATCTTCAGGGAAAAAATGGACGCCAGAGGCCAACATGTCTTTGCTGACAACAATGTCGTGGCCATCTTGAGGGGTATAGACCGCGGCGTCGTCCTTGAGGCCCGCGGCCCCTACGCCATCAGCAAGTGGAGCGAAATAGCGCTCGATCAGCTCAAATTCGCCAAGCCTTCGCTCCACCATAAACCTACGCGCTCTTTGAAGCGTCGTCGAACTCTTCAGGACGCAGCTCGCGAGCCAGACGGTTCATGATGCCGTTTACAAGACGTGTCTCATCCTGCTCGAAGAACGCCTTACATACATCAATGTATTCATTGATGATTACACGTGCAGGCACATCTTTCTTGCGATAAAGCTCAGCAGCCCCCACGCGCAGGATCGCGCGCAGCGTCGCATCGATGCGGCGAAGCGGCCAATCATCAGACAGTGCCTGATGGATGCGTGGATCGATCACACGTTGATCATCGATCACGGCCATCACGAGATCACGGAACCATGCCGGATCCGCATCACGGTACTGGTCGCCATCCATTTCCTTGCCAAGGCGAAATGCTTCAAACTCGCCCAGCACGTCATTCATCTGCGCGCCGCCAACTTCCATCTGATAGAGGGCCTGAACGGCTGCGAGGCGCGCTGCGCCTCGCTTGTTCGCTGGACGAACTTCAATTTCGTTTTTGTTATTGTCGTCGGTAGTCATAGACCTAATTTCAAACTCCGAAGTGGTCGCGCACACCAATCATCGCGAGGCACGCTTCTGCTGCACCACCACCCTTATTCTTCTTGTCTGCGCTCGCACGAGCCCAAGCCTGTTCCTGATTCTCAACTGTCTGAATGCCGTTGCCGACAGCCACCGCTGCATCAATGGTCAGTTCCATGATGGCGCGGGCAGACTCATTGCTCACAATGTCATAGTGCGTGGTCTCACCACGGATCACGCAGCCGAGCAGCACGAAACCGTCGTAGTCCGCATCCCCGTTTTCCATGGCCGCTAGCGCCATGGACAGCGCAGATGGGATCTCCAGTACGCCAGGCACTGCCAAACGAGAGATTTTCGCGCCAGCACGCTCCAGAACCTCTTCGGCTCCATCGTAAAGTGCATCCGCTAGCTCTTCATAAAACCGGGCCTCAATAACGAGGATATGTGGAATGACACTCATGACGGTGCTCTCTCTACTAGACTTGTGAAACTTGTGGTCAGGAACCACGTCTCGGGTAGTTTGTCCAGACAATTTGATGCCGCAGATGCGGCATTCAAATCACGCTGTGAATTCTGCGAGCCGCGCTACATAACGCGACATCATATCAACCTCAAGATTTACTTTGTCGCCCACCTTTCGATCGCCCCAGGTGGTCACTGACAGAGTATGAGGGATAAGGAATACCGAGAATGTGTTACCATCCGCTTCATTCACTGTAAGCGAAGTTCCATCAAGGCATACCGACCCCTTTTTGGGGATGAATTTTGCGAATTCCTCAGCGCATTCGAACTTAAGATACACACTGTCAGGATGTTCAGTGCGCTCAATGATGGTCGCGGTACCGTCTACATGCCCAAGGACCAAGTGCCCGCCCAACTCATCGCCCATGGCAAGAGAGCGCTCCAAGTTGATGTTATCGCCAGCTTTCCAGCCTGCAACAGTGGTTAGCTGCAGGGTTTCCGTAGCCGATTCCACTTCAAACCAGGTTTTGCCGTCCTCAACACCCTTGGCAATCACTGTATGACACACACCACCACACGCGATGGATGCGCCAATAGCGATGCCATTGGCCTCGTATGAACAAGCGATACGGGACTTAAGCCCCGCAGGAACCTTTTCCACGGATGTGATCTTGCCAAGATCGGTAACAATGCCAGTGAACACTTATGTGATCTCCTTACTTCGCACGGTAGTGCAGCACGGCGTCCCCACCGCTATACCGCTCAAGTTTGCGGTCAAACCGTCCAGTTTTGTCCAGAGCCTCCACGCCCTCGTCCAGGAACGGCAAAATTCCGGTCCCAGAGACAACGCTCTGCCCTTTGAAGATGATGGCCTCGTCAATGACTTTCTCATCGAGCATCGCGCGAGCAATGTGGGCACCCCCTTCGACAAGAACTTGAGACAGACCCCGCATGTAGAGAGCTGAGAGCACCGTATCAAGGCACACGTGGCCATTACGTACACAGTCGTTATTGATGACGGTCACACCAAGGCGTTCGAGCGCACTCACACGAGCATCCGATGCATTCTCGCCGGTCAAAACCCAGAGCGGCACCTCACGGCATGACTTGACCAACTTGGAATCGAGCGGCAAACGCGCTTGGCTGTCCAGGACGATGCGCACCGGAGACTGCCCGATCATTCCGGGCAATCTGCAAGTCAGCTCCGGGTCGTCTTCAAGAACCGTCCCGATGCCAATCAGGATGCCATCAAATCGGGCACGCAAACCATGCACCAGGCGTTTGCTCAGCGCACTGCTGATGGCAAGCTGCCCTTCCCCTGTCTGACCGATGTAGCCATTGGCAGAAATTGCCATCTTCAGCATCAAGTGCGGACGGCCTTTTTCCACGCGCGACAAATGGCCCTGCACTGCTTCACGGCATTCTTTTTCCAGAACGCCTGAGGTCACCGCAATGCCATTTTCCTGCAGGATGCCATGTCCCTTGCCACCTACCAATGGATTAGGATCGGCAATACCATATACAACGCGGGAGATACCGGCCTTTACGAGGGCAAGAGCACAGGGCCCGGTACGCCCCTGATGCGCGCAAGGTTCAAGTGTGACGTAGGCTGTAGCGCCACGCGCCGCGTCTCCAGCCTGTTCCAGCGCCACAACTTCAGCATGGGGACCGCCCGGGGGCATGGTCGCGCCCCGCCCCACAACTACGGGCCCAAAAGGTCCCTGCCTTACGATAACCGCGCCAACAGGCGGGTTGGGCCAGGTGCGTCCTTGCGCGCGCCGACCATATGCCACCGCAGCAGCCATAAACTGCTCATCCAATGCGCGGGTCATAGGTCCGTCGGCGATCTCGCGCTCAACAGCTGTATCCGGCAAAGCTGGTACCTCATACGATTACAGAGTAACGACTAGGTACACTTAATCTCTTCTAGGCATAAGTAAAGGGTCTGACTCTGCATCGCTCAATTCATCAAGAAGAGCTTCAAAGTCCTTGGCCTCGCGGAAGTTCTTGTAGACCGACGCAAACCGCACATATGCGATATCATCCAGCGCCTTGAGGCCTTCCATGACGAGATGGCCGATATCCTCGGCCATCACATCGCTTTCTCCTGAGCTTTCCAGCTGGCGAACAAGGCCGCTCACCATGCGCTCGATCCGTTCTGGCTCCACCGGGCGTTTGCGCGTTGCGATGAGCACCGAACGCATCAACTTCTCCCGGTCGAAAGGCACACGACGTCCATTGCGCTTGATCACTGTCAGCTCACGCAGCTGCACGCGCTCAAACGTTGTAAAACGCCCGCCACATGTCTGACAAACACGGCGCCGGCGAATGGCAGTATTATCCTCGGTCGGCCGAGAATCCTTTACCTGCGTATCTTCGCCACCACAATATGGACAACGCATATGCGTGTGCCTCCCCTAAATACCAGTCTTTTTAAGCTCTTATCAGCCGCCGTAAATCGGGAAACGGCTGGTCAGCTTGACCACCTTTTCCTTAACGGCCAGCTCAACAGCTTCATTGCCTTCGTCGCTGTTCGCTTCACGCAGCCCGTCCAGAACCTCAGTGATCAAGAGGCCAATTTCACGGAACTCTTCCTTGCCGAACCCACGAGTGGTGCCAGCAGGCGTTCCAAGACGAATCCCGGAAGTGATCGTTGGCTTCTGAGGGTCTAGCGGTACACCGTTTTTGTTACAGGTGATGTTCGCACGGCCCAGAGACTTCTCGGCGGCCTTACCCGTCAGGTTTTTCGGGCGAAGATCCACAAGCATCAGGTGGGTATCCGTGCCGCCAGAAACGATGTCCAGCCCGCCTTCGCGCAGAGTTTCAGCCAAAACCTGAGCATTCTCCACAACGTTCTTGGCGTAGGTCTTGAATTCCGGGCGCAACGCTTCGCCGAATGCGACAGCCTTCGCGGCAATCACATGCATCAACGGACCACCCTGCAGACCCGGGAAGATCGCAGAATTGATCTTCTTGGCGATGGCCTCATCATTGGTCAGAACCAAACCACCACGCGGACCGCGCAAGGTCTTGTGAGTGGTGGACGTTGCCACATGGGCATGCGGGAATGGAGATGGGTGCTGACCACCAGCCACCAGACCAGCAAAGTGCGCCATATCAACCCAAAAATAGGCACCAACTTCATCAGCGATTGCGCGGAACGCAGCAAAGTCAATCTGACGGGAGTAGGCAGAACCACCGGCGATAATGATCGCAGGCTTGTGTTCACGCGCAAGAGCGGCAACTTCGTCCATGTCGATCAGGCCAGTGGATGTATCAAGGCCGTACTGAACAGCATTGAACCACTTACCGGACATGTTGGGCTTCGCGCCGTGCGTCAGGTGACCACCAGCATCAAGGCTCATACCGAGCAGCGTGTCGCCCGGTTTGGCCATCGACATCAGAACGGCCTGGTTAGCCTGCGAACCAGAGTTTGGCTGAACATTGGCGAACTCGCAGCCAAACAGTTCCTTGACGCGGCTGATCGCCAGCTCTTCAGCAATATCGACATACTCGCAACCGCCGTAGTAGCGACGACGCGGATAGCCCTCAGCGTATTTGTTGGTCATCACGGAGCCTTGGGCTTCCATGACTGCAGCCGAGACGATGTTCTCAGATGCGATCAGCTCAATCTCATTCTGCTGACGAGAGAGCTCCAGGTTGATCGCCTCAAAGATTTCCTTGTCGCCGTCGGCCAATGAACCTGTAAAGAAGTCTGGGTACAGTGGAGTACTGACTGTGTTATCCGTCAGGGACATTGTTAGGCCTCATATCTTTGGTGTCGCTAAATGGCGGGGTCAGGAGCCAAACCGCCAACACCCCGGGCGCTTTCAACTTGCGCTGGGAGCACACGTGCTACCACAG
Organism: Nesiotobacter zosterae; assembly: GCF_033843645.1. NCBI lineage: Bacteria > Pseudomonadati > Pseudomonadota > Alphaproteobacteria > Hyphomicrobiales > Stappiaceae > Nesiotobacter > Nesiotobacter zosterae. The sequence goes on along the minus strand of NZ_JAWXVZ010000002.1, from coordinate 35,380 downwards.
GAAACCACGCAAACCAAGGGTCTAGAGACTACATAGAGCATGATTGGGCCGGTGTTCACCCATATTTGCCTTCAGCTCTTCTGATCCCGCTCCAAACGGCGTTTCAGTTTCTGAGCTGCCAAAGCTTTTAGTTGTGCCTGCGAGGCATTGGGGTCGCCCACAACAGACACTTCCGTGCCAGTGTCCGCGCAGATGGCGCTCACCTTCACATAGCGGCCAACCTGATGCAGTTCGAAAAAGATTGTACTTGGCTTGCTCACACACGCCCCCAAACAAAAATGCCGCGGAACTCCGCGGCACTTCGCCAAATCAATTCACATTGATCGCCGCTGTGTCGGTGCCGCCGGTTCCAATTCCGTCTCGGTTGTAAATATCACCGCGGAAATGAACAACACCATCGGCCTGCGCCCAAGCGGTAATATAGGCCATATGCAGTGGAATCTTGCTCTTCATCCTCACGTCAAGACGTTCACCGCTGCGAATCGCATCATCCACCCGAGACCGGTCCCACTCAGGCGTGGTGGAGGACAACAGCCAGGTTGCCAGCTCGCGCACGTTCTGAACGCGCACGCAACCTGAGGAATGGAAGCGATAGCCGCTGCCGAACAGCGATTGCTCTGGTGTGTCGTGAAGATAGACCTGATGGGTGTTATGGAAGTTGATGCGCATGGTGCCCATGGAGTTGCCGTCGCCCGGCTCCTGCGTGAAGCGATACTGCGTCGCCTCGTCAGTGCCCCAGTCAATGTCCTGCCACTGCAGCTCGTTTCCATGCCAATCAAAGATACGAATGCGGTTTTCCGCCAGGTAGTTCGGGTTTTCCTGCATACGCGGGATCAGATCCTTGCGGATAATGCTGACCGGAACCGTCCAATACGGATTGAAGTTCAACTCGTGAATGGCCGAATTCACAATCGGAGTCTGCCGATCGATCTTGCCAACCACGGCGGTGTGGCGTGAACGAACCTGTCCATGGTCAACCGCTTCGATGGAGGCGCCCGGAATGTTCACCATCACATAGCGATCTTTAAGCTTTGGCGCCAGTTCCTCAACCCGCTCCAGATTGGTCTGAAGCTGGCGCAAACGCGCATCCGCCGACACGTTGAGGGCGTCCAGAGTATCCTGACCGACGACACCATCTGGTGTCAGCCCGTGGCGTAACTGGAAGGCACGAACCGCCGAATCCACATAGCTGTCAAACGTATTGGACAGCCCAGCGGACTGTGCCAGATCGCCTGAAACCATGAGGCGTTGGCGCAACGCAATGACATTGTCATGGCGCATCCCCATCCGCATGGCCTTTGTGCCGCCCGGTACCTGCGGCCAGCCGCCATTCACGACGATCTGCTGATACTTGTAGATGGCACCGCGCAGATAGTCTGCCGTCTCCAGAGTGATGCTGGGCTTTTGGAAGTCCAGCTTCGCCAGCTTTCCAGAGCCCCTATCAAAGCTATCCTGCCACTCGGTACCGTCAACAAACTGCAGCTGTCCAGAAGGCAGCTCAGCAGCAGGCGCAAATCCGTCATTTCCCAGGCTGTTCGGCACACCTGAATTTACCTGCGCAACAGCAGCGCCAGCACTCATTGCCAGTGCAGCCCCGCACAGCAGAGAAATGAGTCTGGATCGGCGAGTTTGGTCGATCTGGCTCAACACGAATAGCTCTCCAATTTCTTTAATACCGGCTACCAATCCAGCATACCCGATGGTTTCTAAGGATTTGGTAACCACGTCCCCGGCTGGAGCATTCATGTTAGGCCCCTGCTCCGGCTCCATGCTCGTGGCATGGTCCAAGGGATTTTGCAACCGCGTGATAACAACAAGTGGGCGCGATACACCCCAGTGCGCCCGACACCTGAAGAAAAAGCCAGCTCAATATGGCTGCTTCATGTCCGTTTGACGCCTTTCGCCCAACATTCACACCGGCAAGTTCCAGCGCAACCCATCCGTCGTGCTGCGCCTCATGCTCCAAACACAAAAACGCCGCCTGATGGAGGCGACGTTTTTGAATTGGGTGTGTGATCCAACGCTTACAAGCGATAGAGAATCTGGTCTGTCCAGAAACGCTCGAGACGACGCAAGGAGCGGTTCAGCTCAACAAGGTTCTCGGTGCCAAGTTCCCCGACCTGCTCGATAGACAGGACATGACGGCCATAAAGGTCATCAACAATCTGCGCGATCTCTCTGCCCTTCTCGGTCAGACTTACGCGCACAGAACGACGATCCATGCGAGAGCGTTCGTGATTGATGTACCCAGTTTCGACAAGCTTCTTAAGATTGTAAGAAACGTTGGAACCCAGATAGTAGCCACGGGTGCGCAGTTCGCCTGCCGTCAATTCGGAATCCCCGATGTTGAACAGCAACAGAGCCTGTACGCTGTTTACATCTGATCGTCCCATCCGATCAAATTCATCCTTGATGACGTCAAGAAGACGACGGTGCAGTCGTTCAATCAGTGTGAGTGCCTCAAGATAAGCAGGCTTCAACTCAGCCTTCTCTTCTTCCTGCGGCAGGACTTCGACTGCCCTATTTGTGTTCACCATTTGGTTGCGCCTCATGTCCATATTGCCGTGCAAGTCGTATTTTTGTTCCGCACTTGAAGCAAATTTACCCCACCGGCTCTAAGAACCGCTTAAGAGATACACTTAATGATCCCTTAATTCTCACAGTGCGCATCACACACCCGGGTAACCATTCGTTTACGATCCGCCGCGAAGGAACTGTATTATTGCGGAGAAATCGCGGTTTTCACCATCACTGTTGCAAAACTGCTCATAGAGCTCGGCGGCACGATGCCCCATGGGGGTCTCGGCTCCAAAGGAATCAGCGGCCTCACGAGCAAGGTGCAAATCCTTCAGCATCATCGCAGCTGCAAAGCCAGGCTTGTAATCATTGTTCGCTGGCGATGTCGAAACTGGACCCGGTATCGGACAGTAGCTCGTCAAAGACCAACATTGACCGGATGAAGTTGAAGCCACGTCAAACAACTTCTGAGGATCCAAACCCAGTTTCTCTGCCAGCAAGAATGCCTCGCATGTTCCAATCATCGAAATGCCAAGCAGCATGTTGTTACAAATCTTGGCGGCTTGCCCAGCGCCGGCGTCCCCGGCATGCACGACCGACTTCCCCATAACATCAAGGAGTGGACGTGCCTGTTCTACCGCCTCATCAGAACCGCCGACCATGAAGGTCAAGGTTCCAGCTGCTGCCCCAACTGCTCCCCCGGAAACCGGCGCATCAATCATATGCATTCCGGCCTCATGCGCAGCTTCCGCCACTTTCCGAGCACTCTCCACATCGATGGTTGAGCAATCAATCAGAAGTGTGTCTGGCTTTGCATGCTTCAAAACACCATCCTCACCGCGATAAACGGCATCTACGTGTTTTCCAGCTGGTAACATGGTAACAACAACTTCGGCTTCTTTAACAGCCGCACTTATGCTATGCGCACATATTCCCCCTGCTTTTTTTATGGCTTCTTGCGCACTTGGGGATAGGTCGACACCTGTCACCTCATGGCCAGCCTTGACCAGATTGATGGCCATCGGACCGCCCATGTTCCCAAGACCAATGAACGCAATCTTCCTTAAGTCACCAGACATATTTACCTCCCCTAAATTGTCCGAAGCTTGTTATTCACGGCATAGGTGCAGTGTCAGCACAAACACTTAGCCTGTGCAGCCCTACCTTAGCAGAATACGGGGAGTTCAGGAGCGCTTGGCCTGCTCTTCTCCGAATCTCTCGGAGAGGTACAAAAGGACCAGATAAAGGGCGATAGCCCCCATATAAAAAGCGATCTCGTAGGGTCGGCGCGCGAAAGTCTCAGCGAACACCGTGTGCATCACGACCTGACACAATGAACGAAACAGCCAGATGACCGTTCCCCAGCTGGCGAGCAGCCACAGGCCAATAGCGGCAATCAGGTCCAGAACGGCAAAGAACACAATTGCACTCTGCCATTCGGTCGGCATATCGGGAAAGTAGAGGCCTCTCCAACTCTCAGCCCCAACGATGCGGGCCCAGTGTATGAGCCCCGCACCCAGCATGATGAGAGCCATCAGGCGCAGGTACACATGCAACATCTCCGTGAAGGAGGGTCCTCTGCGAACCATGTGCTCCAGTGTATTTCGCATAAGCCTGTTCCTAATGGCCCCAGTTTAAAGGCCTTGACGGCCTAGAGAGTCAAATCGCCTCCTTTGGGTGGCATGAAATGCGCTTCAATTTCAACCTCATTTAGCTCACTCATGCGCTCTGGACGCCATTTTGGACTATGATCCTTGTCGATAAGCACTGCGCGCACGCCCTCATAGAAGTCATGCCCCTGCAAAATCTGCGACACAATCCGGTATTCCATGATCATGCAATCGTTCATGGAAAGCTCTGCGCCGCGTTTCAACTGACGGAAAGCAACCTCAATGCTGGTGGGCGAGCGCCCCCCGAGGGTGTCGAGCGTCTTGCGCGCAAAATCGTCATCGCTGCTTGCCTCCAGCTGGCTCAACGCCTCGAAGATGCCAGCAGTGGTATCAACGCCAAAACAGCTCTCGATGACTTGAGCTTTGTCGGAGATCGGCGCATGGCCCGCCTCAACACCGTATTCGTCCAGAACGGATTCGACATTATCAGCCGCGCAAAGGGCCGCCTCCAGAGCTTCAAACTTTTCCGCTGGTACGGCGTGGGTCAATATGCCTGCCCAGCAACAGTCGGCCTGATTGAGGCGCTCTGCCGTGAGCGCGCAGTAATAGCCCAGCGCATGGGGCAATCGCGGCAAGAAGTATCCGCCGCCCACATCCGGGAAGAAGCCAATACCGGTTTCAGGCATGGCAAACAGCGTCTTCTCCGAACCGACGCGATAGTGCCCATGCACTGAAATGCCAACACCGCCCCCCATAACAATGCCATCGATAAGCGCAACCAATGGAGTCTTGCAGGCTTTCATCGCCGCATTGAGACGATACTCATCAGCAAAGAACTGAACCGTTTCTGCAGCCTTTTCCGGTCCGGCCTTGGCAACCTGACGGATGTCCCCTCCGGCGCAAAAGGCTCTGTCGCTGTTGCTCTTGATGATGATGTGGCGAACACTTGGGTCCGCGTCCCATTCAGTCAAATGGTTGTGCATGGCGACAACCATCTCATGGGTCAGGGCGTTCAGCGCTTTCGCACGATTGAGCACCATAAGACCAGCATGGCCCTTTCGCTCAAAAAGGACCTCATCAGTCATAGTCATTCAAGCTCCGTTGTTTGATTAAAGCAGATCCGCAAAGAGACTCACTTACTGAGCTTCGCGGAAAATCTCTCTGGATATAATGAGACGCATGATCTCATTGGTGCCTTCAAGGATCTGGTGCACGCGAACATCGCGCAGATAGCGCTCCAGTGGATAGTCCTTCAGGTAGCCATACCCGCCATGCAGCTGAAGCGCATCATTGACCACCTTGAACCCCGTGTCGGTTGCGAGGCGTTTGGCCATTGCAGCCATTTTAGTGGCGGATGGATCCTTCTGATCCAGCAACGACGCCGCCTTGTATAGCAACAGGCGCGCCGCCTCCAGCTCTGTTGCCATATCCGCAATGCGGAACTGCAACGCCTGGAACTGGTTCAGATTGCGGCCAAACTGCTTGCGCTCCCCCATATACTGAATTGCCTGATCCAAACAGGCCTGAGCGGCACCCAAGGAGCATGCGCCGATGTTAAGCCGCCCGCCGTCGAGCCCCATCATGGCGATCTTGAAGCCATCCCCCTCTTCACCGATACGATTGGCGACTGGCACACGGCAATCCTCAAAGTTCACCTGCGCCGTTGGTTGGCTGCGCCATCCCATCTTGTGCTCATTGGCACCAAAGCTGAGGCCCGGCGTTCCTTTTTCAACAATCACACAGGAGATGCCAGCCGGCCCCTCCTCGCCCGTGCGCACCATCACCGCGTAAAGATCAGAAGTGCCAGCACCAGAGATGAACGCCTTGGACCCGTTCAGAACATACTCGTCGCCATCGCGAACAGCGCGGGTGCGCAGCGCTGCGGCATCGGAACCAGATCCCGGTTCGGTAAGGCAGTAGCTTGCGATCATGCCCATGCTGCACATCTGCGGCAAGAACCGCTGACGCAGCTCCTCATTTCCGAACTTGTCGATCATTCCCGCCACCATGTTGTGGATGGAAAGAAAAGCTGCGGTGGAGGTACATCCCTTGGAAAGCTCTTCAAAGATCAAAGCCGCATCCAGACGCCCCAGCTCAGAACCGCCCACATCTGAAGGAACGTAAAGACCTGCCATGCCCAACTCGGCAGCCTTTCTCAGCGTTTCGACCGGAAAGAAAGAGTTCTCGTCCCACTCTTTGGCAAATGGAGCTAATTCTTCGGCGGAAAAACTGGACGCCATATCAACAATGGCGCGCTGTTCTTCTGTCAATTGAAAATCCATGGTTGCAGCCCTCCCAAACTACAATAGATCAGCATTTTCTATAGCTTGCGCAATCGGTACGCGCACAGTGGCACTGCGTCAATTCGCATATAGCAGCACATATATCACGAGAGAATAATTTGAGCTTGCTGGAAAAAAATGATCGAACTTGCAGAAAAAAGGGAGGTTTTGAGGTGAATCCTACCGCCAGCCTATGTTATCTGCAAAAACACTATCCCCGACTGAGACGGCATAGCGTTTCGCCTCGCCGGGCCCCAAAAGGTTCTTAACGGTGAATTTCAATGGCAGATAAGATCAATACTCCTCACGTTCCCAACGTTGCGTCCGTACTTGGCGGCCGCCGCATGCGACGCAATCGTTCCAGTGACTGGTCACGCCGACTGGTCCGCGAGAACGAGGTAACAGTGAACGATTTGATCTGGCCAATTTTTCTGATGGATGGCAACAACGCAACCGAGGCTGTCTCCTCCATGCCGGGCGTCGAACGCTATACCGTTGACAGAGCGGTCAAGGCCGCTGAGGAAGCCGCCACACTTGGCATTCCAGCGCTGGCGCTCTTTCCAAACACACCAAATGAATTGCGTGACGACGACGGCACCGAGGCACTAAACGACAACAACCTGATTTGTCGCGCCCTGCGCGCCATCAAGGATGAAGGCATTCCCGTCGGCCTGGTTACCGATGTTGCCCTCGACCCCTATACCAGTCATGGGCATGACGGCTTGTTGCGCGGTGAGATCATCGTCAACGACGAAACAGTCGAGCAGCTATGCCGCCAGGCGCTCGTGCAGGCTGAAGCAGGTGCCGACGTTATCGCCCCATCTGACATGATGGACGGCCGTATCGGTGCCATTCGCGAGACGTTGGATGCAAACGGCTTCGACGATCGTCAGGTAATGGCCTACTCTGCGAAGTATGCCTCAGCGTTCTATGGCCCTTTCCGAGATGCCGTTGGTACCAACGCAATGCTGAAGGGCGACAAACGTACATATCAGATGGACCCCGCAAATACGGATGAAGCCCTGCGCGAAGCCGAGCTAGATCTGCAGGAAGGGGCCGACATGATCATGGTCAAGCCAGGCATGCCGTACCTTGATATCATCCGCCGGGTGAAAGACACTTTCCTCGTCCCCACCTATGCCTATCAGGTCTCCGGGGAGTACGCGATGATTTGCGCAGCCGCACAAAATGGTTGGATCGACTATGAGCGCGCCATGATGGAGAGCCTTCTGGCGTTCAAACGCGCAGGTTCTGATGGCATCCTGACCTATTTCGCGCTGGAAGTAGCCAAAAAGCTCAAAGGCTGAACAAGCCTCTCTCCATTATTTATGGCGGGCCTGATGGCCCGTCCTCACTTTCAACAGATGTGAACTGTGCCATGCCCCTGCCCGTTACCCTTGAAGACATCGAGCGCGCTGCCAAGGCGATTGAAGGCGCAGTTCTGCGCACGCCATTGTTGCCAGCGCGCCACCTGGATGAGATCACTGGCACAAGCATTTTCGTCAAGTACGAGAACCTGCAGGATACCAATGCCTTCAAGGAACGTGGCGCGCTCAACAAACTCCTCAGCCTGAGCGCGGAAGAACGCGCCAAAGGCGTCATTGCCATGTCGGCAGGCAACCACGCACAGGCGGTTGCGCTTCATGCGACACGACTGGGCATACCAGCGGTCATCGTCATGCCGCTGAACACACCGCATGTCAAAGTTGCCGCCACCGAAAACTATGGTGCCACGGTCGTTCTCGCTGGTGAAACCGTTGATGATGCGCGCGAGGAAGCGGACCGCTTGTCGAAAGAACACGGCTACACATGGGTGCATCCCTACGATGATTCATATGTGATTGCTGGTCAGGGAACCATTGCCCTAGAGATGCTTGAAGACATGCCAGAGCTTGATGTTTTGGTTGTACCCATCGGCGGCGGCGGCATGATCTCGGGCATGGCCATTGCCGCCAAGGCAAAGAAGCCTTCCATCGAAATCATCGGTGTGGAAGCCGTCCTGTTCCCCTCCATGCACAATGCACTGTCCGGCAAAGAGCGCCCCGCGGGCGGCAATACACTTGCTGAGGGGATTGCCGTGCGCCGTGTTGGCGCGCTCACCAAGGAAATCACGTCTGAATTGGTCGAGGACATCATCCTCGTCTCCGAAACCCAAATTGAGCAAGCCGTCAACGCCTACCTGACACAGCAAAAGACCATCGCTGAGGGGGCTGGGGCGGCAGGTCTTGCGGCCGTCATGGCGCAGCCTGAGCGGTTTAGAGGCAAGAAAGTCGGGCTTGTCTTGTGTGGCGGAAACATTGATCCACGCCTCCTCACATCCATCATGCTCCGAGAGCTGGTACGCAGCGGCAACATCATCTCGATCCGCTGCACCATACCGGATCGTCCAGGCATCCTTGGCGAGATCTCGACGCTTATTGGGGGCCTCGGCGGCAACATTCTGGAGGTCTCCCACCACCGACTGTTTCTCGATGTCCCTGCAAAAGGCGCAACGCTAGACGTCACAATCGAGACCCGCGGTAGCACCCATGCGGCCACAATCATCAAGGCGCTGGAAGACAACGGCATCAACGTTGCCCATCTCGCAAGCGCAGACCTTAGAAACTAAAGGGTTGGGCCAGCATTTACTCATCGCTTCACGTTGAAAAAGGGGCGCATGTCCATTACCTGTGACAGTAACGGCAGCATTATCGATTTTAAGAGCGCAGGATGAACCAAGACATTTTTGCCAACCCATCATACGATCCGTATACAAGTCCAGCGCTGTTTTCAGGCGTTCGGACCCGGCGGATGTTTGGATTCTTTATTGATGTCATTGCCATTTTGATCCTCACCACCATCGCCTCAGTCTTTGTGTTCCTACTCGGGATCTTCACACTGGGTCTGGCATGGCTTTTGTTGCCCATCATTTGGCAGGCAGTCGCTCTTTGCTACACCGCTTTTACATTGGGCGGGCCCAATGCAGCCACCCCTGGCATGCGCGCCATGGGCCTCGAGATGCGTCTTACCAACGGGATGAAGCCCTATCCGCTTTTCGCGGCCATCCATGCCCTTCTGTTTTGGTTTTCGGTCGCCCTGCTCACCCCGTTGATCCTGCTGATTTCTCTGTTCAGTGACCGCAAACGCTTGCTGCATGACATGATCCTTGGCAGCGTGATTGTAAATTCCTCAGTGGAAAGACGGTAAACCCTCGACCATCTCATAAAACTTGGTTCGTGACCTCGCTCCCATTACCAACTAGGAATAGGGGTCGATGACTCGAAACACGGGGATGCAATGGGGTTTTCTGAGATACCGATGATCTTGACCTTTCTGATCATTGGCACAGCAATCGTGCTGTATGCCACGGAAAGGTTCTCCATTGAGATCATTGCACTGGGCCAGGTCGTGGCCCTGATGCTTCTCTTTTTGATATTCCCCCAAGAGTTTCAAGGAAAGACTCTCGAGGTCTCGGACTTCCTTCAAGGCTTTGCGAACCCGGCGCTCATCACAGTGATCGCGCTGTTGATCGTGGGTCAGGGCTTGTTTCAGACCGATGCTCTGGAAAAGCCCTCTCAGTTCATTCTCGATGTAACGCGACATCGCAAATGGCTGGCGGCCAGCCCGCTGCTGATCCTTGTGGGAGCCATGAGCGCCTTTCTCAACAACACGCCTGTTGTTGTCATGGTACTGCCCATATTGACGGCCATCGCAACAGCGCACGCCACCTCGCCTGCGCGGATTTTGATGCCACTGTCGTTCATCACGATCCTCGGCGGCATGACCACCATGATTGGCTCGTCCACCAACCTGCTCGTCGCAAATGTCGCCAACCAGACCGGTGAAGTGCAAATCGAGTTTTTCACCTTCACGCAGCTGGGAGCCATGCTCGCTGCTGTCGGCTCCATTTATGTGCTTTTCATCCTGCCGCGCATCCTCACACCGCGCAAAACCATGGCAGAAGAGTTTCAAGGCCAAAGCGGCAAGCAGTTCATTGCGCAAATTCCAATCGTCTTTGGGCATCCTCTGGTGGGCAGCAAAGCCGTTGCAGGTCTCTTCCCGGAACTCAAGGACATGACTGTCCGCCTCGTTCAGCGCGGCGAGCGCCCTCTGCTTCCCCCATTCGAGAACGTGGTTCTGAGCCCGGGTGACACGGTAATCGTGGCAGCTACGCGCAGCACCCTCACCCGCGCCCTGAGCGACCGCCAGCCACTCCTGAAGCCAACCTCTGCAGATGAAGACACTTCCGAGCAGGAGACGAGCAGCATTCCAACCGGAACCCTTGCTCTGGCTGAGGCAGTGGTGGCACCGGGCTCCCGTCTGATTGGCCGTACAATCTCTCAGGCTGGCTTTAGAGCAGAAACCGGTTGTGTGGTTACCGGCCTTCAGCGCCGCAGCCGTATGCCGCGCATGCCCATGAGCGACATCCGAATGGAGTCGGGCGATGTACTGCTGATCGGCGGCAACCGGGAAAACATAAATCGCTTGCGCGGCAATCGTGACGTCCTTCTTCTCGATTGGTCGACAGTTGAAGTGCCTCAACGCCGATATGCCCGCCGCGCTCTTGGCATCTTCGCCGCCATGATTACGCTAGCAGTCACGGGCATGGTGCCGATTGTTGTTGCCGCCGTTGCAGCAACCTTCGGCATGATTGCCGGACGCTGCCTCAATGTGCGTCAGGCCCTTCGCACCATCGACAGCCGTATTTTCATGCTGATTGGATCGTCGATCGCATCGTCGCTGGCACTGGAGGCAACAGGCGGTGCCTCGCTCATCTCAGCCTATCTGGTGACATTGGCAGACGGCTATTCGCCCGCAGTCCTGCTTTCCCTGCTTTTTGCAGTAGTGGCTGTGCTGACCAATCTTTTGTCAAACAATGCAACAGCGGTGCTCTTTACACCCATTGCCATTGATATGGCCCATCGTTCCGGCACCCCTGTAGAACCCTTCATCGTCTGCCTGATCATGGCGGCGAACTGTTCTTTTGCAACGCCGATTGGCTATCAAACCAACCTGATTGTTATGGGACCGGGCCACTATAGATTCAGTGACTTCATAATTGCTGGAACACCCCTTGCAGTTATCATATGGTTGACCTTCTCATTAATCGCGCCATGGTATTATAGTCTGTGAATGAATACTTGGCCTCCGGAGCGGTTGCGTGACACGACAGCCATTTGATAACCCTCAGTTCTACCTGACGGCTCCCTCAGATTGCCCTTACCTACCTGATCGCAAAGAGCGAAAGGTCTTCACGCATCTCGTTGGCCCAAGTGCGGCTTCATTGAATGACATTCTGACACAAGGCGGTTTCCGCCGATCACAGAACATTGCCTATCGCCCGGCCTGCGAAGACTGCAGAGCCTGCATTTCTGTGCGCGTGTGCGTGGATGACTTCAAATGGACCAAGTCCTTCAAGCGCCTTTGGAAAAACGACCAGTGTCTGGTTGGCGCGGAACTGCCCGCAGGCCCAAGCGCGGAACAGTACGACCTTTTCAGGTCTTACTTGCTCTCACGCCATCACGACGGTGGCATGGCCGAGATGAGTGTTATGGACTATTCCATGATGGTGGAAGACACCCACGTGAACACGGCCGTCATTGAGTATCGCCGCCGAGGGCCCGACACATTCATCACTGGCGCAGGCGAAGGGCCGCTCTTGGGCGTTGCCCTGACAGACCGCATGTGCGACGGCCTGTCCATGGTGTATTCGTTCTACGATCCCGAGCAAACTGCACTCAGCTTGGGCACCTTCATGATCCTCGACCACATTGTCCGCGCCAAGCAACTTGGCCTCCCCTACGTTTATCTGGGATATTGGGTCGATGGCTCGCCAAAGATGAAGTACAAAGAACGCTTCCAACCACAAGAACATCTGGGCGCTTATGGCTGGCAGCGCGTAGACCCACCCGACGACAAATAAACTAGACTTCGGTGTCTTGCGCCCTGATGAAGGCCGCGACTTTCTTCAGCTGCCTGCAGAACTCTTCTTCAGACAAACGCTTCGTTTGAATGTTATAGCGCGAGCAGTGGTAACTGCTGAACAGCCGCTTGCCATCCGGCAAATCCCACTCACAATCATGCGCAAACGGACAAGCTGAAATCGGCACCCCATAAGCACGCAAGATCGCATCATGAGCCTGCCGACCAACCGCGAACAATGCCGAGGCGTTTCTATGGGCCTTCAGCATGCGCACAAAAAACGGGTTACAGTTCTTGATCTCCTGCGCGGTTACCTTGTTTTGTGGCGGTACACATCGAACGATATTGGTGATGAGTACATGGTCCGCCCATATGCCGCCCTCGGGTGCGGCCTCATCACGGTAGCGTGCAAGTCCGGCCTCCACCAAGGCTCTTGAAAGCAATAGCCCGGAAAAGTCGCCTTGAAATGGGATCCCGGTCCGGTTTCCGCCTTTCAATCCGGGCGCAAGCCCAACCACAATAAGCTGAGGCTTTGAGGCGCCGTAATCCGGAACAGGAGCATTGAACCATTCTGGGTTTTGCGCTGCGACCTCCCGCCGAAACGCAAAGAGCCGCGCACAGGCTCTACACCCCGCACGCGGCTCCTTGTAATTCCTTTCAAGGGTCATTGGGAAGCCCAGCCCTCGATCGTGTACTAGTAGTCGTCGTCCATATCGTCTTCCTCTACCCGAGGAGGACGCTCATTCGGATCGCGGCCAACGCGCTGCATCAAGGACGCCAGCTCGATGAAGTGGTCTGCCTGACGGCGAAGGTCGTCTGCAATCATTGGCGGCTGGGTCTGAAGTGTGGAAACAACAGATACCTTACGGCCTTTACGCTGCAGCGCCTCAACAAGCGAACGGAAGTCACCATCGCCAGAGAACAGTACAATGTGATCTACATGATCCACCATCTGCATGGCATCTACTGCAAGCTCGATGTCCATGTTGCCCTTGATCTTGCGGCGACCGGTGGAGTCCACGAATTCTTTGACCGGCTTCGTAATGACTTTATAGCCGTTGTAGTCAAGCCAATCGATCAGCGGACGAATAGAAGAGTACTCCTGCTCTTCAACCAGAGCAGTATAGTAGTAAGCCCGGAGCAAATAGCCCTGAGCCTGAAATTCCTTCAAAAGTCGCTTGTAATCGATGTCAAACCCAATCGCCTTCGCAGTCGAGTAAAGATTTGCGCCATCAATAAATAAAGCAACCTTCTCGCGGGGATCGAACATTTTGTTTTTAACCTTTCCGCTGCACAGTAACCACTGCCACAATTCAAAATACGAATAACCACATACTACCCAAAAATTACGAGCAAAAATACTGCCGAAATAAATGGGATTATATTTAGTTTAACTCTCGCAGTTACCGTTCATCTTCGTCGCCACAACAAGACAAAGCTTGCGCACACACTTTCATATGTTTTACTTGCTGCAGAAGATAATCCGGCACCTGTTAAAATTTGGCCAATGCCTTCCGACTCATGAAGTCGACCCTAATCTAGGCTAAATAAAATTTATAGATCGATACTCGTTAAAATTAACAGGAACCGTGGCTTCCCAAGCCAAAAATCTCAAAATTGCCTAATTTCTACTGATTGCTCCCGTCAACCTTTACCTTGGGATCGATGAAACTCGCTCAAGTAGCACTGCCCTACATCTTCAATTCCAAAACCCTGCGTCAAATAACCGTTTAGATCAGTGAGTTTCACATATATCTCACTCATTCACAAAGGCGCGGATACGTTGACGTAATGATGATTTTTAGCCATTCTAGGCAAAAGACTACCTGTAGGTCTTGCGTATCGGAAAAAAGCCAATTATGAGTGGCCAACTAATTTTCCTCAAAAATGGAGTGTTCGCATGGCGCGCGTGACCGTCGAAGATTGCATCGACAAGGTCGAAAACCGGTTCGAGCTCGTGCTGCTTGCCAGCCATCGCGCCCGGATGATTTCCAGCGGCTCCCCGCTGACGATCGACCGCGATAACGATAAGAACCCAGTTGTGGCGCTTCGTGAGATTGCTGAACAGACCGTCAGCCCCGAAGACCTTAAAGAAGATCTGATCCATTCCCTTCAGAAGTTCGTTGAAGTGGATGAGCCTGAAGCCGAAACTGCCCCAATGGTTCCATCCAACCCGCAGGCAGTGCAGATCAACGCTGTTGACGACAACGAAGTGGAATTCGACCGCATGACGGAAGAAGATCTGCTGAAAGGCCTTGAAGGTCTTGTCCCACCAGAGCGTTCCGACGACTATTAAGTTATAGAGTAGCTTGATGTCGGCGCCGGCAGTGTCGGCGCCTTTTCTTTCCGGTGCCGGCCAAAGCTTTTGAAATTTTTTGAGCGGCCCCAACATGATGCGTCAGTACGAACTTGTTGAGCGCGTAAGCCGTTACAATCCTAACACGGATGAAGCGCTCCTCAACAAGGCCTATGTGTATGCCATGCAAAAGCATGGCTCCCAGACCCGCGCGTCTGGTGACCCCTATTTTTCTCACCCACTCGAAGTCGCAGCGATCCTCACCGACATGAAGTTGGACGACGCAACAGTCGCTGTTGCGCTCCTTCATGACACCATTGAGGACACGGATGCCACCCGAGCCGAGATCGACAAGCTGTTTGGCGAGGAGATCGGCAAGCTGGTTGACGGCCTGACCAAGATCAAGCGACTGGATCTTGAATCTCGCAAGGCCAAGCAAGCGGAAAACTTCCGCAAGCTTCTGCTCGCGATCGCTGATGATGTGCGCGTGCTGCTGGTGAAGCTTGCCGACCGCCTTCACAACATGCGCACCCTGCATCACATGCCGGAGCACAAACGCGGCCGCATTGCAGAAGAGACCATGGAGATCTACGCTCCGCTTGCAGGCCGTATGGGGATGCAGGAAGTGCGTGAGGAGTTGGAGGACATCTCTTTCGAGACCCTCTACCCTGAGGCCTTTGAAACGATCAAAGAGCGCTTGGGCCAGCTTCGCGAGAAGAACCAAAGCCTTATTGCAGACATTGAAACCGATCTTCAGGAACGCCTGGCTGCACGCGGTATCACGGCAGAGGTCAGTGGCCGCGAAAAGCGCCCCTACTCCATCTTTCGCAAGATGCAGCAAAAGTCACTCGGCTTTGAACAGCTCTCAGACATCTACGGCTTTCGGATCATCGTAACGACGGTTGAGGCTTGCTACCGGGTCCTGGGTGTCGTCCATACAGCTTGGCCCTGCGTTCCCGGTCGCTTCAAGGACTACATCTCAACCCCAAAGCAGAACGACTATCGGTCGATCCATACAACTGTGGTCGGCCCCAAGCGCCAACGTGTGGAACTTCAAGTCCGCACATACGCCATGCACCGTATCAATGAAAACGGCATTGCAGCCCACGCGCTTTACAAGGACGGGGTCACGGGTGGCCGAGATATCTCGCAGCTTTCGACGGACAGCCGCGCCTATGCTTGGCTGCGGTCTACCATCGACATGCTTTCGCAAGGTGATACGCCGGAAGAGTTTCTGGAACACACAAAGCTTGAACTGTTCCACGATCAAGTGTTCTGCTTCACGCCGAAGGGGCGTTTGATCGCGCTCCCCAAAGGCGCTACGCCAATCGACTTTGCCTATGCTGTTCATACGGATATCGGCAACACCTGCGTCGGCTGCAAAGTCAATGGTCACATCACTTCTCTGGTAACAGAACTCAACAACGGTGACGAAGTCGAGGTTGTGCGCTCTCAGGCCCAAACCCCGCCTCCTGCTTGGGAGAACATCGCCGTTACCGGCAAAGCGCGTGCAGCCATTCGCAGAGCCACACGCGCCTCCGCGAAAAAGCAGTATGGCGGCCTTGGAAAGCACATTCTGGAACGCGCCTTTGAGCGCTGTGAAAAGCACTTCGTCGAAGCAGAGCTGGAGCCTTATCTTGCCCACTTCGATAAGGAAACCACTCAGGACCTGATCGTCGCCGTCGGCCGCGGCGAGGTCTCCGCTTCAAGCGTCCTGACAACGCTTTACCCAGATGCGGAAACGGACGGCATTGCCGAACGCGCTGTTGAGGTCCTGCCGGCCGGCTCCGCTTCAGAAGGCTGGTTTGAAGTCAGCGAAGGTGCCTCCGTCAAGTTCAAGATCCCCGAGGCAGGCAATGAGAGCGCCAACTCTCTGCCAATTCGCGGCCTGACCAACTCGCTTCCAGTCCGCTTTGCTCCGAACGGCGGCGCAGTTCCAGGTGATCGAATTGTAGGCATTCTCTCGCCGGACGTCGGAATTACCATATATCCAATCCAGTCGCCGGATCTGAAGGAGTTTGATGATCAGCCGGATCGCTGGCTGGATGTACGCTGGGACATCGACCCCGATGCACCAGAACGGTTCCCTGCTCAAATTAGCGTGTTCGCCGTAAATGAGCCCGGTTCCCTTGCCACCATCACCAAGGTTATCAGTGATTGTTCAGGAAACATCGATAATCTTAAGATGATCCGGCAGGCCTCGGACTTCCACGAGATGCTGATCGATCTGGAAGTGTGGGATCTGAAGCACCTCAACAGGATCCTTAATCATCTGCGGTCCAAGCCCAACGTCTCAAAGGCAGTGAGGGTCAACGGCTAGCATAACAACAAGAAGAAGGATGGGTCGGATGACAATGACGCGGGATGAAGTCCTCGATACACTGCGATCAACCGGAGCAGTTTCAGAAGGACATTTCATCCTGCCCTCGGGGTTACGCAGTCCTACTCTGATTGATCGATCCCGCCTCTTCATGTACCCGTGTCATCTGCAAAGGCTCTGTCAAGAGCTTGAGCGAAAGCTCCGCGTCAGTTCGGTGGAACCGTTTGACCATATCGTATCCATCAGCCGGGCGAACATGGTCTTGGGATACGAACTGGCGCGACAACTTGATCTGGTTTCCACCTGGATGGAAAAGGATGGAGGTCAGACCAAGCTCATCGGATCGGACCTGACACGAGGGGCACGCCTGTTGGTTGTTGAGGATGTTGTCAACACAGGCGCTTCAAGTCGCGAGGCCATTCACGCTTTAGAAAGCTTAGGAATGAAAGCTGTAGGTGTGTGCTGCTTGATCGACAGGTCCGCCGGGGACGCCAATCTGGATTTGCCTTTGGTTTCACTGATAGATTTGACTGTTCCGGCATATCCTGCAGACAGGATCCCAGCACAGCTGCAAGCGATTCCCGCCATTAGCATCGGCAATCCGGTGTCAGGGTAGGATCGAGACCGAAGCTTTGGACTGTAAAACGAATGCTCTTTAAACGCCGAAAGAACCCGAGCCATATGGAGCGACTGCGCGTTGCCGTGTGGCCGCGCCACAGCTGGTTGCGTTCGGTCAAGTACTTCTCGAAGCGGGTGCTGCGCCTGAGCGCCAGCCCTCACACCATTGCTTTGGGCTTTGCGGCAGGCGCCTTCACGTCCTTCACCCCGCTAATCGGCTTTCACTTTCTCATCGCCGCAGCCATTGCCTTCATCATCGGTGGCAACATTCTGGCTTCAGCTTTGGGAACGTCAGTGGGCAACCCGCTCACCTTCCCGTTTATCTGGGCCTCCACCTACAAACTGGGCACCTTCGTCCTGCACGGGGAACCCGCCCACATGTCTCACCACCCCCTTGTCATGTCCAAGGGGTTTCTGGAACACTCTCTTGATGCCCTGTGGCCATTGATAAAGCCAATGCTGGTGGGCTGCATACCTCTGGGCATCGTAGCGGGCGTCACCTGTTATGTGGTTGTTCGATTTTCCGTGGCCGCCTACCAGAAAACACGTCGCCACCGTCTGCAACTCCGCCAGAAAGCAGCCGCCTTCGCAAAGCTGCATCGCGAGAAGGCTGCCTCTGCTGTGAAAACAGAACAGGACTAGCAACCACCCTATCGGCCCCTTACCTTTTATAGAACATGCATTTTGGCCCATCGAGGAGCCTCGACCCATGATTATTGGAATTGGCAGCGACCTTTGCGACATCCGCCGCATCGAAAAGACACTGGAACGCTTTGGAGATCGCTTCACAAACCGCGTATTTACCGAAATAGAGCGCGAGAAGTCAGACAAACGCGCCCAACGTGCAGCCTCCTATGCCAAGCGCTTTGCAGCCAAGGAAGCCTGCTCCAAAGCCCTTGGCACCGGCATTCGCATGGGCGTCAACTGGCGGGAGATGGGTGTCGTCAACCTCCCATCAGGCAAACCTACCATCGAGCTGGTCGGCAGCGCGCAAGCGCGGCTTGACGCCATGGTTCCGGAAGGTTTCCTGCCTCACATCGAATTAACCATCACAGATGACTACCCCCTCGCCCAAGCCTTTGTTGTCATGACAGCTTGGCCACAGGATTGGCCGCGTCCAGTCCCAGTTAAAAGTTGAGGGAACATTGCACAGTGCCTTTCAAAAGGCTAAGAGTGCCATCAAGTATTCTGTCATTGTTTTGCATCGACTCACCAAGATACTCTGAACTTGGTGATACCTCCCGCAATAAGGATTGAAATGAGCGTGTCCAACAAGACAAAGGCCCAGGACGGCGGCATTTACGAGACTATTAAAGTGATTGCACAGGCATTGCTGCTGGCGTTGATTGTCCGCACCTTCCTGTTTCAGCCATTCAACATCCCGTCCGGCTCCATGAAGGACACTCTGCTGATTGGTGACTATCTTTTTGTTTCCAAGTACAGCTACGGTTACAGCCGCTATTCTTTCCCATTTGGTCTGGCACCAATCTCAGGTCGCATTTGGAGCGCTGAGCCAAAGCTGGGCGACGTCGCCGTGTTCAAACTGCCGACCGACAACGCAACCGACTACATCAAGCGGGTAGTTGGACTACCGGGCGACGAGATCCAGATGATCGACGGCGTCCTGAACATCAATGGCATCCCGGTAAAACGGGAGCGTATGGACGATTTCGTCGAGACAGACCGTTTCGGAAACACCCGACGCGTGCCGCGTTTTCTCGAAACTTTGCCAAATGGCGTCAGCTACCAAACACTGGATTTGACGCAAAATGGCGCAAACGACAACACGGGTATTTATAAAGTACCAGCGGGTCACTATTTCATGATGGGGGACAATCGCGACAATTCGGCGGACAGCCGGGTCTTGGACGCAGTTGGTTACGTGCCCTACGAAAACTTTGTTGGCCGCGCCGAGATCATCTTCTTCTCTATTGAGGAGGGAACCCCCGCATGGATGGTCTGGAAATGGCCTTGGTCAGTTCGCTGGGACCGCTTGGGCGACACGCTCTAGCGTTCAGTGCGCAGACGTACTGGAGACTCTGAGTTCAAACGATGAACGCAAGAAAGAAAAAGGTATCCGACGAAGCTCTTGAAAAACGGATCCAATACAGTTTTAAGGACAAATCCCTGTTGGAGAAGGCGCTGTCGCATGCCAGCGCCCTTCCTGCTTCTGACGCGCCGTTGAAGAGCTATCAACGTCTGGAGTTCTTGGGCGACCGTGTGCTTGGATTGTCAGTCGCCACCATGTTGGAAAAACATTTCCCGCATGCGGAAGAAGGAGAGCTGGCAAGACGGCTTAATCAGCTGGTCAAGAAAGAGACCTGTGCTGAAGTAGCGCGCGAGCTGAAGATTGGCGATCACATGCGCCTTGGCGATTCCGAATGCCAAAGCGGCGGGCGTGGCAAGACAGCGCTTCTGGCTGACATGTGTGAGAGCATTCTGGCTGCCATCTATCTGGACAGCGGATTTGAAGCCGCAAACAAGTTTGTAAACACTCACTTTGCAGGGCGCATGCTATCCTATAAAGGACCATTGCGGGATGCAAAGACCACCTTGCAGGAATGGGCCCAGTCCAAGGGACGCCCTACCCCGATCTATGAAGTGGTAGACCGCTCAGGCCCGGACCATGCCCCCGTATTCAACATCCGCGTCACCGTGGAAGGTGTTGATCCGGGTGAAGCGTGCGGCGCCTCAAAACGTGTTGCTGAACAATCAGCGGCCGAATTGATCTTACGCCGCGAAGGCGTTTGGAACTCTTAAGAGACACAATGACGAACAACGAAAACGATCCGAACGACGACGGCTTTGTCTTCAAAGCCCTCTCCGAACAGCAAAACGATACCCGTGCAGGCTTCGTGGCGCTGATCGGAGCTCCAAACGCAGGCAAGTCAACACTGCTTAACCAGCTTGTTGGCACCAAGGTCTCCATCGTCACACACAAGGTGCAGACCACCCGCGCCATGATCCGCGGTGTCGCCATGCAAGACGAGGCTCAGATCGTTTTCGTTGACACACCGGGTATCTTCACCCCAAAGCGCCGCCTTGAACGCGCGATGGTCGACACCGCATGGGGCGGCGCTCGTGATGCCGATATCGTTGCGGTCATCATCGATGCCAAACGAGGTATCGACAGCGATGTTGAGAAGATACTGGAAGAGCTCCAGAACATCCGCTTGCCGAAGGTGCTGATCCTCAACAAGATCGACCTGACACCGCGTGAAAAGCTGCTTGAGCTCGCCAAAAAAGCCAACGAGTACACAATCTTCGACGATACGTTCATGGTATCGGCCCTCAAGGGCAGCGGCACCACCGATATCTTGAAGTACTTTGGCGACCGGATGCCGGAAAGCCCATGGCTCTATCCGGAAGATCAGGCCTCTGACATTCCACTGCGCATGTTGGCGGCCGAAATCACCCGCGAAAAGCTCTACCTGCGCCTCCATCAGGAGCTGCCGTACATCTCAACTGTAGAAACCGACAGCTGGGAAGAAAAGCCCGATGGCTCCGTGCGCATTGAGCAAACCATCTTCGTGGAACGGGACAGCCAGAAGAGCATCGTGCTTGGTAAAGGTGGCCAGACCATCAAGACCATTTCGCAAAATGCCCGCCAGGAAATGGCCGAGGCTTTTGAGGTGCCAATCCACCTGTTCCTGTTCGTCAAAGTCCGTGAAAACTGGGCTGATGACCCAGAGCGCTATCGCAACATGGGCCTCGACTTTCCTTCCAACTAAGCCGGAAGGAACACCTGCGACATGCAATGGACCGCAGAAGGCATCGTTATCGGAGCACGCAAACATGGCGACTCCAACATCATTCTGGAGGTCATGACCCCGGATAGAGGACGATGCCTTGGTCTCGTGCGCGGCGGGCGTTCCCGCCGCCAACAGCCTGCCCTGCAGTTGGGCAACCACCTCTCCCTCACATGGCGGGCCCGGCTCGATGAGCATCTGGGCAATTTTTCCGCCGAACCGATACACCTGCGCGCGGCTCACCTAATGCAGGAGGCGCTGTCGATACATGCCCTGCAGTCCATGTGCGCCCTGCTCCGGTTACTGCCTGAACGCGATCCGCATCCGCAGCTGTTCCATGCTCTGGATGTAACGCTGGACAATCTGGAAGATCCGATCCTCGCCGGCGCACTGATCGCCCGCTTTGAGCTACTGCTCCTCAATGAACTCGGTTTTGGCCTCGATTTGACGGAATGCGCCGCAACAGGACAAACCGATGATCTGATTTGGGTTTCGCCCCGCTCTGGCCGGGCGGTGTGCAGCAGTGCGGGAGAACCTTACCGCGACAAGCTTTTCCCGCTTCCCGACTTCCTGAAAGCCTCAGAGATGCGTGCAGCATCCACAAAGGATCTTTCGGCGGCCGACATCAACTGCGCCTTCAAAATGACAGGCTACTTCCTGTTCAAGTGGGTTTTTGAACCGCGCGGCCTCACCTGGCCCGTCGCCCGCGATAACTTCGTCAGTTCCCTCGAAGCCAAGTCAGCGCCACCTCCTGATTGAAGGCGGCGCCTACCACCGCCTCACACTAGGTAGTTTCCATCCAGAAATCCCCAATTCCTGCAGTTTTCCGTGGGTCACTGCAGCAGAACCATTGCCAGTTTAGGGTACACGCGCTAACCCATTTTCCATGGGAAAAGAACTGACTGGCGACGACGCCCCTGAACAGATCGAGTTGAAGGACGCGCTTGAGGAGCGCTATCTTTCCTACGCTCTGACCACGATCATGCACCGCGCTCTTCCGGATGTGCGTGACGGCCTCAAACCCGTTCACCGCCGCATCCTTTATGGCATGCGCCTTTTGAAACTTGATCCGGGAGCCGGTTTCAAGAAGTGCGCCCGTGTGGTCGGTGATGTGATGGGTAAATATCACCCGCACGGTGACGCCGCGATCTACGACGCGCTGGTTCGCCTGGCTCAGGACTTCTCCGTTCGCTACCCAATGGTCGACGGTCAGGGAAACTTCGGCAACATCGACGGCGACAGCGCTGCGGCGATGCGTTACACCGAAGCACGCATGACCGATGTGGCCAAGCGGGTTCTGGATGGCCTTGACGACGACGCAGTCGATTTCCGGGAGACTTATGACGGACTTGATAAGGAACCCGTTGTTCTTCCAGGTAATTTCCCAAATCTCTTGGCAAACGGCTCTACCGGCATTGCCGTGGGCATGGCGACGTCCATCCCACCGCACAACGTCTTCGAGCTGTGCGAGGCCAGCCGGTTCCTCATCGACAAGCCTGAAGCTGAAACCGAAGAGCTCCTCCAGTTTGTGAAAGGCCCGGATTTCCCAACGGGCGGCACCATTGTCAACGACAATGGCAGCATTCTGGAGGCTTACAAGACGGGCCGTGGCAGCTTCCGTGTGCGTGCAAAGTGGTACAAGGAAGAAGGCACCCGCGGCACCTATCAGGTCGTCGTAACAGAGATCCCCTATCTCGTTCAAAAATCACGACTAATTGAAAAAATCGCGGAACTTCTGACGGCACGCAAACTGCCCCTTCTGGAAGATGTTCGCGACGAGTCTGCTGAGGATGTGCGCCTCGTTCTGATCCCTCGAAACAAGAATGTGGACCCAGAACTGTTGATGGCTTCGCTCTTCAAGCTGACAGATCTGGAAAACCGCTTTTCCCTGAACATGAACGTGCTCTCGAAGGGCGTTGTGCCGAAGGTCATGAGCCTGAAGGCCGTTCTGCAGGAATGGTTGGAACACCAGAAAGAAGTCCTCGTTCGTCGCTCCAACTATCGCCTTGGTCAGATCAACCATCGCCTTGAAGTTCTTGATGGTTATCTGATTGCGTTCCTGAACCTTGATGAAGTTATCCGCATTATCCGCGAAGAGGACGACGCCAAGGCCGAACTGATCAAGGCGTTCGAACTGACCGAAGTTCAGGCCGAAGCCATCCTCAACATGCGTTTGCGCTCTCTGCGAAAGCTCGAGGAAATGGAAATCCGCAAGGAGCACGACAAGCTTTCCAAGGAACGCGATGGCCTGATTTCATTGCTCGGTTCCGACAAGAAACTCTGGAACCGCGTCTCCAAGCTTGTGGGAGAAATTGGCAAGGCCTACGGTCCGGAAACCGAACTCGGCAAACGCAGAACCGACTTCGGTAATGCCAATGACCACGATCTGGAAGACATCCAGCAGGCCATGATCGAGAAGGAGCCCATTACGGTTGTCCTCTCTGAAAAGGGCTGGATCCGGGCTCTGAAAGGCCATGTCCAAGACGTCTCTACCCTCACCTTCAAGCAGGGGGATAGCCTCAAGCTCTCCTTCCATGCCGAGACCACGGACAAGCTGCTCGCGTTCACCACCGGCGGCAAGTTCTTTACGCTTGGCGCGGACAAGTTGCCGGGTGGCCGGGGCCACGGCGAACCGGTGCGCTTGATGGTCGACATGGACGAAGCACAGGACATCCTAAGCCTCTTCGTCCATAAACCTGAACGCAAACTGCTGATCTCTACCGATGAGGCACGCGGCTTTATCGTGAAAGAAGCAGACGTGATCGCCAACACCCGAAAAGGTAAGCAGGTTCTGAATGTTACGGCACCGAGTGAAGCCAAGCTCTGCGTTCCTGTAAACGGTGACCACGTGGCAGTGATCGGCATGAACCGCAAACTTCTGGTGTTCCCATTGGCCCAGATTGCGGAAATGACACGCGGCCGGGGCGTGCGCTTGCAGCGCTATCGTGATGGCGGCATTTCCGACGCGAAGACATTCCCAGGCGGCGAAGGGTTGACTTGGCTCGACAGCTCCGGACGGACCTTCAGCAGGACGCTTGAAGAGCTTCAGGATTGGTACGGCGACCGGGGACAAGCGGGCCGCCTGCCGCCCAACGGCTTCCCGCGAAGCAACAAGTTTGGCGGCAACGATCTATAAGCCCAAAGAGCCCGGTATCCCCGGGCTCTTTTCGCATCTAGAGCCGGACTCACCTCATCAAGACAGCCAGGGCGACGGGCAAAGACAGCATTGCAAACAGGGTTGAAAACAGAACCACACTGGCAACGTGACCAGAGGTTTCAGGGGCATAACGTTCTGCCATGAGGTACGCGAAGACCGAACTCGGCATGAGCATTTCAAGGACAAAGGCACCTTTCGCAGCACCGGTGAAGCCGAAGAGCTGAACAAGTCCAGATGCCAGAAAAATGGCCACCACAAGATGGAAAACTGCGATCAAAGCCCCTGTGATCAGCATGTCGTAGTTCAGACTGGCAATGCTGAAGCCAAGGGTCAAAAGCATGAGCGGAATGCATGCTCCACCCAAAAGGGTCAAAGCACTGTTCAGCGGCGCAGGGAACGACCAGTCCATTGCCATGAACGTGAGGCCGATGATGACACCATAGATATTGGGCGCCGTCAGCACCCGCTTGAAGGTGATAGAGTGCTGCGGCAACCATGTGCCCACCGTGAATAACCCAAGCACGACCACGACCCAGAATGCCAACGCATAGGAAAGGCCCGTGCTGCCAAATGCAAAGTAGACGATGGGAAGGCCCACATTGCCCACATTGGCAAAGGTGAGCGCGTTCAGGTAGGTGCGCACCGGAAATCCGACCACCTTCAGAAAGATGAAGCCCAGCCCCATGAAACAGCACAAGCCGACCAAGGCCGCCAGCATCATCTGAGAAAACTGAGCAAACGAAATGTGTTGTGCGGCAAGGTGCGACATGACAAGCGAGGGCATTGCCAAGTTCGAGACGATGCTGTTGACCACCTTCACATCAAAGGGTATCCGCAGTCTGGCAATGAGAAACCCTGCCCCGCCAACGAACACCACCGGGAAGACAACACTCAGAACTTTCAGGAAAAGTGCTTCCACGTCCGCCAGTTCCACGCATACGCTCAACTGACGGTACTGTGCGCTGACAGCCGTTAAGGGGATACTTCAGCCCGCTCCCCTAAATCCAACGGGAATAAAACAATCAGGCTTATCTAACGGAAAATGCCGGATTGGTGAAGGGCAACAACGCACACACCAGCGTGTCCACGTAAACAGACTGCCGCGTCAGACGGTTTTCGGTAAAGATTCCAAACGCCCCGCCCTTGTGCTTGATGTTGGTCGTTCCAAAAACTTCATCAATTGCATGACCAAGTTCAATGCCGGCGTTCACCTTTTCCATGACAGAAGCCGGCAGCGGCAGCATGACGGAACGACTGGTCGCAAGTTCTTGATTTTGTGCCAGAACTGCCATCCAGGCAAAGGTGTAGGCCTGCCCGTCTACGGTGGCGATGCCGCCTTCAAGGCCAACGCAAAAATTTGCGTCGGTTTGAATGAAACTGGCATTTTTTGCGCGCGTTACAGCCCCCAGACGGGTCTGCTCATCGCCAATGGGCTGGTCCGGCACACCGCTCTCAACATCCAGCGCGATGAACTCCAGCTCGGCCTTGGGCATCATAGCCCGAAAGGCCTCTTCCACTGCCCCAACCTTGACCGGGTTTTTGGAAGCAACCGCAACCGTGACCATGTTATGCCCCACTATCCTCAAAAGCGCTGGGAAATGCCGAGACGGGGATAACTCTCGCAAGCCGGAGAGTTATCCTCCTGTCTTGAGCAAACGTTGCTTCTCACGATTCCAGTCGCGCTTCTTTTCGGTTTCGCGCTTGTCGTGAACCTTCTTACCGCGGGCAAGAGCGACTTCGAGTTTTGCGCGCCCAGTCTCGTTGAAGTAGACTTTGAGCGGCACGATGGTCTTGCCTTCCTTCTGAACAGCACCTGCAAGCTTGTTGATCTCGCGCCGATGCATGAGAAGGCGACGTGGACGACGCGGTTCGTGATTGAAGCGGTTTCCCTGCGTGTACTCAGGGATATAGAGGTTGTAAATCCACATCTCTCCGCCGTACTCAGCCGCATAGCTTTCTGCCACGTTGCTTTTCCCCTGACGCAGAGACTTTACTTCGGTGCCTTTGAGTTCGAGACCGGCCTCGAATACCTCTTCAATTTCGTAGTTGAAACGGGCTTTCCGGTTTTCAGCAACAACCTTGCGCCCGGGAGCCCCCCCTTTTTGGGCAGCCATTCTTCTTCCTTGAGTGTGTTGGGCCGAACACCATGGCTCGGCCCGAATTCATTAGTCGATCAGACCTGCATGCACCATCGCCGCACGGATTTTGCCCTGTGTTTCTTCCGAAACAGGAACCAGCGGAATGCGCAGTTCGTTTTCCATCTTGCCGATCAGCGACAGCGCGTACTTCACGCCGGTCGGATTTGGCTCAATGAACAGCGCATGGTGCAAAGGTGCCAAGCGGTCCTGGATCTCAAGCGCCTTGGCGTAGTCACCAGCAAGCGTTGCCTCCTGGAACTCACTGCAGAGCTTTGGCGCAACGTTGGACGTTACGGAGATACAGCCGACACCGCCATGAGCATTGAAGCCCAGAGCCGTGATGTCTTCGCCAGACAGCTGGATGAAATCCTTACCACACATATGACGTTGCTCGGACACGCGATCAAGATGCGCCGTCGCATCCTTCACCCCGACAATGTTCGGCACTTCCTTGAAAAGCTCTGCCATGGTGTTGGCAGTCATGTCGATGACCGAACGCCCCGGAATGTTGTAGATGAAGACCGGCAGCTTGGTTTCAGCGGCAATTGCCTTGAAATGCGCCTTAAGACCCGCCTGATTTGGCTTGTTGTAATATGGCGTCACGGACAGAATGCCATCGGCACCTGCTGCTTCGGCAAACTTGGCAAAGTCGATTGCTTCAACCGGATTGTTGGAACCAGCACCAGCCATCACCGGCACGCGCCCTGCTGCAGCTTCAATGCACATCTCAATGACGCGCTTGTGCTCGTCATGAGACAGGGTTGGGCTTTCACCGGTGGTCCCCACTGGCACAAGGCCGTGGGTGCCCTGTTTTATCTGCCAATCCACAAAGTCCATGAAAGCTTTCTCATCCACGGCACCATTCCTCATTGGAGTGACAAGTGCGGTGATTGATCCCTTAAACATTTCAGGTTCCTCGTTGGATAGCAGTCAAATAAATTCCCAAATGTGACCCACGATTGATATTGGGCGAGCCACCATACTTAGCCCGTACACCTTCATCAATGGTCAACGCAATCTCTTATAAGATTCGTTTGCCTAGTTCTCCGCTATTTTATTATTCGAACACAAGCAAAAACACCTAGCGGCAACGAGCCACAATTAAACCTTCATTTACCATTTTTATGGCACTTGCTTTCTATAGAGGGGAATTGAAGATTGGTCCTTTTTGTGGGGAGAAGGGTCCAAGTGTTTTGAGTTCAGCGACCATAAGGCCAACCACCGATGCCCATGACTAGAGTTTTTCTTGCAAGCGTGAGCACCGCTGCCTTCGTTTTGGCGGGTGCGGCCACCATTCAAACGGTGGAAGCCTCGCAGCACTACGTTTCCCAAACACCGGCACCAAACCCCTTCAAGCAAACCGTGTCACAAGCGCAAGGCACCACTGCGGGCTCGCCCTATGTGTCCGCCTATGCCGCGAACGGTGGACCGCGCTCCAAGCCGGGATTTGGTGCCGCCACCTCCCCTGCTTCCGAGCCCATGGCGTTGATCGACCGGAATCAGATCCGCCCGCAAGCCACCCCGCAGCAGCAACTGCAGTCTCAAGTAATCTTGCAGAACCAGCAGTGGAACGTGCCCGACGCCACAACACCGGCCACACAGCTGGATGCCGTTCTGGACGACATCAAAAAGGGCCGCATTGAACAGGCCATAAACGCCCGCAACCGCATGCCAGACAATCTGGACCGCCGCATCATCGACTGGCGACTGATGGTTGCCGGTGGACCGCGCGTTCCAACACAGTACATCACGAATTTTGCGGCCTCTGCGCCGCACTGGCCATCACCCAAGATTGCCCGCGCCCGCGCAGAAGCCTCTCTGTCTGCTTCCAATCTGCCGCCCCGCGACATCATCGCAGCATTCGGAAACACCCAACCTGAGAGCATGTTGGGCAAGATCGCTCTCGCGAAGGCGCAGCTGGCCGTTGGCAACAATGGCGCGGCTCGGCAGTTGATCCGCCCCATTTGGCACAAAGAGCTTCTTGAAGGTGGTTTGGAGAAGGACATAGGCACGACTTTCGCCCGCCTGCTGACCCGCGAAGACTATCGCGCCCGCGTTGAAATGTTCCTCTACCGGGAGCGCACGAACAGTGCTCTGCGCTTCGTGTCCAAGCTTTCTCGCGACGAACAGGCCTATGTGAAGGCCCGCGTTGCTCAAATTCGCGGCGAAAAGAACGCCGAACGGCTGCTGACCAACCTGCCCCGCTCCATGCGCAACGAAGCCGGTGCGCTTTACGCCAAGATCAGCATTGCCCGCTCTCGGGGCGACTATGACACAGCAGCAAAGCTGCTGCAAAAAGCCCCAACGGATGCAGATGAGCTGTATGACCCGGATGCTTGGTGGAACCACCGCCGTGTGGTGTCCCGCCAAATGGTGGAAGCTGGCAAGCCGAAGCTGGCCTATGAGATTGCCGCCGAACACGCCGCCGAATCCGCGCTGGAGTTTACCGAGGCCGAATGGCACGCCGGATGGTATGCTCTGCAGTTCTTGAAGGACCCACGCCGGGCGGAAAAGCATTTTCGCAAGATCACAGAGGTCGCTGAAACGCCGATCACGCTTTCTCGCGCCTACTACTGGATGGCGCGCTGCAAGGAAGCTGAAGGCGACCGCACTGGTGCCATTGCGACCTACCAGAAAGCGGGAAGTTACCATACCGCTTATTATGGCCAACTGGCGCTGGCAAAGCTCAGCATCAACCAGATCCCCGTGCAAAATGTGCCGCAGATAAGTGCTGCTGAACGCGCTGCCTTCAACAACAATGACATGGTGCGCGCTATCCGCCGCATGGACGCTGCAGGCCACCACAACGATACCCTGCTGCTTTACAAGCACTTGGCCGAACACCTGCCAACCAATACGCAAGTTCGCCTGCTGGCGGAAATGGCAGAAGCCAAGGAGCTGCACCAGTGGGCCCTGATGGTGGGCAAGATCGCCTACGATACGCGCCCTTCTGCAAGCTCCCTCGCCTATCCGACCAATGCGATCCCGGCAAAAACGCAAATCAAGCACGGCGTTGAAAAGCCAATGGTTTACGCCATTGCCCGCCAGGAAAGCGCGTTTAACCCGAAGGCGAAGAGCCACGCCGGTGCGCTGGGTTTGCTACAGCTGATGCCTGGAACTGCACGGGCCACCGCCCGCAACATTGGCCTTTCCTACAGCACATCGCGCTTGACCTCCGACCCCGCCTACAACGCCACTTTGGGCGCGGCCCACCTTGGCGAGTTGGTGGAAGAGTTCGGCGGCTCCTACATTCTCACATTTGCGGCCTACAACGCTGGGAAAAGCAAAGTTTATGAGTGGATTGAACGGTTTGGCGACCCCCGTGACCCACGCGTCGACCCTGTAGACTGGGTTGAGTTCATTCCATACGGTGAGACCCGCAGCTATGTGCAGCGCATCACCGAGAACCTGCAAATGTACCGCCTCAAGCTGGAAAACAAACCTCTGGCCATCACCATGGACTTGACGCGCGGTTAAGCGCGTTAAGTTTTTTCAGGCGACATCCACCCCAAGGTCATCTAGCCTGCACGCAGTGGTTTTAGACTAATCTGGCGTGATCACACCCTTGGTGTGCATAGGAGGCGAGATGAGCGACCAATTGCAGGTAAACCATTCCATTTTGAAGCTGGAAGGCGCTGGTCATCACAACTGGACCGCCAATGATGGCTTGATGCTTTCTGCACACACATGGGGCGAGAGAAAATCGGGCGTACTCCCCGTGGTCTGCTTGCCCGGACTGACCCGAAACACCCGCGATTTTTACCGTGTTGCCAAACATCTCAGCGATCAGGGCCATTACGTGGTGGCCATGGATTATCGCGGGCGCGGCTTGTCCCAGTATGCGGCGGATTACACCAGTTATTCGCTTCCGCAAGAGGCAGAGGACATTGAAGCTGGCCTCACGTCTTTAGGCATCGAGGATTATGTGCTGCTTGGCACGTCCCGAGGCGGCCTGCACGCGATGTCGTTTGGCTACCGCCACAAGGGCCGATTGAAAGGCGCAATCCTGAATGACATTGGTCCGGAACTGCCCGAGAACGCCTTGCAGTGGATCGTCAACTCTGTTGGTTCAAAGATGACCGAACCCAATTGGGAGGACGCTGTAGCGCGGCTGAAGTCTTTGTATGCCCAGAGCTTTACTGCCCTATCCGATCAGGACTGGCTGGACGCCGCCTGTCAGTTTTATGAGGAAGCGCCAGAAGGCCTGCGCCTTTCCTATGACGCGCATTTGAAAGACGCGCTGCTGGATGCGGCCAAAGCCACACCAGAGGTGGACCTGTGGGCGCTGTTTGACGGCTTGAAGGACATGCCTCACCTCTTGATCAGGGGCTCCAACTCGCCGCTCCTGAGCGAGCGCACCGCACAGGCCATGCAGGAGCGCCACCCGGAAATGGACATGCACACAGTGGCACAGGAAGGCCATGCGCCCTTGCTTTGGGGCGCGGCGGTTCAAGAACGTATTGAACGCTTTCTGGCAGAACTTTAAGCACGAAAAGAGGGGCTGGTTGCCCAGCCCCCTCATCAAACTTCGGTCAAAGAAACCAGACGCACTACCTTAAAAGGTTCTTTGAGCACGAAGAATGGCACTCGCTTCTTCCGAGGTTTTTTCATTGTCGGGATCGATATTGGCGTATCCAATGTCCACGCCGAACTCCAGGCCTGGAACCGGCGTCCACGCCACATCAAAGTCGAGTGCATACCGCGTGTAGTCGTTTTGTGGGGCACCGCGCGGCGTATCTACCTGTGCATAGCTGGCGTCAAAGTCTGTTCGCACTTCCGGTGTGAAGTAGTGCGTGAAGCCGCCTGACAGGGCAAAACCCTTTGTTTTTCTGGTTCTTGTTCCGTCGTAGTAACTATCGAAGACATCGGTCGCGCCGATGTAGGACATGGCGGCCTCTGCGTACTGAACCTGCAAGGCAAGCGCATCACCTTGAGCAAGCATCGGCAAGTTGAAGATCACCCCTGCGCCGAAAGCAAGGCCCACTTCACTGTCTGCCGCAGCAGAAAGGGGCCGGGCCTCCTGAATGGCAGCGGAGACCTGGGCAGAGCCCCAGCTGTCCGCGCCGCGAAGCGCGACAACGCCTGCTGGCCAACGGTTACCACCGGAGCCATCGAGGTCCGTGACGGCGTCGAATGTACCGTTCACCCGCTCTGAAATGTCCTCAACAGACACTGAGAAGGATACTGGACCGCCCATCGAGGCGGTGTAGGCTGCGACCCACGTTTTGTCATCGGAAAAGTTCCGGTCTACCGCGCCGTAGGTGGCACCCGTGAAGAAGTCGAAGAACGACTGCGTGCGGCCAAAGGTGAACCCACCGAACTGAATGTAGCCAACCTCCAGATCGACCAGTGTGTCAGCTTCGTCATCATCACGGACCGTATCGCTGTCGCTGGTGAACCTTGTTTCACTGTAGGCGCGCAACAAGCCGAACTCGGTTTCTGTAAAGGCATCAAGATACACATAAGCCCTTGCACGAAAACGAACATCGTTCTCATCGCGCTGTGACCAATTGCTGGGACGGCTGCCAAAATCCTGAAACTGGACATCGGTGCGAATGCGCCCCGCTACCCGCAAGCAGGTCTCGGTTCCCGGAATGACAAAATAGCCGGCACCATAGCGCTCGCATACCTGAACATATGAAATCGGCTCAACAACGGGCGGGAATGGCGCTAGATCTGCAGCGTCCGCATGTGAACCCAAACCAATAACGGCTAGCGGCAAAAAAATCGTTCCACGAAACATCCCAGTGCCCTCTCTGGAAGACCCTCTCCGGCTTTCACTCCCCTTGAGAGCAGTAAAAAGCGCTCAGGAGAAAGCGGCGGAGAAAAAAATCAATTGCAAAATGACTGACTGAAAAAGATCAGCAGCGAACAGCTAGACAATTGCGACAATGGGCAATTCAAACAATTCTGCAGATTGAGGGCTGAAATACGCGGGACCTGCAAATGAAGGGAGGCCATCTGTTAGAGGCTTTTCCGTAGCCACCGGAAACAGCCCATGGATACTGAGGGCACGTTCTTTCAAGGTGAAACGGTACTGCCAAGACAAGGCCGGGAGCGTAGGTGGTTGAATTGCCAAAAGGTTCAAGAGGTAAATGGCCGCCGACACGGGATTGGGCGGTGCGCGCTGTCCAGCGGCTGCCCCTGAGACCTTACAGTATCAAACGCAAGGGGGCAGGTTTCAGACTGCCCAAGACCAGCACCAAGAATTGAGGGAATGGAATAGCGGAGGCAACCAAAGGCACGGTGCAGCTCCCCGCTCCGCCCCCCAAAAGGGAACAGGAGCGCAGAGCAAACGCCCTAGCGCCCGGCAAGCAAGACCATGTGTGGGAGGCAAGGCGCGCCGTTGGGAGGCAAACTCAAAAATCCCGGCGCGGACACCAGGTGAGTAAGGCGCATCCTGTAGGGCCCCTGAGGGGTGGTCAGGGGGAGCCCGGTGGGTTGGAACCACCGGGCCAGAGACTGATTGGAAGGTCAGGACACCAAACTCCAATCAGAGAAATCTTATAGGCTGTTATATGACCACCTCATGTAGTTGGTCTGTGTCGAGCGTCACACCCTCAGCTTATTTGCCCTGTAGAGGGCAATCCATTCCCGAATAGTATGCAGTGCAATTTGCTTAGGGACTTCCAGAAGCACCCTCACCCTGAAAAATTGCGCATTCAAATCAATAACTTAAAGAAACATGAGCAACAAAGAACCGCAGATAGGTCCTGCGCAACAAGGGCTTAACACTTCGTTCACCATGCTAGGTCTTGCCTTGGGATCGCCTCGCGCGGCCTGATCCATCGGCTCTGCGGCCACTTTTGTCCAACCCGGAATCAAAAAGGGCAGACCAAAGGCCTGCCCTTCTCGATCTAAATGACGGTTAAGTCAAATTAGAAGGTGTACTGTACACGTGCACCGATCTTAGCTTCGTCGAAGTCGACGTCGTCGGCAGCAGCTGCCTTGTAGTCGAGTTCGGTGTTAGCGAAGCCACCGTCAAGGGCGATAACCAGACCGGAAACTGGGTACCAACCGATGGAAGCGTCAATTGCCCAACGGTCGATGTCAGCTTCCAAACCATTGTAGTCAATATCCAAAGACGCGTAGGAGCCGTCAATGGACGTTGCAATGGTAGACGTCCAGTAGTGGGTGAAGCCAGCGCCCAGAGCGTAACCCTTTGCACCAAGTACATCGAAGCCGAAAGTCTCGATCTCATCAGAACCTTCAGGTGCAGAAATACCGAGGTAAGATGCTGCGGAGTCCGCGTATGCAGCCTGGAACACAAACGCATCACCTGGAGCAATCATGTCGAGGTTGAAGGTTGCAGTACCACGGATCGCGTAACCCATATCGTTTTCGGACTTCGCGAAGAGATCGGGTGTAGCATCGTTATCATCGTGGTCCCAGGAAACACCTGCAACCGGATTGTGAACAGCACCAGCAACCTCGAAGGAACCCCAACCCTGAGAGATACCGATCTTACCTACGAAGTTTGCAGAGTTGCTATCGCCATTGCGGTAAGAAGAATCTTCTACAGACAGCGCAGCAGTCACGCCATTGCCCAGTGCTTTGGACACAGTAATCTGCAGAGTGGATTCATCAGACCAGTTACGGCCAATTGCACCAACATCAACAGCGCCAGTGAAGCCGTCAAACGCAGAAGTTGTGCGACCGATCAGGATGTCAGCAGCAGAGGTGTTGAACTGAACGTATGCAGAACCAACCTTGGAAGCGCTGTCGCCAGCTTCGTCCCACTCGCTGTAGAACTCGGTGTAGGTCTTGATGAGACCGATTTCAGTGTCGGTCATGGAAGTCAGGTACAGATAACCACGAACATATGCGTCGTAGTCAGAGTACTTTGTTGTGTCGTCGTTGTCGTTCAGGTTGTCAGAAACGATCTGAGTACGGATACGACCACCGATCTTCAGGCAGGTGTCCTTACCTGGGATCTTGAAGAAGCCTGCGCCGTATGCGTCGCAAACCTGTACGTAGTCTACTGGCTCAGCTACTACTGGCAGATCAGCAGCGGATGCGGAACCTGCAACAGCAAAACCAGCAGTTGCAAGCAGAAGTGCTTTAATTTTCATGTGTCCTGACCTCTAAAGAGTCTCTAATTTGTGTTGAAGAAGTTCTTGAAAGCACTGTTTGGAGCAGGCTTTCACTTCCTCTTACCCCTGTTGTCGCTGGTGGCTTGGATCAACCCCTCACCGCCCCCGGTGAAATGATCCAAACGCTTCGTCTAGCGCCAACGCCACTGTTGATGCCTCACGGCGCTGTGAGCCGCAAGGTTGTATCTCGTAATAAGAACTCAATTAGAAATCAGTGATATTCGGCTGTGTCTTTTTCGACACAACTTAAACAGCCCCCTTCGCGCCTGTCACACCCCAGTCAAACTCTTCAAAACGTACAACCCTGGAGTGCGCAACCCTAAGTACATCACCGTAACAGGATGACACCAAACCTGAACACGACTCACCCTAAGACTATGATATTATTATTTATTTTATCGATTATTTCGGGAAGGAATGACATACCAGAGGCGAGCGTTCAGCTGGCAACCCCACGCCGCTACAACCAATCAATTACAAAGCACAGACAATGTGATCGCCGTCACACCTCTGTGGATAGTCAGCACAGGAAAAACGGACCCAAAAACAAAAAAGCGGAGACGCTGATGCGCCTCCGCTCAGACTGCTGACAAAGTGATTGAAAGTCCTCGCTTTATGCGGGGACTTTTGATTCAATGGGGTATGTTGAAGAAACCCTCCCCCCAGCAGACCGCTTTTGAGATGGTCAGTCTCGAGAGT